>NZ_CP022521.1:301944-603888 GCF_002234535.1 Actinoalloteichus hoggarensis
GTCTCGCGCGGCGGGTGCGGTGGTCTATGAGGTGCGCAGGCAGTTCCGCGGCGATCCGGGGATCATGGCAGGCACCACGCGGCCGGAGTACGGCCGGGTGGTCGACATCTGCACCAAGGATTCGCTTCGTGAGCTGGCCACGCCGGGGCTGCTCGCCGTCTTCGCGCCCATCGCCGTCGGTTTCGGCCTCGGCGTCGGCCCGCTGGCGGGCTACCTGGCGGGCGCCATCGGCGCGGGCACGCTCATGGCGGTGTTCCTGGCGAACGCGGGCGGTTCCTGGGACAACGCCAAGAAGCTGGTCGAGGACGGCCATCACGGCGGCAAGGGCTCCGAGGCGCATGCGGCGACGGTCATCGGCGACACGGTGGGCGACCCGTTCAAGGACACCGCGGGCCCGGCGATCAACCCGTTGTTGAAGGTGATGAACCTCGTCGCGGTGCTGATCGCGCCTGCGGTGATCACCTTCTCGATCGGGCCGAACGAGTCCCCCGTGGTGCGCACGGCGATCGCCGTGACCGCCACGGCGATCATCGTCGTCGCCGTGGTCCTGTCCAAGCGTCGCTCGACCATGATCGGCGAGGACCAGGACGAACAGCAGCCGGTCTCGCCGGGCGTCTCCTCCTGACCTCGTCGTGAACCGAGCCGGAGCGCTGTATCCGGCTCCGGCAGGCAGCGTGGGCCCGCGGTCCGCGGTCCGGCATGTGGGAGGCCCGTCCCCGAGCGTCGTCTCGGGGGCGGGTCGTGTCGTCGCCTGCGGTGGAGGTCCGGGTACCCAGAGTGTCCGAACGGGTGCTGCCGGTTCTCAATCTCGAACGATTGTTCTACCCTGTCGGCGTGCCGCAGGCTCAGTTGTCCTTCTTCTCTGCGGAGGCCCGGCCACCGAGGATCGCCGATCTCGGCGGTCTGCTGTGCGCGCAGGGCCAGACCGTCGGATTCGGCCACGGCACCGCGGCCCGGATCTCGGTGATCACCGAGCAGGACTGGCGGGTGCGCGAGCTGCGGCTGCTCTGTCTGGCGCGCGGCATCGACGTGGAGCTGGCCCGGTCGGACGAGGGGCGTCCGCTGCTTCGCACGGCCTTTCGCACTGATCTCGCCGGGCTGGCGGGCCGTTGGCTGCGCGGTGCGATGAAGTCGGTCCCGGCCGGGCTGGAGCTGCACGGCCCCGCGTTGCGCGTCTGGGTCGTGGCGGCGGGGCGGCCGGACGGCAGTGGCTATCTGCTCGGGCTCGACCCCCATGTCCCGGACACGTACGGGCCCATCGCGCAGGCGCTCGCCCGCAGTGGGCTGCCCGCGAGTCTGCTCGGCCCGCGGGCAGGCGGCCCTGCACTGCGTGTCACCGGCCGCCGCAGGATCGCACGTCTCGCGGAACTCGTCGGGCCTGCCCCGACCGGGGTCGGCGATGTGGACGAGGTGCTGCGTTCCTGGCCCACGGCGTGAGAAGGTGAACAGCTCCGCCGAGTGGACGATGCGTCGCCGACCGTGCGATCGTCACTTAAGGTGACGATGGAACACGCTGCGCCTCACACCCGTTAAACACCCGAGATTGAGCGCGACCGGGTGTGGGTGCGTCACCCTGGGCAGCGGTGGGAGTACTTGTCGGTGCACACTGGCGAGTCCGAGGCTGGACACGAACGCCTTGACAACGAGCACGGTAGGCAGGCAGACGACGGCCGGCCGTCTGGGTAGAGAGCGGGAGAGCGTGGCAGGGTCGACACGGGCGAGGAAGGGCGGCGCCGACGGCTCAGGGGGTCGTCGGCTGGTGATCGTCGAGTCGCCTGCGAAGGCGCGCAAGATCTCCTCCTACCTCGGCGGCGGATTCGTCGTCGAGTCCTCGCGGGGACACATCCGGGACCTGCCGCGTGGCGCAGCCGACGTGCCCGCCAAGTACAAGGGCCAGCCGTGGGCCCGGCTCGGCGTGGACGTCGACAACGACTTCGAGCCGCTCTACATCGTCACGCCGGACAAGAAGGCGACGGTGGCCGAGCTGCGTGACGCGCTCAAGGACGTCGACGAGCTGTATCTCGCGACGGACGGCGACCGGGAGGGCGAGGCCATCGCCTGGCACCTTCTGCAGGCGCTCAAGCCGAAGGTGCCGGTCCGACGCATGGTCTTCCATGAGATCACCGAGCCCGCGATCAGAGCGGCGGCGGAGAACCCCCGCGACCTCGATCAAGACCTGGTCGACGCCCAGGAGACCCGGCGGATCCTCGATCGCCTCTACGGCTACGAGGTCAGCCCGGTGCTCTGGAAGAAGGTGATGCCGAAGCTGTCCGCCGGTCGGGTGCAGTCGGTGGCGACCCGTGTCGTGGTGGAGCGCGAGCGGGAGCGCCTGCGGTTCGTCTCGGCGTCGTACTGGGACGTCGCGGCCGTGCTGGACGGCGGCGAGTCGGTCACTCCGCGCACCTTCTCCGCCCGTCTGGTCGCCGTCGACGGCGAGCGGGTCGCGACCGGACGAGACTTCGGCTCCGACGGGCGACCGAAGTCCGACGGAGTCCGGGTGCTCGACGAGGCGACCGCGCGCGGCCTCGCCTCGGCGTTGGCCGACGTCTCGTTGCGGGTCGCCGCCGTCGACGAGAAGCCCTATACCCGTAAGCCCTACGCACCCTTCATGACCTCGACGCTCCAACAGGAGGCGGGTCGCAAGCTGCGGTTCTCGGCGGAGCGGACGATGCGCACCGCGCAGCGCCTCTACGAGAACGGCTACATCACCTATATGCGAACCGACTCCACGACGCTGTCGGAGACGGCGATCGCGGCGGCGATGTCGCAGGCGACCGAGCTGTACGGCGCGGAGTACGTCTCCTCGAAGCCTCGGCAGTACACCCGCAAGGTGAAGAACGCGCAGGAGGCCCACGAGGCGATCCGGCCCGCGGGCGAGGTGTTCCGCACTCCGGGGGCCGTGGCCAAGGAGCTGGAGACCGACGAGTTCCGGCTGTACGAGCTGATCTGGCAGCGGACCATCGCCTCGCAGATGGCCGATGCCAAGGGCACGACCATGAGCGTCCGCATTCGTGGTTCCGCGGCGACGGGTGAGGAGTGCACCTTCGCGTCCTCGGGTCGCACCATCACCTTCGCGGGCTTCCTGAAGGCCTATGTGGAGTCGGTGGACTCCGAGGCGGGCGGCGAGGCCGACGACGCCGAGCGGCGGCTGCCGGTGCTCACCGTCGATCAGCAGGTCACCGCGGCGGAGCTCACGCCGGAGGGGCACAGCACCAACCCGCCGCCCCGTTACACGGAGGCCAGCCTGGTGAAGACGCTGGAGGAGCTGGGCATCGGCAGGCCCTCCACGTATGCGTCGATCATCAGCACCGTCCAGGACCGCGGGTACGTCTGGAAGAAGGGCTCCGCGTTGGTGCCCTCCTGGGTGGCGTTCGCGGTCGTCGCCCTGTTGGAGCGGCACTTCGGCAGGCTGGTGGACTACGACTTCACCGCCGCGCTCGAAGACGAGCTCGACGGCATCGCGGCTGGTCGTCAGGGGCGTACCGGGTGGCTGTCCGGCTTCTACTTCGGGGGTGACGTTGGACCGGAGGACTCGATCGGCCGGGCGGGCGGGTTGAAGAAGCTCGTCGGCTCCAGTGTCGAGCAGATCGATGCCCGCGAGGTCAACTCGATCCCGATGTTCGCCGACGACGCCGGGCGGACGGTGGTGGTGCGGGTCGGGCGCTACGGCCCTTACCTGGAGCGGACCGTGGCGGCCGCCGAGGGCGAGTCCGGCGAGCAGCAGCGGGCCAACCTGCCGGACGACCTGCCGCCGGACGAGTTGACTCCCGAGATCGCGGAGAAGCTCTTCGCCACCCCGATGGAGGGGCGGACACTGGGCACCGACCCGGCGAGCGGGCACGACATCGTCGCGAAGGAGGGCCGTTACGGGCCCTATGTGACCGAGCTGCTGCCGGAGGGGACCAAGGGCAAGCCGCGCACCGGGTCGCTGCTGAAGTCGATGACGGTGGAGACGGTGTCGTTGGAGGAGGCGTTGAAGCTCCTCTCGCTTCCCCGGGTGGTCGGCGTCGACCCGGATTCAGGCGAGGAGATCACCGCGCAGAACGGCCGTTACGGACCGTATCTGAAGCGGGGCACCGACTCGCGCTCGCTGGAGACCGAGGACCAGATGTTCACGGTCACCCTGGAGGAGGCACGCAAGATCTACGCCGAGCCCAAGAAGCGGGGCAGGCGGACGGCGGCGGCCACTCCACCACTGCGGGAGCTGGGCGCCGACCCGGCGACGGGCAAGCCGATGGTGGTCAAGGACGGTCGGTTCGGTCCTTACGTCACCGACGGGGAGACCAATGCCTCGCTGCGCAAGGGCGATGCCGTGGAGACGCTGAGCGACGAGCGGGCGGGGGAGCTGCTGGCCGAGCGGCGCGCGAAGGGCGGCACGACGAAGCGGACGAAGCGCAAGCCCGCGGCCAAGAGCGCGGCCAAGAGCGCGCCGAAGACCGCGCCCAAGAGTTCGCCCAGGAGTTCGACGAAGAGCTGACGGATCGCGGTCGATCGGCGGTGTGCACACGGTGACGAAGCGGGAGTTCCCGATGACAGGACTCGACGCCCTGTCCGGACCCGATGGAACGCAGGCGCTCCGCGCGCCGAGAGTGTTCCCCGACGCGGTGGGCGGGTCGTTGGACGCCTCGACGCTCATCGGCGGCAGACATCACCGCGTATCGGTTCCAGCCGTGGCGCCACCGCCGGCACCGCGAGCGGAGTTCGTGACGGAGACGCCGAGCTGGGTGGGCGGGGCGACCCGCCCGAGAGCGGCGGCCGGGCTCGGCGCCCGGCACGTCGCGGCTTCGTCGGGCCGAGCCGGTGGCGAAGCAGCCGTGCGTGTTCGACGCTCCGCGGTCGGGCCGGGCGATCAGGCTCTCGGTTGGATGGTGCTCTCCGCTGTGGCGGCGGGCATGATTCTGCTCATCTTTCTTTTGATCTTCCTTGGTTGAGACCGTCTCTCCGGATAACCGGTACGAGAACCTTGTGAAGTGATCATGAAGTCGACGGTTCACCACTGTCGAGAAGTCGTCGGCCTGCTTTCCGTGCGGTGTCCTTGATCTGGCGTTCTCCTGACCAGCGGGCCAACGACGCTTACCCTCCGCGTCGGGTGCTGTCGGCCAGCCGGGGCCAAGATCGGACTTCTGGTGAGGTGGGGGCGACTCTCAGCAGATCTGGCCGTGCCAGCGGATACTGTGTGTCAAGTTGAAGTCTCGTCGGAGTGGCTCGCAACTCTAACGAGAGCAATCGAATAACAAGATCAACTAATCCGGCTAGGCTTGGCTGCGGTCGACGATGGAGACGCGGGAAACGGGGGTGGTCAGGATCAGCGGGAACCCGGCGGAGGCCTCGGGTGAGGAAGTGCCGCAGTCCTCGAACCTCGGTTCGTCCACTGTTCGACGAGTACGCGGCGTCCTGGCGATTCCGGCGTTCCGCAGGCTGTGGATCGTCTCCGCGATCTGCAGCATGGGCGACTGGCTGGCCCTGCTGGCGCAGACGGCGCTCGCGACCCACCTGACCGAGAGCTACACCGCGCAGAGCTTCGCCTTCGGCGGCGTCGTCGCGATGAAGCTCCTGCCCGCGATGGTGCTGGCCCCGCTGGCCGGGACGCTCGCCGACCGCTTCGACCGGCGCAAGGTGATGGTGACCTGTGACGTCCTGCGCGCGGCGATCATGCTCTCGATCCCGCTGGTGGGCGAGCTGTGGTGGCTCTTCGTCGCGATCTTCCTGATCGAGCTGTGCTCCCTGTTCTGGATTCCGGCCAAGGAGTCCTCGATTCCGAACCTGCTGCGCAGGCCGGATCAGGTCGAGACGGCCAATCAGCTGAGCCTGGCGATGACCTACGGCGTCTCCGTCATCACCGCCACGGGCCTGTTCACCCTGCTGTCCTCGGTCGGGACCCTCTTCAACCTCTCGCTGAACTCGACGACCACCGTCTACACGGCGCTGTTCATCAACGGCCTTGCGTTCCTCGCCTCCGCGCTGGTGGTCGCCACTCGAATTCCGGAGATCTCCGGACGCAGGCCCAGGAACGTCGTCCACGACGTCACCACGACGGCGGACGAGGCGGCGAGGAAGACCGAGGACGGCGCCACGAGCCGACCGGTCGGCAACACGACGGCCGTGCCGGTCGACGGTGCGACGAAACGGCCAGGCGTGCTGCGGATGCTGGGAGACGGCATCCAGTTCATCGGCACGACGCCGCTGATCCGCGGCCTGGTGATCGGCATCATCGGCGCGATGTCCGCGGCGGGCGCGGTGGTCGGCACGTCGAAGCTCTACTCACAGAGCCTCTCTGCGGGCGACGCCGGTTACGGGATGCTGTTCAGTGCGGTGTTCATCGGGCTGGCCCTCGGCATGGCGGTGTCGCCGAAGCTCGCGCAACGGGTGCCGCACAACCGCCTGTTCGGCAGCGCGATCGTCTGCGCGGGCCTGGCGCTGATCCCGGTGGCGATCGCGCCGCATCTGGGGATCTCGCTGGCGGTGGTGCCGCTGGTGGGCGCCTCGGCCGGTGTGGCGTTCCTGACCGGACTCACGATCGTCGGCACGCAGGTCGAGGACGAGATCCGCGGCCGGACGGTCGCGGTGGTCCAGTCGCTGCTGCGGATCGTGATGTTCGGTGCGCTGACGCTGGTCCCCGTGCTGATCGGCATCCTCGGACAGCGTTCCCTGGACTTCTTCGGCACCGAGGTGCAGGTCGATGCCACACGGCCGATCCTGTTCGGCGCGGGGCTCGTCGCCGTGTCCCTCGGTGTGCTGGCCTACCGGCAGATGGACGACCGGCGAGACGCGCCGATCATGGCCGATCTGCGCGAGGCGTTCCGCAGCGGCGGCCGCCGTCGCGGCGCGGGCCTGCTGATCACCGTCGAGGGCGACGCCGCGGTCGACACGGCCGCGCAGACCAAGCACCTCACCGAGTGGCTGCGCTCCTTCGACGATCATGTGGTCCTCGCCAACGATCCGGCGCTGGACGAGGGCAGGCTCGGCCGGATGCTGGGCTCCGTCGAACTCACCGGATCGCGGGCACACGCCCTGGTCGCCGCCGCCGTCCGCAGCGACGTCGTCGAACAGGTCATCCGGCCCGCGCTCGACGCAGGCGCCGTGGTCGTGATGGAGCGTTACGTCGACAGTCCGCTCGCGCACTTCGGTGCTGCGGGCGGGCTGGACCAGCGAGATCTCGAGGGCCTCGCCGACTGGGCGACGGGCAGGCTGCGTGCCGATGTGACGGTGCTGCTCGATCGCGATCCCGCGCAGGTGGGAGTGCGGCAGCACACCAAGCAGCTCGGCGCCGATCACCACTGGCGAGTGCAGAACCTGCTCGCCGAGATGGCCGCCGCGAACCCCGACCGGTACGTGGTGGTCGACGCCGACGGGACCGAGGCGGAGATCGCATCGAGGGTGCGCACCGCGCTGGAGCCGGTACTGCGGGTGAAGCGCGGCCTCGGCCGTGTTCATGGGCACGAGCCGGTCGGTCCTGACGTGGGTGGTGTCAACGGCTCCAACGGCGCTGCCGGCCCCAATGGCACCGGCAGCACCAACAGCGTCAGCAGGGACGGCACCCGCACCGCGGAATGACGAGCCGGCTCCGTCGGCGTCGAAGTGCTCGGGATAATGGTCGGGGAGAGGCGTCCGCCCGGTTCGGTGTCGCGCACCTCGATGAGGCCGGAGCGGCCTGACCAGTACGGAGGTGGGGCGGGTGGCGACCGAGGACGGGACCGGCAGCGCCCCGGACTCCGGGGTGTGGGCTGAGCTGATCGCCCAGCCCGAGGTGGCGATCGAACTGGCCGCGGCGGCGCGGGCCGCCGCTGATCAGGTGGCGGGACGCGAGTCGCAGCCCGGGGCCATGACACATGCCTGGCTGTTCAGCGGCCCGCCCGGCGCGGGATGCGCGACGGTGGCGCGGGCCTTCGCCGCGGCGCTCCAGTGCGTCGGCGCGGGCGACCCGCCCGGCTGCGGCGAGTGCACGGGCTGCCGGACCGTCCTGGCGGGTACCCACGCCGACCTGCGGCTGGTGGTTCCCGAGGGTCTGTCGATCTCGGTCGCGGAGATGCGCGGTCTCGTCCAGACCGCGGCCAGACGGCCCACCAGCGGGCGCTGGCAGGTCGTGGTGGTGGCCGACGCGGACCGTCTCACCGAGGGCGCCGCGAACGCCCTGCTCAAGGCCGTGGAGGAGCCTGCGGCGCGCACGGTCTTCCTGCTGTGCGCACCGTCGGACCACCCTGAGGACGTGTCGGTGACGATTCGTTCCCGATGTCGGCCGGTGCGCCTGCGGACTCCGTCGCAGGCCGCGGTGGAGAAGCTGCTTCGCCATCACGACGGCGTCGACGACCAGACCGCCGCCTGGGCGGCCTCGGTGTCCGGCGGCCACGTCGACCGCGCTCGGCGGCTGGCCGCCGACGCCGATGCCCGAGCCCGCCGCGAGGCGGTGCTGGCGATTCCGCTGGGACTCCGACAGCCCTCGGACGTGTTTCGCTGCGCCGACGACCTGGTGAAGGCGGCGGAGTCCGAGGCGGGCGCCGTCAACGAGACCCGCAACGAGACGGAGAAGGACGAACTGCGCACCGCGATGGGCGGCGGCGGGACCGGCAAGGGGACCGCGGCGGCCGGTCGTGGGGCCAACGCCGCGATCCGCGAGCTGGAGAAGCGCCAGAAGTCGCGGGCGACCCGCATGCAGCGGGACTCGCTCGATCAGGCGCTCATCGACCTCGCCGCGTTCTACCGAGATGTGCTGGTGTCCGGCAGCGGCGCTCAAGCGGTCCTCAACCACCCCGATCGGGCGGCCGACATCCGCCAGGCCGCCGCGTCGTGGACACCGGAGTCGACCCTGCGCAGGCTCGAGGCGGTGCTCGAATGCCGGACGGCGCTGACTCGCAACGTGAAGCCGAGGATCGCGGTCGAGGCGATGGTCACCACCCTGCGTCTGGGATGACTGTCGACCCGCGCCCCCGGTTCACCCGGCTCGTTCCAGGCCGCTACACTATGGGTGCTTCGCCGCCTTAGCTCAGTCGGCCAGAGCGACGCACTCGTAATGCGTAGGTCAAGGGTTCGATTCCCTTAGGCGGCTCCAGCAGTGACCAGGCCCTTCCCGGTTTCCGGGAAGGGCCTGTGTCGTTCAGGGTTGCAGTCGGGGTTGCATTTGCGTCTGCTACTCGCTCCAGAGGGCGGAGCCCATCAGCTCGGCCGCGTCGCGGGTCATCTGGCTGCTCACGTGCGTGTAGCCCTCAGTAGTGCGTACA
The DNA here is from genome assembly GCF_002234535.1 of Actinoalloteichus hoggarensis. NCBI lineage: Bacteria > Bacillati > Actinomycetota > Actinomycetes > Pseudonocardiales > Pseudonocardiaceae > Actinoalloteichus > Actinoalloteichus hoggarensis. Next base: position 311,160 of record NZ_CP022521.1, read on the forward strand.
TCGGAGTGCCCGAGGATCGCCTGAATCGTGCGCACGTGCACCCCCTGTTCGGCCAGCAGCGTTCCCGCCGTGTGCCGGGCGTCGTGCGGCCGGACGTAGCGGACCTTTGCCGTACGCAGCAGCTGGCCCCACTCCTGCCAGTCCTTCCGATGGTCGATCGGCCTGCCGTTGGGCTGGGCGAAAACGAGATCCCAGTCCTGCCACGTCGACCCGGCGGCCTGCCGTTCCGTCTCCTGTCGGATGCGTTGCTGCCGTAACAGCGCGATCAGCGGCCCCGGCAGTGTGATCGTCCGCCGTCCCGTGCCCTTCGGCTTGCGGAACACGACCCCACCGCCATGCCGATCAGGACAGTGCCGAGCATGACTCACACAGCCGGGTGGGCACGGCCGAGGACATGTGCTCTTGTGTAGATCACATTTCCGCTTGCACGGCTTCTTATGGAAGGCCGACCCGCAGGCGTGCGCGTCCGTACAGCCGTGCCGCCAGGTGTTGCGCTGTGCCTGCCACCAGATCCGCACGTCGCCGGTCTCCAGATCGACGTACTGCCATCGCAGCCCCAACACCTCACCCTGCCGCAGGCCGCACGCCAGCCCGACAGACCATCGTGCGCCGTTCCGCCTGCCCGCACAGGCCGCAAGAACCTTTCGCGATTCGCCACGGCTCAGATGTTGTTGTTCCACTCGGTCAGCGGTCGGCGGGTCGATCAACTCGGCGACGTTCCGCGAAACCTTCCCGCGTCGGACGGCGATCTTCAATGCCCGAGAGAGGATGCGATGGACCTTGAGCACGTGGGAGGGTGCCAACTTCGCCCGGAACATGCTCCCGTACATCGCGTCCAGGTGTTCCGCCTCCAGCCGGTCGAGGCGATGCTGACCAAGAAGGGGAATGATCCAGTTTCGCGTCTTCGACCAGTAGTCGTCATAAGTCCGAGGCGCAACCTTCTGCACCGCGATCGTGTCCAGGTAGACCGTCATCCAATCCTGGACCGTGGGCGATCGCCCGGCTTTCCGCGATTTACCGGCGTCACGGTCCTTCTCCAGCTTCTGCACCGCCTGGGTTGCACTCTTCTCAGTCTTCCGCTTGACGTGCCGCCGGTCGAGTGAGCCGTCCTGCTTCACGCCGACCGTGACCCAGCCATGCCACAAGCCATCCGCACCGAGGTAGATCGATGACCGACCGTTCGGCTTCCGCGTGCGTCGCTCTGCCATCACGCCGCCTCCGCCTGCTCGGACTCCAAAGACCGCAGGAACTCCGCCAACGCCGCGCGGGGAACTCGCCGACTGCCGCCGATCCGCACCGAGCGAAGCTCACCCGAGTTGATCAGACCGAACACCCGAGTACGTCCGATACTCAAGATCACCGCAGCCTCCTCGACGCGATACAACAACTTTTCCATCTGTTTCCCCCTGGTGGTCAGGCTGCGTGTGGTGTTGCCGAAAGTTCTGTGTCGCCGCCTGGTGGTGGTTGTGCGGCGAGTAGTGCGCGGTCGTATTCGGTTTTCCAGGTGAGGCGTTGGGAGATGGCGTGGAGGAGGACGTGTGCGCGTGGTGGGACGTCGGGGTCGCCGGGGCGGACTTTCTGCCAGGCCAGCCGGGAGGGGTTCTGTGGTGGTTTCTCGATTCCGGCGGCGGCGAGGGTCTCGGCGACGAAGCGCTTGCGGTCGGCGCGGTGGTCGGCGAGGGATTTGCCGGACCATTTGCGGGAGACGAGGACTCGGCGGCCGGGTAGGCCGAGGGTGGTTCTCCGGTGTGCTTTGCCTTTGCAGTGCGCCGAGGCCGTCTGAGACCGAGCCCCGAGAGGCTGAACGCCATAGCGCAGCCAGATCGGGCAGCGGGGTGAGCAGGGGGTGACGGCCAGTTCGGCGTGGAGTCGGTCGGCGTGTTCCCGTTGCCGGGTGGTGTCTTGTTGGACGACTTCGGAGACGGATTTGGTGAGGTATTTGGTGAGGTAGCCGATGTGTCGTCCGGCTTCGGGGGTGCCGCCGAGGATGCCCTTGGAGTGGACCTGTGCGCCGAAGGTGGCGACGTGGGCGGGTGTGTCGAGTTCGGTGACGGCTTCGTCCCAGGTGGGCAGGGCGTGGCGGGTGTCGGGGTCGACGAAGCTGCGTCGTTCGTGGTCCCAGACCGGCAGCCGATCTGTCTCGTAGAGCAGCCGGTCGTGGTTGGGCCACCACACCTGGTGATACGTCGCGGCTGTGACGTCCTTGATCACCGAGTGCGGGATGGACCCGCGAAGGGCGGCGTGCAGATGCGGTGCACCACGCTTCTGGGGTTCCACCGTCGCGAAGTACTGGACGTCCCAGCCGACGCAGCGGCGGAGGTTCTGCCACCACCGGTCGATGAGGGCGGCGAAGTGGACGACGTCGCGTGCGGCGCGTCGGTAGTCGTAGGTGGCGAAGTCGACGGGGGTGCCGTCTTTGCGGACCCGGCCGTAGGTGTCGAGGGTCAACGTCAGGAACATGGAGGGTCGGAACTTGCCTGCGTATTCGCGGCCGAGGGTGCGTTTCTCGACTCGCCGTCGGGGCAGGTTCGGTGCGTCCTGTCTGCGACGGGTGGAGCGCTTGCGGGCTGCCGTGGCCGGGGCGTCGGGGTTGGGGAGTTTGCCCCGGACGCCGAGGTTGCGTAGGTCGGCGTCGGCGGTGTGGATGGCTTCGCGGAGTTCTTCGGCGTCGGTCTCGGCACCCTCGGCCAAGGCTTGCCGGTACTCGGCGACCAGGTCGGCGCGGTAGGCGACGAGGAGTTTCTGTTGGCCGGTGGCGGGTTCGGGGGTGAAGTCGGGTTCGTCGGTCAGGTGCCAGCCTTCGCGGCATTGGGTCTGCCGCAGCGCCCGTGCTTTCCGAGCGCAAGGGCCGCATTGGGTTTCGACGGTGGAGCCGCAGGGGACGCCGACGTACTTCATTTCGCCGGTGTCGTAGTCAAGGGTCTCCATCATGAACGGCCGGATGCACACCCCGTGGTGATCCGCCGTCGCCTCCAAGACCTTCCCCGCCAGTGGCTGACGCATCCGCTCGGCACGGGTGAAGCCCTGCACGTCGCCGGGAACGGTGGTCAGATCGGCGCTCATGCGGCTTCACCCCGCATCACCGGTTCCGAACCCGTGATCTCTGGTCGGGTCGGGAAGGCATGCACGATCGCCGAGGCATCTTCGGCCGAGGCGGGTTCGGTGACGTAGTCGACGAGTCGGTCCAGGTCGGTATCGGTGACGTGGAACGCCCGGACGCGGACGGGTTCGCGTCGGTCGGTGTACTTCACCCACGCCACGCCGGGAGTGGCTTCGCTGATCTCGTGTGCCGCCGCTCCGCGTTCCCGGACGCCGTCGCCCAAGACCATGTCCACCTGGCCGGGTTCGTCGACTCGCAGGGCTACCCGGGTCGGGAAGAGGTGGCGGAAGGACAGGACTTCCTTGCGGGGGTCTTGGAGTTCGCCGATGACGCAGACGCCGGGTGCGCGGCCTTGGCTGGTGATGGTCTGCAAGGCCGAGTTCGCGCGTTCCTTGAGTTTGCGGTCGGTCTGGTAGGCCACGACATCGGCCAACTCGTCCACGATGAGCAGGAGGAACGGTTGACCGCAGTCGACCGACCACCCCCGCCGAGTACCCCGGAACGACTCGGCCCGTTGCTTCACCTCGTTGGCGACGTCTTCGAGGAGTTCGACGGCTTCCAGTCCGTTGTCGAACACCAGCCGGTGGAACAGGCCGGGTACCTTCCCGAGTTCCATCCCGCCCTTGGGGTCGATCCCGTACACCCGGACCAGGCCCGAGCGCAGCAGTGGGGCGAGGGACCAGAGCAGCGACCAGACCACCGAGGCCTTGCCCGCACCCGTGGCGCCGACGGCGAGGATGTGGGAGCCGATCAGGCGCAGCAGCCACGGGCGGCCGGTCTCGGTCACTCCGACGGGGACTCGTTGCAGGTCGCGGGTGGTGAACCCGGCGGTGGTCTCGGTGGTGTTCGGGAGTGCGGGTGTGGCGGTCGGCCATGCCAACGGGTCGCCGTGCAGCAGGTCCAGGACGATCCGCCGAGGGCCGTTCACCCGGACCCGGCAGGAGCGGGCGCCGAAGGAGTGCGCCAGGGCTTCCGCGCAGGCCTCGAACTCACCAGGTGCTTGACCGTGCAACAACGTGACCGTGACCCGATCCCGCCACCCGTCGGCACGGACCCGGACGAAGGTCGGGACGTGGGTCTTGCGTTCCACGGTGCGTTCCAGGTGGCAGAACCGCATCGTCCGATGCCACACCGGCGCGTACACGGTCAGCCGTCGCCATTCCGTGCGCACCTCACCGAGCACCAGGCGCACGAACGACCGACGGAACCGCCACCACCAGCCGACCAGCACCAGAGCCAAGACCGCACCAAGGATCAGGGCGACGGTCCAACCCCACAGTGGGCCGACCACGACGAGCACCAGGACCACGAACGCGACGACCGGATACCGGGCGGCCTTGCGCAGCACCACCACCGATAACCACACCACCAGCCCCACGGCCAGGAACGGCACCGCCAGGACCAACGCCCACCGGGGCGAATGGGTCCACCACGGCAACCGAGGCCGGGAGACCTCCAACGGGGCGGGATCGATCCATCTGGAGCGCTCAGGCATCCCGACCACCCCGAACGCCGTTGACCGCCGGACCGAAATCCAGGGGCAGCCACCCAAGACACCGCAGACAGCGCGCGTGGTCGGGGGCGAACTTGCCGAACTTGTGGCAGGCAGGACACCTGCGTGGAACTGACCGTCCGTGAGGGGTTGACACGCTGGGTGGTTTCTCTAAGCTCATGGTTGTTCACTCCGGTTAGATGACATTGAAGTGGACAGCGCAGAGACGGGCAGGCCGCCAAACCTATGAGCCCGCCTCTGCGCGTTTTCCTGTGCGGACCAGCAGAGTGATCAGGTGTTCAGTCGGTGGGTCGGATGTTCAGTGGTTGGGTGTCGCAGTTGCGGAAGGCCCCCGGATAGACACCCATCCGGGGCCGACCGGCCGCACACCACGCACAGTGCACGCCCTCGCTCCGCGTCCACCGACCACAACCGGGCCGGGCGCAGCGGTGACCGATCGTGCGCCACCACCAGGCCCGCAACCGACTCACGACCACCACCCACGCTCGCCCTTCTCGTCCGGGTCCCCGGTGGGGTGGTCGGAGTCCTCCGGCCACGCATGACGCCCTGACGGCAACACCCCCGGACCCGACGGCGGCGCGTCCTCGTCCCACTGACCACGCACCTCCCGGTACCCCGAGGTCATCCCGCCACGCGGATCACGTCGAGGGCTGGAGTCGGGTTCGTGGTTGATCACCGGACCGGCCGACAGGCCCGAGGTCTGCTCGATCCACTCACTGGCCCGCTCGGACGCGAACGCCAGAGTCCGCAGGAAGTCCGCCATCGCTGATCGGCTGCGCTGATCCGCCGGGATCGGCATCTCGACATGCACCGCACCGAGGTCGAGCAGGAACGTCGGACCACGGCCGGGCAGATTCGCACCGAACACCGCACACGCCCCGACAGCGGGCAGCACCACCAGACGCGGCGCGGTGGGCATGAAGGTCGTCATGGCGTCACTCCGATTCGGGAGGAGGGGTGAGTGTGGCGCGGGCGTCCTCGATGTCGGCTCGGCGGGCGAACTCCTCGGCCGCGACCACCGCCGCGTGCCGAGCCCACAGCGGGATCACTGTTTCGGCTGCCAGCGCACGCCAGGCCGTGGACACCGCGCGGTATGCCGCCGCCAGTCGCCGCACGTTCTCCGGTGTCCCGTATGCCTGAGCGGTGAAGAGTGCCGCCGTCTGCTCCCGATACGCAGCGTTCCACCGCTTCACCGCGTCCGAGGAGACCACGCCACCGCCACGGACACCCCAGTGCCGCACTCACCAGGAGCAGGCCCCTTCCGATTCGTCCCGTGCTCATCACCGGCCACCGCCCCGCACTCACGCAGCCGACTTCTGCGCGGCATCCGAGCCGGCGGACGCCCCGCCCGGCTTGCTCCCCGGAGACTTCGAGCCACCCGCGACGCCGGGCTGTCGCATCGCCCGTGCCCGCAGCACCCAGCCCTGATACTTGAACTTCTCCCCCTGCACTCGGGGCTCCACGGTCAGGCCCTCGAACACCACCGGCCGGAAGTCGAAGCCTTCCATCGCCGCCGGAGGAGCCACCGGCTGGACTGGATCGAGGATCACCACCGTGGCCGACTTGTCCCGGTCCTTCACCGCCGAGGGGTCGGTGACCGTCACCTTCCACAGCAACAACCCGGTGGCCTCGTCCACCTTCTGCTTCGGCTGCCGCCCTCGTGCCTTGTCCTCCTGTGACACGTACTCCATATCCGGGCTCACCGGCCCCACGATCGCCGCACCCTCCGGAAACACCGCCTCGTGCTCGATCTCGAACCGCGTACCGCGCGGAACCGCCATCACACACCTCCAGCCCACCTAGCCGAGCTAGCCAACCTAGCCCGCATTGCCAAGATAGCCAGCTTGGCTAGCCAAGTCAACGGGGAAGGCAAGACGGCTAGGCACCTAGCCGAGCTAGACAGGTCCGCTAACGTACGTTCCGGTACACCTAAGTACTTGTGTGTACATGTCAGAGAGCGGGAGGAGAACGGCATGGACCTGGACCCGGATGACCCGCGTCCGCCGTACATGCAGGTCGCCAACGCCCTGCGTGCGGCGATCCTGACCAAGGTCTTCCGCCCCGGTGAGAAGCTGCCCTCGCGCAACGAGTTGGCCAAGCGCTACAGCGTCGCCCCCATGACCGTGCAGAACGCCCTGCGCGAGCTACGCGACGACGGGTCGATCGTGTCCCGGCAGGGCAGCGGCGTGTTCGTCCGCGAGCGCACCGAACGCCCCATCGGACTACGTCCCCACTTGGAACGTGCCTTCGAGGCGGAGAACGTCTCCATCGACTTCGCCGGATTCTCCGGCGAGACCCTCCACGGCGCGATGCAGGAGCCGCTGGACAAGATCCGCATCGGGCGACTGACACCGAAGTCGATCAGTGTGCGCATCCTCGTTCCGGATTCCTCCCAGCCGATGGCCATCCCGTGTCGTGCCGACGATCTCTCGGACAGTCCGGAGTTCCGTGCCCGGATGAACCGGATCATGGAGCGGCACACCTACGCGATCATCGACAACGTCACCGAACTCGGCCGCCTGGGTCTGGTCCCCGAGGTCACCGCCGAAGTTCGCGTGCACCGCGCCGCACCCCTGTTCAAGCTCTACCTGCTCAACGGCGAGGACGCCTTCTTCGGTTTCTACCCGGTCCAAGAGCACGTCCTCTCCCTCGGTGGCGAGACGACCACCATCTACGACCTTGCTGGCAAGGACGCGATCCTGTTCCACCACTCCACCACCGACGACGACACCTCCACCGGCTCGCAATACGTCGACCAGGCCACCACCTGGTTCACGAGCATGTGGACCACCGTCGGCAGGGAGCATGTCCTGTGAGACACGTCCCCGTAGACGACTGGGTTCTCTTCCGCAGGCTGCTCAACGACGCGGACGCACTGCTCTTGGACTTCGACGGTCCCGTCTGCTCGGTCTTCGCCGGATACCCAGCACCCGTCATCGCCGCAGAACTTCGCACCCTCATCCACGACGCTGGACAACCCCCGCCATCCGAGTTCGATGCCGACGATCCACACACGATCCTCGGCTACGCCGCAGAACTCTCACCTGTGCTCGGCCGCCAGATCGAGGCAGTCCTCCAGACACGGGAGATCGAAGCCGTAGCAACCGCCACGCCCACGCCAGGCGCCGCCGAACTCATGGCGACATGGCACGCGACCGGCCGCCCGCTCGCCATCGTCAGCAACAACACGACCGATGCGATCACCCGTTACCTGACTGCCCACGATCTCAGCGTGTACATCGACCACGTCCAGGGACGTGACCCACGCGATCCGACGCTGATGAAGCCGAACCCCCATCTGGTGGCCGAGGCCGCGAAGGCGTTCGACGTCGACACCGGACGCTGTGTCCTGATCGGTGACTCCGCCACCGACATCCAGGCAGCGCACGCCGCCGAGGTCCCGGTCATCGCCTATGCCAACAAGCCCGGTAAGCGTGACCGGTTGATACGCACGGTTCCAGCGCTGCTGCTGACGTCATTCCTGGTCCCTGACTGATCCAGGGCCGACCACTGCCACTCGTCGGCGGGTGCGGACATACCGTCAGTACTGCCGAATCCGGCTCTAGGGGATCAAGGCGCGCCGCCTGCGGCGCCGCGCTGGCCGGTCGCCTCGGGCGGGCCGGGCGCGCGGCTCAGTCCTGCGGGCGCGCTGACGCGCGTCCTCGGCCTGGCCGACGCCCAGCCGCCGGGTTCCGGGATGCGCTACCGCAGACGACGCGCGAGAAGGCCGAGCAGGGCCAGGCCGTGACTCCGGTCCGACAGAGCGCCGAGCGGGTCATCCTGACAAGGCTGGTCATGGCGCTCGACTGCCGCGACGGCTCCGCCGCCTTGCCACCGGGAAGGGCGCAGGGGCGCCGTGGGAGGGTCGATCTCTGCATCATCGCAGCACAGCACTGCTTTCAGGGTTGCGGTTCGGGTTGCAGTTCGTCCCCGTTCACCCCGGTTCACCGCAGGTTGCGGAACGGCTCTGACCTGCGGGTGAACGATCCTGTACCGCTCTGAACAGGGCTTTGGGGAACTCGTAATGCGTAGGTCAAGGGTTCGATTCCCTTAGGCGGCTCCAGCAGTGACCAGGCCCTTCCCGGTTTCCGGGAAGGGCCTGTGTCGTTCAGGGTCGCATCCGCGGTGGACGCCCGTTCCTTCCGGCCGGGACCCTGTCGACTCGACGGCGCGAACTGTGCGGGCGCGTACACCGGCTCGGTCATCGGGTGTTCCCGGACGCCGCCCTTCGAGGTCTTCCTGGGCTTGCCGGGTCACGACCTCACGTGCGGCTCGTGGGCCGCTCGGCGCGGGCCGATCTCGCCGCCTGGAGACTGGGCCCGTCCTCTCCACCCGACGAAGCACCTGGATCCGGCGATCGTGTTCCGCCCGAGCCGTCGAATCGAAGGGGCATGATGGGGTCTGGGCGGTCGTTCGGTGATTTCGGTCTCGAGACGACGATGATCAGCGCATGCGGTGGTTGCTCTCGAGAGTTTCGACATTCGAGAGTATCAACGGATCAGCGCCGCCGACGCGTGGCTACTGCAATGTCCGAGCGCTCCGGATAAGTCTCGGTATTGAACGGAGGTCGTATATCTCGCGGCGTTGTTCATCGCGGTATCGCAGGCGTGCTGATACCCGGCGGAGAGCTTGTTCGGTGGGTGCGTCGGGCCGGTCGATGTGTTCCCGGCGCCGGCAGAGTCGCCGTATGGTCGGCTGTCCGCCCATGGGAATGTCGTGAATGCCGGCCGATCGGCTGCGTCCGCCCGCTCGGCGGCCCGCAGCCACGGCTGTCGCGGCGGAGGCCGAGGGCGGCTTGTCCGTGGACGCTGCCACTGATCCGCCGCCCCCTCTCTCACCCGTTCGTGGTCGTGATCAGCCGAAAGTGCCGATCGACTCGGAGCAGACCGCCATGACGTAGTCCCCGTTGCTCGTCGCCTGCGAGATCTCCTCGCCGTCGACCGTGATGCGGCAGGAGATCTCCCCGCTCCCTGCCTGCTGAGCATTCACCTGCACGACGAGCAGCGGTTCGTCGACGGGCAGCTCGAGGGTGTGCTCCCACGGCAGCTCGACGTCGCCGAGCTGCTCCGTGGCGCTCTGGCCGTCGGTCGTGTAAGTGATCATGCTGCTGGTGCCGTCTCCGGTCACCTCGTACACCACCTCGTGCACGTCGGTGCCCTCGTCCGCGGGAGCCGCCGCTTCCTCCGTGGTGCCGTCGGCCGCGTTCGGTGTGGCGCCGTCCTCGTCGTCACCGCCCGTGGCGATGGCGGCTACGGCGATCACTGCGACGATGCCGCCGACGATCCACGGCCAGCGCTTCTTCTTAGCCGCGGTATTCGGTGTCTCGGTCATCTGAGGTAAGACCTTCCTGATGGCATGACTGAACGATGAGATAGCGCTCTTATGTTAAGACGCGAGGGTTCGTTCCAGTGTTTCGGCGATGACGGCTATTCGACCGCCGATAATCTCCAATCGTGACCTGCCGGTTATCTTTGATGGTGAAGTCGCGCACGATGGCGGCGGTATTCGATTCGTTCATCGAGTCGCGGCGATAATGCGCGGCCTGGTGTGTGAACGGCTCGACCTCGCAGTGCGCCCGACCGGTTTCCGTCGGCATCCGCACGGGATCTGAGCTCGAGTCCGGGTAACCGACTCGGCGGCCTCGACGACGCCCGGAGGCGACCTGCCCGGCGGAACGGAGGACGCCGAACGTCCGACTCGGCGCCGCCCGCTGCGTGCTCAGACTCCCGTCAGCACCTTGGCGAACATGACCATGTCCCGGTGGCGTTCGCCGATGCGGAGGTAGGAGCGCAGGGTGCCCTCCTCGGTGAAGCCGGTGGCGCGGCACACGGCCTGCGACTCCTGGTTGTCGACCTCCACCAGTGCCTCGACGCGAAGCAGATCGAGATCGCGAGCCAGGTCGACCACCAGCCGTACCGCCGAGGTGGCCAGGCCGCATCCTCGGTGGCGTGGTAGTAGCCAGTAGCCCACGGCGGCTCGTCGGTGCGTCCAGTCGATGCTGTTGAGCGTCACCATGCCGACCGCCTCGCCGACGGTCCGGTCGACGATCGCGAGCGGCAGTCCGCGTCCCTCGGCCGCCTGGTTCCACTGTCGGTGCAGCCAGGCCGCGCCCTCGGCGGAGGAACAGTCCGGCGGGATGGAGGTGATCAACGGAATGTAGGGGTCTCCGGCAGCCTCGATGATCGTCGGCAGGTCCCCGATCTGCCAGGCGCGCAACAGAGTCCGTTCGTCGTGTCTGACCGGCAGGTCGCGGAGGTTGACGGTTCTGGTCCGTACTCGTGTTCGGCTCGTTCCCGACCGAGTCGTGCCCGGGTTCCGCCCGTTGCCCATGATCGCCTCTCGTGCGCGTGCCGTCGTGGTGGTCATCCTCGCACCGAGAATCCGTGATCACTATGGGCGAACAAGCGGAGATCTCGAACGAGCCGTCGCCCGCCGGTCCACGCGTCGCTCGCGGCCGGGGCGGATGGGCGGGCCCGGAGTGGGCACGAGGCGGCGCGCCGAGAAGATGATCTTCATGTCCGCCTGGTGGACGTAGTTAGACCGCCGCCACCAGGAACGACGGGACTGTCGCCGTTCGACGAGTCGGCGTTCACCTGCTGTTGCGCCGGTCGGCGGCTGCGCTTCCTCGATGCGTGATCGACGGTACATCTGAGTCACTGATGGTGGTGGCCGCGTCCGGATGGACGTGTACTTCGTCGCTTCGCCTGGGAGCCGCACCGTGAGACAGACCAGATGGACCGCCACCGCGCTCGCTGCGCTGGTGGCCTGCGGCGGCCTCGCCGCATCGGCATCGGCCGGGGAGAGGACCCCGGACCACACCTCCGTCGGGACCTTCGACGTCATGAGCGACATCCAGGGGGCGCTGCAGGCGTTCCGGGATGTCCGGGAGGAAGCCCACGAACTGGCGCCGGACTCGAAGGCGCTGGTCATCAACGGCGACATCGTCGACCGGGGCTATGACTTCGAGTACCAGGAGGTCACCGACATCATCGCGGAGACCCCGGGGCCGCAGACCACCTTCTCCAGCATCGGCAACCACGAGGCCTACGCGCCCGCGTGGTGTTCGCCCACCTCGCTGTGCCAGCCCTCCTGGCCGAACGGCTTCACCGAGGAAGAGCTGTACGACTCGTTCTACGCCTTCGCGGGTCGAGACGAGGTCTACGCGGAGCAGGTCGTCGACGGGATTCCGCTGCTGACGCTGGGCACCGAGCGCTTGATGTGGTGGGAGGACCCCAACCTGGACGACCACATCTATCTGAGTGACGAGCAGCTCTCCTGGCTGCGCGCGCGGCTCGATCACCACACCCGTGACGGACGTCCGGTCTTCGTCTTCACGCACTACCCGCTGTACGACACGGTCACCGCCTCGGACGGCACCTCGGGCGAGTTCCACCTTCAGGACGACCAGCTGCGGCAGATCCTCGGCGACTATCCGCAGGCGGTGTTGTTCACCTCACACACCCACGCCTCGCTGCGTGACGATCGGTGGGCACGGCGGATCGTGGTGCCCGGCGGGCACCCGGACGGCTTCACCGCCGTGAACACCGGCGGCGTGGTCAACCGGCAGGTGCTCCAGGTGAGTCTCGGGGCCGACGGAGCCCGCATCCGGGCACGGGACGTCGCCGCGGGCGAATGGGTTCAGGACCTCGTCGTACCCACCGTGGACCCGAAGCATCGTGCGGCGGGTCTGCGGGTCGACCCGGTGTCCGAGCACATCGCCCCGGGCTCCTCGGTGGAGGTGGCCGCCGAGTTCACCAACTTCAGCAGGCGACAGCTGGTCCACGTCCAGCTGGAGCCGGTGGTGCCCGCGGGCTGGGAGGCCGAGCGGATCGCCGAGTCGGGGCGTCGCCACCTCGGTCGGGGCGAGACCGCGTCGGCGACCTGGCGGCTCAGCCCGGTCGACGGCGCAGAGCAGACCGACACGCTCGATTTCGCGGTGAACGCCGAGTTCGGCCGGGGCAGCCATGCAGGCACGATCACCGAGCAGACCTCGATCGAGGTCGTGGCGGCGCCGACCGGGACGCCGTACGTCTCCGATCTGCCGTTCATCGCCTCGTCCAACGCGCTCGGCCCCGTCGAGCGGGATCAGAGCAACGGCTCCCTGGGCGAAGGCGACGGATTCCCGTTGACCGTGAACGGCGTCCGCTACGACAAGGGCCTGGGCACCCTCGCCCCCTCGGAGACGGTCGTGTACCTCGGGGAGAACTGCACCCGCTTCGCCGCGTCGGTCGGCGTCGACGACCGTGCCCCGCAGTCCTCGCAGAATCGGCCGGACGACGGCCGAGGCGACGGCGGCGACGTGGTCTTCCAGGTGTGGGCCGATGACGAGAAGGTCTGGGACAGCGGCATCGTCTACGCGGGCGAGGGCGCCCGCGACATGGATGTCCACCTGAACGACGCCGAGACGCTGCGGCTGGTCGTCACCGACGGCGGCGACGAGAACTGGTGGGACTACGCGGACTGGGGCCTGGCCCGGCTGACCTGCCGCGGCTGAGTCCATCGGCGGGCGGGGCAGCGTTCCCGTCTCCCGCCGCACCGACGGCGAGGGCGTCCGTATGGAGGCCCTCGCCGTCGTCCTGCGGCCAGTCACGCCGCCGCCGGGACGGTCCGCCGAGAGCCGATGCCCGAGCAGCCGCGGACGTGGCGGCCAAGTTCGGCGGTGGCGATCGAGGACGGGGCCCGGCCGGCGCGAGCGTTGCGAAGAAGTCGGTGTCCGGCTGCGGCGTCGCGACCCGGGTCAATGAGGCCGAGGCCAGGCCGGTGCCGATCCGCCCGCCGCGCCGCCGATCGCCCTGCTGTGGGGCTCCGTGACGCCGAGTCGCGACGTCATCCTGGAGTGGGCGCCGACCGCGCGACCGGTGCCGACCACGCCGAAGCGGGCTCGGTGGGAGGCCTGCCCGGCGGACGGCGGCTCGATCGAGGTGACGCCCGTGCTGGAACGGCGACGACCGCGGCAGGCGTCACACCAGGCGCGCCTGTGCGGCTCGGTCGGGCTGCCGGGTCGCACCGATGCGCGCCAGGACCGGCGGCAGCGGGCGCAGATGCAGGATGCCGAGGCGCTGGGTGGCACGGGTGAGCGCCACGTACAACTCGGCGGCTCCTCGGGGGCCGTGATCGAGGATGTGCGCGGGCTCGACGATCAGGACGGCGTCGAACTCCAGCCCCTTGGTCTCCGCCGCCGTCATCGTGCCGGGCATCCCCGGCGGTCCGATCACGACGCTGGTGCCTGCCCGGCCCGCTTCGTCCCGGACGAACTCCTCGACGGCGGCGGGGAGCTCCTCCTCGGTGACCTGCCTGGCCCACGGTTCGACGCCGCAGGCACGCACCGACTCCGGCGGACGGGCCTCCGGTGCGAACTCGGCGAGCAGGGCGGCCGCGACGGTCATGATCTCCGCCGGAGTGCGGTAGTTCACCGACAGCGAGCGGTGGAGCCAACGGCCGGGGACGTACGGCTCCAGCATCCGGGCCCAGGACGTCGCGCCTGCCGCCGAGCGACGCTGTGCGAGATCACCGACCGCGGTGAAGGACCGGTCCGGGCAGCGCCGCATCAGCACTCGCCAGTCCATTTCGGACAGCTCCTGTGCCTCGTCGACGACGACATGCCGGTAGGTCCAGTCCCGATCGGCGGCGGCGCGTTCGGCGAGTTCCCGACCGTCACGCTCGACGAACCGATCGGCGAGGTCTTCGCCGTGGAGCAGGTCCGTGGCATACAGGTGGTCCTCGTCGTCCATCGAGTCCGCGCGGCCGACCAGGGTGTCCAGTACGCCAGAGGCATACTCGGCCTCGGCGCGGCGCCGCTGTTCCGCGGCCTGTCGCGCGGCCCGGTCGGCGGCCTCGTCCCGCCCGAGCAGCTCCACGAGTTCGTCGAGCAGCGGCACGTCCGACACCGTCCAGGCATCGCCGTCGGCCCGCCACAACGCCGGATCTGCTCCCGCGGCGCGCAGCCGGTCCGGAGACTCGTAGAGCGAGCTCAGCAGTGCCTGCGGGGTCAGCAGCGGCCAGAGTTCGTCCAGTGTCGCGGTGAAGACGTCGTCCGCGGCCAGCTCTCGTCGCAGTTCCGACCGCAGCCGTTCCCAGGCCGCGCGATCGTCCCTGGTGAGCCAGCCTCGGCCGATCCGCACGATGGCGCGTTCGGTGAGCGCCCAGGTGAGGGTCTCGGCGAACACGGCGCGTGCCTCGTTGTGCGGCAGCCCGCTCGCCAGCGCGTCCTCCGCGCCCCAGGCCGCGATGTCGGGGTCCAGCCGCACCGTGACGCCCGCGAGTCGGATCGGCACGGACCGGTCGGGCAGGCGGCGCCGATCGGCGATCGCCGCGGCGAGCACGTCCAGGATCGAGAGGGAGCCCTTGAGTCGGGCCGCCTCGGGGGCGTCCTCGGCGGTGACGCGCAGCCCCGGCAGGAGGTCGCCGGTGGTCATGAACACCACGTTGGACTCGCCCAGTGACGGCAGGACACGGCTGATGTGGTCGAGGAACGTCGGATTGGGGCCGACGACGAGCACGCCGTGCCGCTCCATCCGCTCCCGCCGGGTGTAGAGCAGGTATGCGACGCGGTGCAGGGCCACCACCGTCTTGCCGGTGCCGGGGCCGCCCTCGATGACCAGCACCCCGGGGTGGTCGAGTCGGATGATCTCGTCCTGCTCGGCCTGGACGGTGGCCACGATGTCGCGCATTCCGTCGCCGCGCGGGGCGTCGACGGCGGCGAGGAGGGCCGCGTCGCCGCGCTCACCGGCTCCCGGCCTGCCGAGGACCTCGTCGGTGAAGTCGACGACCTGCCGCCCTCGGGGATGGAACCGCCGTCGGCGCCGCATGCCTTCGGGGTTCGCCGCGGTCGCGACGTAGAAGGGGCGGGCGGCCGGCGCCCGCCAGTCCAGCAGCAGCGGTTCGTACTCGTTCGCCGCGTCGAAGATGCCGATCCGTCCGATGTAGTGCTGATCACCAGATCGGGTGTCGAGCCGGCCGAAGCACAGTCCGTCGTCCGCCACGCGCAGTCGTCGCACCTCGGCGGCCAGCGCGCGCACTTCGACGTCTCGCTCCACGGGTGCCCCGCCGTGCCCCCGCAGCGCCGCCGCGTAGGCGCCCTTCATGCGTGCGCGCTCGGCGTCGAGTCGTGCGTAGAGCCCGGCCACGTGATCCTGCTCGGCTCGCAACTCTCGTTCATGACCTTGAGCTGACACGTCTCCCCCATAGCGAATGCTGACTTCGATGTTCGGTATTCGACCGGCGATACCGCCTGCCGAACCGCTTCCCGCGGTGCGGTCTCTCGGGCGCACGGTCACGTGCACGCGCACAACGGATTTCGGGACGTCTGCCCTGGCAGGCGGCGTCGACGGGCGATTGTGCAGCATGTCCGGGGCCTTGCCGCAAGCCCCGGGGTGCGCTATATATTGACAATGGAAAGAGGCGATGTCCTTCTGTCTCCGCCTCGCCGGGTGTCGCCGATCCGAATTCGGCCGTGAACATCGCCTACCGCGTCTCATCGGTCGTTCTTCTCCTCGTCGGGTGACGGCGCGCCTACCGCCGCGTCAGTCGGGCCATGGCGTGACGCTGCTCAGGTAAGTCGGCGGTGCCCCGGTGTCTCGCCGCTGCGCTGAGTCTCGGCCCCGTCCTGAGCCGCCTCACTGGCCGGTGCGGCGACCGGCGGTCGTCGGCGATGACCGATGCTCACGCCGTGGCGATGCGTCGCCGAGTCGGTGCATGGTGACCGTGGCGGAGAACGTTCTCGTCGGCCCCGTCGAGTGGAGCTGCGGAATCGCTCGAAAGAAGGTCATTCTTCACCGATAAGGGTGAGTGCCACGGTGTGTCGGCGGGGTATCTGCGTGTCGTTGCGCAAGATCAGCGAGTCATCGAGCGGAAGACCCGTACAGAGGAGTGAAGCGATGCGGATGCCGCGAATCCTGGGCGCCGTGCTGGCCGCAGTGGTCGTGGGTGCCACTGCCCTGGCGGGCGCGGGCGGCGCGGCAGCGGCTCCTCGGACGGCACCGCGCATCGTCGGTGGTGTCCAGTCGGCGGAGAAGTATCCCTTCATGGTGTCCATCCAGCGCCCTGCGGAGGGGCGTGAGCACTGGTGCGGCGGTGCGCTCGTCGATCCTCGGTGGGTGCTCACCACGGCCCACTGCCTGCAGGGCGACCTCGGCTCCTACACCGCCCGGGTCGGCTCCAACGACCGGAGCGCGGGCGGTGAATACCTCAGAGTGGTGGAGACGGTCGCTCATCCCGACTGGGACGGGCTGCACGGCGACATCGCCCTGCTGCGCCTGGAACGGCCCGTCTCGGCCGCGCCGATCGCCGTCGCGAGTTCCCCGCCCGCCTTCGGCGACTCCGTCCGACTGCTCGGCTGGGGCAAGACCTGCAACACCTATGAGTGCTCGTGGGAGTACCCGAGGATGCTGCGTGAGGTGGACCGCACCGTGGCCTTCGACGCCATGTGCTCGCGCGCTTCGATCCACAGCGTCAGCGAGCTGTGCATCGACGTGACGAACCAGGCCACCTCCTGCTACGGCGACTCCGGTGGTCCGGCGATCCAGCGGCGGCTGGCGGGCGGCTGGGAACTGGTGGGGCTGGACAGCCGAGGCGGCTCGTCGGTGTGCGGTGAGTTGGGACTGATCTACACCGGCACGGCGACCTACCAGCGTTGGATCAGGGACGTCGTCACCGGCTGACGGGTCGGTCGTGCGGGTGACGGCCGCGCACCGGGGCGTCGCTACGCAGCCCCGCCGGGTGATCGGTGGCCCCGGAGGTGGAACACCCGACTCTGTTCGGCGGAGTTCGGGGGAGGCGCGGACCGGCGGAACTCGGGCCGGGTCCCCTCCCGTGCCGTAGCGTCTCGGCCACCCCTCGCATTGAGAGCGGCGTCATACCTTATTCGGTTGAAGTCAGGACTCTGCTGAGCGGAAGCTTGCGTCATACAACTAGTTGGCGGACGCAAGCAACAGGAGAGTTCCATGGACGCCCCTGCGGCGGCGCAGGCAGGTACAGCCGGAATCGATGAGGTGGAGATCGTCGGTCAGGCGATCGCCCGCGTGGTCCGGATGTCCAACTGCGCGCTGGCGCAGACCGGGCGTCTCGGCGCGCCCCCCGGCTGGGAGAAGGCCACCTACCTGGTCCTCTTCCACCTGGAGAAGGGGCCGCGCCGGTCAGGTGCCGTGGCCGAGGCGCTGCTTCTCGACCCGTCCACGATCAGCAGGCAGGTCGCCACGCTGGTCAAGGCGGGGTTGGTGGAGCGCAGCGCCGATCCGGAGGACGGCCGCGCCAGTCTCCTCGTGATCACCGAGCGGGGACGGTCGGTGCTCGCCCTGCATCGGGCCGCCCGTCGGGACCTGCTCGATCACGTGATCGCGGACTGGCCGTCGGGGGACCGGCACGAGCTGGCTCGCCTGCTGGCCCGACTCGCGGACAGCCTGGAGACCCGGCTGCCCGCCTACGTCGAGTCCGTCGCCAAGGCTCGTCATGAAGGGGAATCCTGATGTCAGAGGCACTCGCCCCGCCGGGGCAGGCTGCCAAGTCCGGTGACGGGGGGCTCACGCACCGGCAGATTCTCACCGTGCTCTCCGGGCTGATGATGGGCATGTTCCTGGCCGCCCTCGACCAGACCATCGTCGCCTCGGCGATGCGGGTCATCGCCGACGAACTTCACGGACAGACGGCGCAGGCCTGGGCCACCACGGCCTACCTGATCACCGCCACGATCACCACGCCGCTGTACGGCAAGCTCTCCGACATCTACGGGCGCAAACCGCTCTACCTCACCGCCATCGGACTGTTCCTGATCGGGTCGGTGCTGTGCGGGCTGGCACAGTCGATCTACGAACTGGCCGCGTATCGCGCCGTGCAGGGCCTAGGCGCGGGCGGTCTGATGTCGCTGGCGATGACGATCATCGCCGACATGGTGGCGCCGAGACAGCGGGCGCGCTATCAGGGCTACATCCTCGCGGTCTTCGGCGTGTCCAGCGTCCTCGGACCGGTGGTCGGCGGCTTCTTCGCCGGCCAGGAGAGCCTGCTGGGCATCGCGGGCTGGCGGTGGGTGTTCCTGGTCAACGTCCCGATCGCCCTCATCGCGCTGGTGGTGGTGGCCAAGGTGTTGAACCTGCCGCACAACCGGGTCGACCATCGCATCGACTACTGGGGTGCCGCCGCGTTGGTCCTGGCGTTGGTGCCCTTGCTGATCGTGGCCGAACAGGGCCGCGAATGGGGCTGGGGAGCGGGGATCTCGCTGCTGCTGTATGCGATCGGCGCCGTCGGCATCGTGGCGTTCGTGCTGGTGGAGCGACGGATGGGCGATGAGGCACTGCTGCCGCCCAGACTCTTCCGTAGCGGCACGTTCCGACTCGGCAACCTGCTCAGCTTCGTGGTCGGCGTCGGGATGTTCGGCGGCATGATCTCGCTTCCGCTGTATCTGCAGATCGTCAAGGGACAGTCGCCGACCGACGCGGGTCTGCTGATGCTTCCGCTGACCTTCGGGATCATGACCGCCACGCTGGTGGTGGGCAGACTGATCGCCAGGACGGGGCGGATCAAGGTGTTCCCCGTGCTCGGCGCCGGGGTGATGGCCGCGGCCCTGCTGCTGTTCGCCACCATCGACGCCGACACGTCACTGGTCCTGCTGGGCGCGTTGATGATCCTTTTCGGGGTCGGACTCGGTCTGTCGATGCAGACGTTGACGCTGCTGGTGCAGAACGACGCGCCGCCCGCGGACAACGGCTCGGCGACCGCGGCGGTGACCTTCTTCCGGCAGACCGGTGGCACGGCGGGGACGGCGATCTTCCTGTCGATCCTGTTCTCGGTGCTCGGGGGCCGGATCGCCGACGCCTTCTCCGCGTCGGCGAACGACCCCGCGTTCACCTCGGCGCTTCAGGACCCACAGGTGCTGGCCGACCCGGCCAACCGGGAGTTCGTTCAGAGCGTGCAGGGCGGCGCGGGCGCGCTGGATCTGAACGACACGTCCTTCCTCGGCGCCATCGACCCGAGGCTGGCCGCCCCGGTGCTCGACGGCTTCGCGAGCGCCATGAGCACGGTGTTCCTGGTGGGCGGTCTGGTGATGCTCGCCGCGTTCCTGCTCAGCTGGTTCGTACCCGACGTCGAACTGGGCAATCAGTCCGGCATCCAGCGTATTCAGGCGGAGCGGGCCGAGGCCGAGCGCGTCGCGCGACTCGCCGAGGGCGAGCCGAGGGCGGACTCGGACGGGGCGACGACGGAGGACGGCCGGACTCCCGCGACGTCGGACCTCCAAGCCACGGTGAGGACCGACGCGGGAACGACCCGGGACTGATCCGGTACCGATACCGCAGGGGGCATGGTTCCGCGAACGGCGCCCCTTGAACGGCGACCCGCGCTACGACGGCGGCCCCCGAGATTCCTTCGGGGGCCGCCGTCATGCTCGTCGGTGTCAGAGCTTCGGTGCCTCGTGCTTGCCCTCGTAGTAGCCGGTGTCGATCGCTCGCTGGTACGAGCGCTTGATCTCCAGCTCCGCCTCGGTGCGGCCGACCCAGGTGGCGCCTTCGACGCTCTTGCCGGGCTCCAGCTCCTTGTAGACGCTGAAGAAGTGCTGGATCTCCATCCGGTAGAACTCCGCGAGGTGGTGGATATCGCGGAGGTGCTCGGATCGGGGGTCCTCGGCGGGGACGCACAGCACCTTGTCGTCGCCGCCCTTCTCGTCCCGCATACGGAACATGCCGATCGCGCGGGACCGGATCAGGCAGCCGGGGAAGGTCGGCTCCTGGACGATGACCAACGCGTCGAGCGGGTCGCCGTCCTCACCGAGCGTCTGCTCGATGAAGCCGTAGTCGGCGGGATACTGAGTCGCCGTGAAGAGCGTGCGATCGAGGCGGATTCGGCCGGTCTCGTGATCCATCTCGTACTTGTTCCGCGCCCCTTTGGGGATCTCGATGGTGACGTCGAACTCCACTCGGTTCCTCGCAATGTCTTCGCTGGCTTGCATCGACCCTGGGGTTGCATCTACGTCGTGTGATCCACAGTTCTCGGGCCTGCGGTCACCCCAGGCCCTTAGTCTGAAGGACGAGACCCGACGGAGTCGCATCGGAAGCCCTCGTCGGGCATGTGAAATCCATCCCCATACTCGCCGTGGCAACACCAGAACCGACGGCCATAGGAGGTCGCGTGTCCGAAGCCGGACACCCCCCGCAGCACGGGCCAGCCGTCCCTCGGCGTCACGAGCCGTCGGGATCGCCCGAGCGAACCGGGGCATCGCACCCGCCGTCTCCACCGAGGGACACGGGGTCGTCGCCGCATCGGGCGACGCAGGGCGACGGTCTGGAGAGACGTTCGTCACAGTGGGAGCAGGGTGGGCAGTCACCTGGCGGGCAGACTGCCGGTCGGCAGGCGCCGAGGCAGCAGCAGGCTCCCGGACAGCAGGGGGTGCGGCGGCAGGACCAGAGCAGGCAGGCGGGGTCCTCGCCCGTCAGCCCAGGTCAGGCGCGGCAGGAGTCGGTGCGTACCGCGCGTCGGCCGCAGGAGCGTCCGGACGCCGCGAAGGGCGCCGCAGGCGGCGCGGCGTTCGCATCCGGACAGGACCCCGCTCGACAGCCACCCGGCCGCGCTCGAGAACGGCCGGGTTCGATGCGCGGGTCCGACGCGGTCGGCGGCTCCGAGGCGTCGGACCGGCAGTCGGGTGCCCCCGCCGCACCGGACGCCGCGGCCGGTCAGCACGGGGGCCGACCTCACCAGCCCGCCGAGCAGCGGCCGTCCGGGCCGCGCAGGCCGCCGCCCGTGCCGCAGACGCATGTGCGGCGGCACCCGGATCAGCAGGGGCAGGACGGTCCGGGGCACCCTGCGGGACAGGACGGCGGTGGTCCCTCGTCGCCGCAGATGCGGCGACCGCCGCACCGGGGACAGCCGCCCCGGCCTGGTCCGCCGCTGCAGGACCGACCACAGCATGGGCAGGCGGGACGACCGGTGCCGCCCGGCAGGTCGGACCTCGTGGGCCGGCTGGGAGACCCCGGGCCGCCGTCCGGTCCGCAGGTGGCGGTGGGGCGGCCGAGCATGTCGGGCGTACTCGACCCGGAGGGCGTGGCGCGCGAGAGGCCCGCGCAGGTGGACGACCGGGAGACCGTGGCACTGCACCAGCCCGGGACGGCGCTGCCGGGAGAGCTGTCCCCACGTTCGCAGGGCACCCGATTCGAGCCTGCCGAGACGCGGGCCGGGGTCGGCAGCGCGCCGGACGACGCGACCGGCGAGGACCTCGGGGGCGGCTCGCCGCCCGAGGATGCCGCGCCCGAGCGGTCGGACGGTGCGGACGAGCCGCCTCGGCGCCGTCGCGGTCTGCTCATCGGCGCGCTGGCGGCCGCCGCCGTCGTGGCACTCGGGGTGACCTCGGTCTTCACCATCGAACCGGTGGGCCGGGTCTTCGGCCTCGGCGGCCCCGCAGTCGCGCCCACCTCTCCGCCGCCCGCCCCGTTCGTCGCGGAGCGCGTGCTACACGGGGTGGACCCGGCGGCGACCGGCCCCACCGCGGAGGGGCTGACCGCCGCGCTCGCCCCGTCGGTCGGTGCGGCGGGCGTCGGGACGCTGCACGGCGTCGTCGTCGACCCGGCCTCCGGACAGGCCCTCTGGTCGGCCTCGGCGCAGGAGCCTGCCGTCCCCGCGTCGACCACCAAGATCCTCACCTCGGCGGCGGTCCTGCTGGCCCTGCCCGCCGATCACACCTTCGACACGACCGTCGTCGCCGGGACGGAGCCGGGGACGGTGATCCTCGTCGGCGGCGGCGATCCGGCGCTCACGGCGACGCCGGACGGCACCACCACGCTCTACTCGCCTGAGCCCGCCCGCATCGCCGATCTGGCGGCCCAGGTGCTGGAGGCCGCGGGAGGGGAGCCGATCACCGAGGTGCTGGTGGACGTCAGCCGGTATTCAGGTCCCCTCCGTGCATCGGGCTGGGACGACGCGGACGCGCCGTCGACCTACGGCGGCTTCGTCGAACCGTTGCTCCTGGACGGCGGGCGATCCGATCCGCTCGTCGAACCGTCCGTGCGTCTGGGCTCGCCCGCGCGGGCCGCGGGCGAGGCGCTGGCCGAAGCGCTGGGCGGCGGTGCCGCCGTCTCGGTGGCCGAGGCACCGGCTCCCGCCGACGCCGCCGTGCTGGGCGAGGTGCGTTCGCCACCGCTGGTGGACGTCGTCGAGGCCATGATGTTGATGTCGGACAACGTCGCGGCGGAGATGCTGGCCAGAGAATTGGCCCTGGAGGTAGGGGAGGAGCCCACGTACGAGGGCGCGGCGGCGGCCATCACCATGGTCCTGGCCGAGAACGGCTTCGACGTCTCGCAGCTCACCCTGTTCGACGCCAGCGGGCTGAGCCGGGACAACCGGATCACCCCGAATCTGCTCGGGGACGTCCTGTCCGCCACCGTTCATCCGATCGACGAATCGGATCAGGCCAGGTCCGCCGCGTTGCGTCCGATGCTGACCGGACTTCCGGTCGCGGCGGCCAGCGGCACGCTCGCCGATCGCTTTCAGACCGAGGCGGGCCGAGGCTGGGTGCAGGCCAAGACTGGAACGCTGAGCAGTGTGAACACGCTGGCAGGCGTGGTGACGGATCAGGAGGGCAAGCTGCTGGTCTTCGCCCTGCTCTCCAGCGGGACGAGCCGGGAACAGGGCAGGCCCGCGTTGGACGCCGTCGCCTCGGCGCTGCGCGAGTGCGGATGCCGATGAGCGCGATCGTTCGGTAGCGTCGGCACGGTGAAGGCCGAGTCGATGGTGCGGGAGCCGGAAGCAGGAGTCGACCGGGTTCCGGTCGCATGGAGTGTGGCGGCGTCGACCGCCCAACGTCTGATGCGACCGGGTCCGGTGCTGCCGCTGCCGGAGGCCGAGGCCACGGTGGCCAGGCTGCGCGACTTCAGCGTCAGCGCCGAGACGCACGTCCGTGACGTCACCGGTCTCGGCGCCGAGCTGCCGCTGCTCAGTGGCGAGGTCGTCGACCGGCCGGGCTGGGCGCAGGCCGCCGTGGTCGGCCTCGCCACGCTCATGGACGACGCGATGCCGGACGACGACTCGGCCGGGATCTTCTCCGGCGTCGCGGCGGGGACCGCGGGCGTCCAGACGGGCATGGTGCTCGCCTACCTCGGCAGCAGGGTGCTCGGGCAGTACGACCCGTTCGGCGGCGCCGACCGTACGGGCAGGCTGTTGCTGGTGGCGCCGAACATCGTGGCCGCTCGACAGGCGCTCGACGTCTCGGCCGAGGACTTCGAGATGTGGGTCTGTCTGCACGAGGCGACGCACCGCCTGCAGTTCACCGCGGTGCCCTGGCTGCGTGGCCACTTCGCGGCCGAGGTCGGCGGGCTGCTCGGCTCGATGGACGACACCGTCTCGCACATCGTGACGCGCCTGCCCGAACTGGTCCGTTCCGCTCGCCGTCGGGGAGCCGACGGCGAGTCGGTCACGCTGGTCGAGCTGTTGCAGTCGCCGGAGCAGCGCGTACGGCTGGACCGGCTGATCGCGCTGTCGACCCTGTTGGAGGGACACGCGGATCATGTGATGGACGCGGCGGGCCCGGCGATCGTGCCGTCGGTCGCCAAGATCCGAACGCGATTCACCGCCCGGCGTCGGGGCGGCGGGGTCCTCGATCGCGTGCTGCGCGTCGTCCTCGGTGTGGACGCGAAGGTCCGGCAGTACGCCGACGGCGCCCGGTTCACTCGACAGGTCGTCGACGCGGTCGGAATGGCAGGCTTCAACGAGGTGTGGCGTTCGCCGGAGACGCTGCCGAGCCGGGCCGAGATCAGCGAACCCGCGGCCTGGTTGGAGCGGGTTCACGGCTGAGGGAATTCGGCGTGGGAGATCAGGCGCCTCGCCCGGTGGCCCGCCCCGTCGCCGAGGAGCGGGCCCGCGATCGGATCACTCCGCGTTCGCGGTCGTCGACTTGATCACGTGGTCGGTCGTCCGGCTCGGGCATCGTGAACAGCATGGTCGCCGGGCAGCCGGTATGTCACCCGCGCCGGTCGGAGAACTCCACGCCGAGGAGCCGGGCGAGATCTCGGCCTGCCGACCTCAGGAGTCCAGGAGGTCCTCCCGAGCCTGCGGCATCAGGTCCATGCCGGGTCTCTGATCGGAGGTGCCACGCCGTGATCTCCCGCTCGGGTCGAGAATCGGAGGTCCATGCCGGATGCTCGACCGGCGCGAAGTCCAGGCCTGCCTGCGATCAGGGGAACTCATAGGCCGAGGGATTCTTCTGTGACGCGGATTCAAGACGTAGTCCGCCTGTCTTCCGCAGGTGGTCTCGGCAGAAGTCTCGTGAATTCCACCGGCCCGTATCAGGTGTTCAGTGGTGGATGGTCGTAGGTCACGGTGACGAGCTCTCTCCTCCTCGGAGACTCACGGTGGGTATCGATCGTCCTCGGCCGTCAGGCCTCGCGTGAGTGCGTTCACCTCGGTGGCGGAACGGGCCTCCTCCATCCCGTTCTTCGAGTGCGGAGGCCAGATCGGGCGCGGAGACCTCGAAATCCTCGATCGGCTCGTCGATCGGCCGGTCGTCGTGGATGTCGTCATCGACCGTGATCCCGAGCGGCCGGCAGCCCAGCTCCGGTACGTTCCCGTGGTCAGGCTCGATCTTCCTTCTTCTCGTCGTCCTGAATGAGGTGAGAGCCGACCAGGAGAGTCATTCCTCTCCCTGCCCGGTCCCGTGCGATCGTTTCCGGCCGCACGGATCGCGGACCGCGGCCGTCTCCCCGAGGCGTTCCCTCTCGTATACACGCCGCTCCCCCTTGGATCCGACGACTCCGCGCCGTGTGTGATCCGGCACCTATGGTGATCGCGGCGGGCGACTGCGGTCCGGATCGCGGGTTTCACGGGAGCGCGCGAACGCGGGAATAGTCACCGGCATGACCGCCGATTCGCCGTCCGACGTCGCGCCGGAGCCCGTCGAGCCCGTTCCTGCCGTGCCCGAGGCCGACGCCGGCAGGCGGGCAGGCCTCGCCGATTCCGTCGCCCCCCGTGGACACGAGCCCGGTGCGGCGCTGGACGAGGTCCGGCTCGCCGTGCGCAGGCTGCTGGAACAGGCGCCGGAGAGGGCGCGACAGGCCGGGGTGCTCGGCGTCGCCTGTTCCGGTGGAGCCGACTCGCTGGCCTTGGCGGGAGCGACGGTGCAGGCGGCCCGGCGCTTCGGCCTCGCCGTGCACGGCCTCGTGGTCGATCACCGGCTCCAGGCGGACTCCGCGGCGGTCGCCGCGGCGGCGGGCCGGCAGCTCGCCGCCCTCGGCTGCGCGGAGGTCCACGTGCTCGACGTCACAGTCTCGGGCGCAGGCGGCCCGGAGGCCGCCGCCCGTCGGGCCCGCTATGAGGCGCTGAGGGCGGCGCGAACCCACCCCGACCAGCTGATCCTGCTCGGTCACACCCGCGACGATCAGGCCGAGACGGTGCTCCTCGGGCTCGGCCGAGGCTCCGGACCGAGGTCCATCGCCGGGATGCGGCGGCTGGACCCGCCCTGGGCACGTCCGCTGTTGCAGTGCACCCGAGCGACCACCGAGGCCGCCTGCGCCGCGTTGGACGTCCGGCCCTGGCGGGACCCCCATAACGCCGAGGCGCGCTTCACGCGGGTCCGCCTGCGTCACGAGGTCCTGCCGCTGCTGGAGGAGGTGCTCCACGGCGGGGTGGCCGCGGCACTGGCCCGGACCGCCGAGCAGCTGCGGGACGACCTCGCGGCGCTCGACGCCTGGGCGGATGCCGCACTGGCCGAGGCCCGTGACGAGTGTCACGTCGACGAACTGGGTGCGAGTGCGTTGGCGGCACTGCCTGCGGCCGTCCGGACGCGGGTGCTCCGTTCCTGGCTTCGAGGTGAGGGCGTCCGAGACCTGTCCTCCGGGCAGCTGCTAGCCGTCGACGAGCTGGTCTCCCGGTGGCGTGGCCAGGGCGGCGTGTGGCTGACCGGCGGGTTGGTGGCCGCGCGGGCGCATGGCAGGCTTGCCCTTCGGAAGCCCGATCGACGTCACGGCGGCGATCGGCTCCCGTCACCGGCCGGACCGCACAGCCCGACTGCCGCACCGTCTGAGTAGAGAGGGGAAGCCGAGCCGTGTACGACGGCGACATCGCTTCCGTGCTGATCACCGAACAGCAGATCCAGGAGAAGGTCACCGAGCTGGCCGCCGAGGTGGCCGCCGAGTATCAGCGTGAGGATCGGTCGGACGACCTCCTGCTGGTGGGTGTTCTCAAGGGCGCGGTGATGTTCATGACCGACCTGGCGCGGGCCCTCCCGATCCCCGCCCAGCTGGAGTTCATGGCCGTGAGCTCCTACGGCTCCGGGACCTCGTCCTCGGGGGTCGTGCGCATCCTCAAGGACCTCGACCGCGACATCACCGGTCGAGACGTGCTCATCGTCGAGGACATCATCGACTCGGGTCTCACCCTGTCGTGGCTGCTGAAGAACCTCGCCTCCCGATCGCCTCGGTCGCTGGAGGTGTGCACGCTGCTGCGCAAGCCGGACGCGGTCCAGGTCGACGTCCCCGTGCGCTTCGTGGGTTACGACATCCCGAACGAGTTCGTCGTGGGCTACGGCCTCGACTACGCCGAGCGCTACCGAGACCTGCCCTACGTGGGCACGTTGGAACCGCGCGTCTACTCCCGCTGACGCGCCCGTCGTGGGGCCTCGGGCAGCTGTCCGGGGCTACCCGCGCCGACCGTCCTCGACACCCCTCGATGTGACGTGCGGCGCTCGTCCGGAGGACATCGGGAACTTCTCCGGCCGCCCTGCGTTGAGCCTCCGTGAGTGAACAGCGTTCGGGGCGTCCGCCGTCGGTGGTCTCCCCCCGCCGCTCGGACGCAGTTGGTGAGGCGTCGGGCGGTACGCTGGTCGGAACGGGGTCCCCGTCATGTCGGCGGGTTGCCCACCCCATGTGTCTGATGGAGGGTCGAGGCCGAAAGGCGGCCGTAGCCGAATGGACCGTAAGCGCCTGCTCCGTAATCCGCTGCTCTGGATCATGGCAGTCCTGCTGCTGTGGCTGGGTCTCAGCGCCCTGTTCGACGACACCCGCGGGTACGAGCAGGTGCCGACGTCCACGGCCCTGGAACAGATCACCAGCGGCAATGTCCGCGAGGCCGTGCTGGAGGACCGCGAGCAGCAGCTCCGGTTGACCCTGGAGAACCCGCTCAACGGGAACACCCAGCTCATCAGCCAGTTCCCGGCCCAGGCGACCGATGACTTCACACAGGCGCTCATCGACGCCGACATCCCCGAGGACTGGGACACCACGGTCACCCAGGACTCGCTGCTCTTCCAGGTACTGATCTACCTGATCCCGCTCGGCCTGCTCCTGCTGCTGCTCATGTGGATGATGAACAGCTCCCAGGGCGGCGGAAACCGGGTCATGAACTTCGGCAAGTCCAAGGCCAAGCAGCTCAACAAGGACATGCCGCAGACCAGCTTCTCCGACGTGGCCGGTGCGCAGGAGGCCGTCGACGAGCTGTACGAGATCAAGGACTTCCTGCAGGCCCCCGGCAGGTATCAGGCCCTCGGCGCCAAGATTCCGAAGGGCGTGCTGCTCTACGGACCGCCCGGTACCGGCAAGACGCTGCTCGCCCGCGCGGTCGCGGGGGAGGCGGGCGTGCCGTTCTACTCCATCTCCGGTTCCGACTTCGTCGAGATGTTCGTCGGCGTCGGCGCCTCGCGAGTCCGCGACCTGTTCGAACAGGCCAAGCAGAACGCGCCCTGCATCATCTTCGTCGACGAGATCGACGCGGTGGGCAGGCAGCGCGGCGCGGGCCTCGGCGGCGGGCATGACGAGCGCGAGCAGACCCTGAACCAGCTGCTGGTCGAGATGGACGGCTTCGACTCGCGCGGCGGCATCATCCTGATCGCGGCCACCAACCGGCCGGACATCCTCGACCCGGCGTTGCTGCGTCCCGGCCGGTTCGACCGGCAGATCCCGGTCGCGGCGCCGGACATGGCGGGTCGCAAGGCGATCCTGAAGGTGCACTCCAAGGGCAAGCCGTTCGACTCCGACGTCGACCTCGACTCGCTGGCCAAGCGGACGGTCGGCATGTCGGGTGCGGACCTGGCCAACGTCATCAACGAGGCCGCGCTGCTGACCGCCCGGCAGAACGGGCAGCTCATCAACGGCGCGTCGTTGGAGGAGTCGGTCGACCGGGTCGTCGGCGGCCCCGCCCGCCGCAGCCGGGTGGTCTCCGAGAAGGAGAAGAAGCTCGTCGCCTACCACGAGGGCGGTCACGCGCTCGCGGCCTGGGCGATGCCTGATCTGGAGCCGGTCTACAAGCTGACGATCCTGCCGCGAGGCCGCACCGGCGGCCACGCGCTCGTGGTCCCCGAGGACGACAAGGAGCTGATGACGCGCTCCGAGATGATCGGCAGGCTGGTGTTCGCCCTCGGCGGACGCTCGGCCGAGGAGCTGGTCTTCCACGAGCCGACCACCGGCGCGTCCTCCGACATCGACCAGGCGACGAAGATCGCCAGGGCGATGGTCACCGAGTACGGCATGAGCGCACGCCTCGGCGCGGTGAAGTACGGCAAGGACGAGGGCGACCCGTTCCTGGGCCGGTCGATGGGCAGCCAGCCGAACTACTCGCTGGAGGCCGCGCACGAGATCGACAAGGAGGTGCGCGCGCTCATCGAGGCCGCGCACACCGAGGCGTGGGAGATCCTGCGGACCTACCGGGACGTCCTGGACGACCTGGTGCGGGAACTGCTCGAGAAGGAGACCCTGCAGCGTCGTGACCTCGAGCGGATCTTCGCGGGCGTGACCAAGCGGCCGAGGATCACCGCGTTCAACGACTTCGGCGGCCGGACGCCGTCGGACAAGCCGCCGATCATGAGCCCCGCCGAGCTGGCGAAGGAGCGCGGCGAGCCGTGGCCGCCGCTGGTCGAGGAGGCTCCGTCCCCGGTCGGCTCGGCACCCGGTGGCGGCGACCTGCCCGGCCATCCCCCCGGCGCGCATCCGGGGAACCGGCCGCCCGGTGAGGACGGCGACCGCGACGGGCTGCCGCCGCACGACCCGGGACCGCGCGGTCCTCATCCGGCCGAGCCGGAGAAGGATCCCGGCCCCGTGCAGTACCCGGTGCCCTCCGCCGCGGGCGCCCAGGAGATGAACCACAACGGCAACGGGGTGGGATCCGGCCCGCCGCACTACGGCGCACCGCCCGGATGGACGCCCGCGACCTCCCCGTCCGGGCCGCCGAGCTCGTGGACTCCGTCGTGGGAACGTCAGACCGGGCCCTCCTGGGAACGCCGGGACGAGACCGGCTCGACCACCGGGCCTGACGGCACGGAACGGATCAGCCGAGAGGATCTGAACAACAGCAGCCCGCCGCCCGAGGGCGACGAAAACCGGGGAGACGGCGGTGGTCGCTGACCCCGCCGATGCGGAGGACGCGATGACCGACCTGATCAGCCGACCGGAGCGGGGCGAGTCGGAGTCCGGCTCGCCCGCCCGGCCCGTGTTCGACAGGGCGCGGGCCGAGGCGGCGGTGCGGGAACTGTTGCTGGCCTGTGGCGAGGATCCGGATCGCGAGGGCCTCCAGGAGACTCCCGCCCGGGTCGCCAGGGCCTATCAGGAGATGTTCGCGGGCCTGTTCACCGACCCGGACGCCGTGCTGGACAAGACCTTCGACGAGGGGCACGACGAGCTGGTGCTCGTCAGCGACATCCCGGTCTACAGCTACTGCGAGCACCATCTGCTGCCGTTCCACGGCTCGGCCCATGTCGGATACATCCCGAACAAGGAGGGCCGGGTCACCGGGCTCTCCAAGCTGGCCAGGGTGGTCGACCTCTATGCGAGGCGTCCGCAGGTGCAGGAGCGGCTCACCTCACAGGTCGCCGACGCGCTGGTGCGCAAGCTCAACCCGCGCGGCGTCATCGTGGTGATGGAGGCCGAGCACCTGTGCATGTCGATGCGCGGGGTGCGTAAGCCGGGTGCACGCACGACCACCTCCGCCGTCCGGGGACTGCTGCGCTCCTCGCCGTCCTCGCGTGCCGAGGCCCTCGATCTGATCCGGAGGCAGTAGGCGTGCATCGGCTGCTTCCGGACCCCGGCCGCTGCACGGTGATGGGCGTACTCAACGTGACTCCCGACTCGTTCTCCGACGGCGGCCGATACCTGGACCGGGACGCGGCGGTGGCGCACGGCGTCGAGATGTTCCAGGCAGGTGCGGATCTGGTCGACGTCGGCGGCGAGTCCACCCGGCCCGGCTCGGACCGGGTTCCCGCGGAGGTGGAGCGCGACCGCGTGGTCCCCGTCATCGCGGAGCTGGCCTCGGCGGGGGTCCCGGTGAGTATCGACACCACCCGCTCCGCCGTGGCGGCGGCGGCGGTGGCCGCGGGCGCGATCCTGGTGAACGACGTGTCCGGCGGCCTGGCGGACGAGCGGATGGCGGCGGTGGTCGCGGATCTCGACGTGCCCTGGGTGTTGATGCACTGGCGCGGCCACAGCAGGCGGATGCAGGAGCTGGCCGTCTACGACGACGTCGTCGCCGAGGTGTGTCGGGAGCTGTCCGATCGAGTGGACGCGGCTCTGGCGGCCGGGGTGGCGGAGTCGGCCCTCGTCCTCGATCCCGGACTCGGCTTCGCCAAGACCGGCGCGCACAACTGGCGGCTCCTCGGCGGCCTGGACGACCTGCGTGCCCTGGGACCGCCGATCTTGATCGGGGCGTCGCGCAAGCGGTTCCTCGGCACGCTGCTCGCCGACGACTCGGGTCGTCCCCGGCCCGCCGACGGCCGTGAGGTGGCCGGGGCCGTCGTCGCGGCGCTGTCGGCGCGAGCCGGGGCCTGGGGCGTCCGGGTCCATGACGTGGTCAACTCCCTGGACGCGGTGAAGGTGGTCGCCGCATGGAACGAGGGGAGCAGCGAATGACCGACCGGATCGTGCTGACCGGGCTGCGGGTGAGCGGCAGGCACGGCGTCTTCGAGCATGAACGCCGGGACGGCCAGGAGTTCGTCGTCGACGTCACGGTGTGGATCGACACCGCCCGGGCGGCGCAGACCGACGATGTGATCGACACCGTGGACTACGGACTGCTCGCCCGCCGGGTGGCGGAGATCGTCGGCGGTGAACCGAGGAATCTGATCGAGACGGTCGCCACCGAGATCGCCGACTCCGTGCTCGCCGACGCGCGGGTGCATGCCGTCGAGGTGACGCTGCACAAGCCGGCCGCGCCCATCCCGCTGGACTTCGCCGACGTCGCGGTGACGGTGCGTCGGTCGCGGCGTGGGGCCAGGGGGCGGGCGGACTGATGAGCCGCGCGGTGCTCTCGCTCGGCTCGAATCTCGGCGACCGCCTCGCCATGCTGCGGCTCGCGGTGACCGGCCTGGGTTCCGTCGTCCGCGCGGTGTCGCCGGTCTACGAGACCGCCCCGTGGGGTGTGCTGGATCAGCCCGACTTCCTGAACGCCGTGGTGATCGTCGAGGCCCCCGACGTCGACGCCTGGGGCTGGCTGCGTCGGGGCCAGGCTCTGGAGTCCGAGTCGGGGCGGGTGCGGGAGGCCCGATGGGGGCCGCGCACGCTGGACGTCGACGTGGTGACCGTCGACGGGGTCCGGTCCGATGATCCTGAGCTGCTGCTGCCGCACCCCGGCACGGCGGACCGGGCGAGCGTCCTGGTGCCGTGGCGCGACGTGGAGCCCACCGCGGTGCTGCCTGGGCACGGGCCGATCGCGGCGTTGCTGGCGACACTGGACACGTCGGGGGTGCGTCGCCTGACGACGACGCTGCCCGGCGCGTCGACGAGCGCGGCAGACGGTGAGCGCGGCAGCGAGACCGGCCGCCGATGAGAAGGGGGCGTGGATGAGATTCACCCGATGGCGTGATCTCGCGGCGACCACGATCATCGTGGGGCTACTGGTCAACCTGGTCGTGCAGGTCTCGTACGGGTCGTGGCCGCCGCTGCCCTTGTTGGCGGGCAGCCCGCTGCTGGTGCTCGCCGCCGTCGAGACGGCGTTCGGCTTCTCGCTTCGGGCTCGGATCGGACGTCGTCGAAACGCCCCGCCGGTGGATGCGCTGGTCGCGGCCCGTGCGGTGGCGTTGGCCAAGGCGACGTCGTTGGCGGGCGCGGCGGTCCTGGGGGCCTGGCTGGGCGTCGCGGGGTATCTGCTGCCTCGCGTGGGCACCGTGGTCGCCGCGGGCGCCGACATGCGGTCGGCGGTGGCGGGCGTGCTCTCGGCCGCCGCCGCGGTCGGAGCGGGTCTGTGGTTGGAGCACTGCTGCCGTACACCGGAGGACTCCGACGACGACCCGAGGGACGACTGGGGAGACGACCGGACGAACGGCGCCCGAGGCTGACGTCGGCATCGTGGCCGGTGGCGGGCGCCCTGGGCAGCGGTCGTCGCCGCGCTGCCCGCCGCCGGAGGCCGCCGACCGGGTCGGCGTCGACGGGTTTCCGCCGGCCGGGTCGTCGAGGGTCCTGCATCGCCGCACCGCCCGCTGTTGACGGAACTCCTCCGGGCTTCGCGTCGATGGGCCATCGCCGACGGCCCGCTGCCCGGGCCCGACGTGGCCGGTGCGGGCGAGCCGAGCGCCCGG
Source organism: Actinoalloteichus hoggarensis (assembly GCF_002234535.1). Taxonomy (NCBI): domain Bacteria; kingdom Bacillati; phylum Actinomycetota; class Actinomycetes; order Pseudonocardiales; family Pseudonocardiaceae; genus Actinoalloteichus; species Actinoalloteichus hoggarensis. The sequence goes on from NZ_CP022521.1 coordinate 344,232, forward strand.
TCTGCGTCGATCGTCCCGTCGCACACCGCGTCGTCGACGCTCCGACATCGTGTCCCCGCCGGGCTCGGCGACGGCTGCTCGTCGGCGGCGCCCGGCCGCGCACTCGAGCTGTGTCTCCCCGGCGAGGGCGCTAGCGGCGTGACGATCGCCTCGTGGGGGTCCACTCCCGATCTTCGCCGAATGCCTGATACGGCCTGAGCTGGTCCACAACGGACCGGTGGAGGCCGCGACGGCGCCGGGGCGCGAGTTCGGCGCTGGTAGGGCGGGGTGCTGGTCGGAAGCGCCGGCGAGGAGGTCTCACTCCGATAACCGACGGGTACCGTATGGGCCATGGTCGGCTTGTCGGGTACGGATGGCGAGCGCCGTCGCATCGGCCGAGGAACCATGATCTGGGCGTTGGGGGCCGGCCTCGCGCTGATCGCCACGGTCGTCCTGATCCTCGGCGACGACGAGCGTCTGCTGCGGCTCGGCCTGCTGGCCGCCCTGTGGACCGCCCTGCTCGGAGCCTTCGCCGCCGCCCGCTACCGCAAGGACGCCGCCGCCCGCACGGGCGAGGCCGACCGCCTCCAGCAGATCTACGAACTCGAACTGGAACGAGAGATCTCGGCGCGCCGGGAGTACGAGCTGGAGGTGGAGGCCGAGACCCGCCGCCAGGTCGAGGACGAGGTGCGCGACGAGTCCAGGCAGGAGCTCGACGCCCTGCGCACCGAGTTGCGGACTCTGCGGGAGAACCTGGAGGCCCTGCTCGGCGGTGACGTCCTCGTCGAGCGCGTCGCGCTGCGAGCGGAGTCCACGCGACTGCGGTCGCTGTCGGATCAGTCGCGGGTCATCGCCGCGCACGACGACGAGGTCCGCAGCATCACCGCCGCCGGCTCCTCCTCGGTGGTCTCCGCGGAGGAGACGCAGATCATCGACGCGCTGGTCAGCATGGAGAACTCCGTCGCCGAGATGCGGTCCGGCGAGGGCCGGGGCGCGGGCGCGGCGTCGCGAGGCAGGACCGGCCGCACCGACCGCGCACATCCCGTCGAACAGTGGCGGGCGGGCGCGGGCGGGCCGCGGCGGGAGGACTCCGGACGGCAGGGCACCCGACGCCCGCCGCAGCGGGCGCAGGTTCCGCCGCAGCAGCGGCCGGGCCCGTCGCGGCCGCCCGAGGTGCCGGAGGAGACGAGCTCTCGCCCGAACCGGATGACGATCGACGCCGAGACCGTCGCGCCGCCGATGCCGGAGCGCCGGGAACCGCAGGTCGCGGCGGGGCGCAAGCCCGCAGCTCCACCACCCGTCCCGGGGCGCAGGCCCCCCGCCCCGGGACGCGATGCGCCGCCGCCCTCTCCGCCGCAGCGGGGGCCGCAGCCGCCGCCGTCTCAGGAGCCACCGGGCCGCCCGCCCCGGTCGGGCGGCCCCGCGAAGCGCCCCGCGCGGGAGGAGCCGACTCGGCAGATCGACCGGCCGCCCCGGCGGACACCCGCGCCGTCGCCGCCCATGCCGCCTCCCGAGGTGGTCGACGAGGCGGCGCTCCACACCGCGGTCGCCGGCTGGCAGCCCGAACCCGAGGTCGAGGCGGAGCAGGCCCCCACGGGTCGTCGGGCGGCGCGCGGCAGACGGGCGGCCCCCGACGACGATGCCGACGCGGGCGCACACGCCTCCGGGCGCTCGGTGAGCGAGCTGCTGGCGGCCTACGGCGACGAACAGCCGCGTCGGCACCGCCGCCGCGCCGAGTAGAGTCGCGGCCCGGCCGCACCGTGCTTGGGCCGCCCGAACCGCCGGTGATGCGGCGGTTCCTCGGCGGGAGACCGACACCTGCGGTCGACCGGTGTGCGCTGATGCACGGTCGCGAGAACGGCAGGTGCCGGGCCGGTTCGTCGGCGACCTCGACGCTGCCCGGCGGGCGTGGTGGTGATCGACACCGGGGTCGGTCGGCCGCGTCGTCCTGGGCATGGTGAGGCCGTGGGAGCTGGTCGGCGTGGTTCCCGACGGATCTCGGGGAGGCCCTCGATCCCGTCGATCCGCGAACGGAGCAGCCGATGCCGCCGACTGCCTCGACCGTCACCGCCAAGTCGGTGACGAGACCTCGTCGGTCGCGGCCACCCTCGGTGGCGGTCACGGCCGATCGGGCTGTTTCGCTCGGCGATCGGTGCTGATCGCGGCCCGGGCGCCCGCTCCTCTCGATACTGGAGGGCGGGCCGTGCTCGGCGTGGCGGTCCGTCTCGTACCGGTGCCGGGCGACCTCGCCCGAGTCGTCACGGGGAGGACCGATGTCGGAACCGGGCTCGATCACCGGCTGCTCGACACCGTGGGAGCCCGCGGGCTCATCGCCGAGAGCAGGGACGGACGACGCGGTGACACGGTACGGCGGGCCGTCGGCGACGACGGGCGGGCCGGGCGGTGACGATCGTCCGCGGACGGCGGGGTGCTCGCAGGCAGGCGGGGACAGCGCGGCGCCCGGCGACACCAACTCGATCGGCGCATGGGGAGCCGACCGCATTCCGGCGGCTCGTGTCGGGCTCGACGGCCTGCGGTGTCGGTCGCATTCTGACCAGCCGCGCTCCCGACAGGGCCTGGCAGGCGGGCCGGACACGGCGGCGGTCAGGACGGGGCGTCATCGGACCGCGTGGGATCAGCTCGACGAGCGAAGACCGGGCGGATCGCATCGGCCGCGCCCACCGCAGGGGACTCGGCGACGCCGGCCTGCGGGCGCCGAGGCTGCCGGAACCCGGTGGAGCGATCACCGCTCGGGTGATGAGCAGGTCGGCGCGAAATCGCCCGATCGGGGCTCGCTCGACCCGGCGCCGCCCGACCTGTCGAGACCGGTGCGCGTCGTCGCCGTCCTGCTGGCCTGCCTCGCCGCCGCCGTCCTGGCCGCCACGGCTCTGGTCCTGGGATGGCTGTGGCTCGACGAGGTCGTCGTCTCGCCACCCGGCGTGCTCTTCTTCGGTCTGCTGGCGGTCGTCCCCACGGCGGGCGGCGCGCTGCTCGGGACGGCGGCGCACGCCGTCTGGCGGGGTCGGCACTGGGGGTTGAACCTCTCGGCGGCCGTGTGCGTGCTGGTGGTGATCGGCGCGGTGTTCCTGGCCGCCGACTTCGTGTATCGCTCCGTCGTCGGACTGACGATCGATCCGGCCTCCTGGTGGCTGCTGGCCGTTCTCCTCGCGGTGATCGTCGCCGCCCTCCTCGCCGCCGTCGGGCTACGGCGGCTGCGTCACGCTCTGTCGACATCCGACACCCAGCGTCGTGGGCGCCCGTGGAGGTCCGCACGCTGATCGCGGCGAACTCCACTCGTCCGGCGGTCACCCGCTTCTCGAACAGGCCGAGTGAGGCGTTCCGCTCTTACAGTCACCAACTGTGACCTGCGAATCCTCGTCCACGTCACCGGGGCTGACACGCTCGCAGGAGGGCAGGCGGCGGGGCCTCGTCTGGCCGGTGACCGGCCTGGTGGTGTTGGGGCTGTGCGGCCTGGTGCTGCTCGGCGTGACGCACGCGCGCGTGGGCGCGACGGCGATGCTGGTCGGCGCGACCGCCGCCCTGCTGCCGCTCGGTCCGGTGATCGCGACCATCCTCTGGGTGGACCGCTGGGAGCCGGAGCCGCCGAGGCTGCTGCTCACCGCGTTCCTCTGGGGAGCCTGCGGCGCGACCATCGCGGCTCTGCTGATCAACGACACCGCGCAGGTCGTCGGAGAGGCACTGCTGGGCGCGGGCGGTGGCGACATCGCCGCCGCCCTCGTCTCGGCACCGTTGTTCGAGGAGGCGGCCAAGGGGCTGTTCGTGCTCGGCGTCTACCTCCGCCGACGACAGGAGTTCGACGGCATCGTGGACGGCATCGTCTACGCGGGGATGACCGGAGTCGGCTTCGCCTTCACCGAGAACATCACCTACTTCGGGCTCGCCTACGTACAGGACGGCTTCGGCGATGCCACCAGCGGAGTGATCGCGGTGTTCATCCTCCGCGGCGTCCTCTCGCCGTTCACCCATCCGCTGTTCGGCGCGATGTTCGGCATCGGGCTCGGCATCGCCGCGAGCACCGCCCGTCGCTCCTCGCGAGTCACGGCTCCAGTGCTCGGCTATCTGGCCGGAGTCCTGCTGCACGCCCTCTGGAACGGAGCCGCGGTACTGGGCGGTGGCCGGGTCTTCATCAACGTCTACTTCCTGGTGATGGTGCCGATCTTCCTGACCACCGTCGCCCTGGTGCTGTGGCAGCGTCGCCGAGAACAGCGGATCGTGGTGGCCCAGCTGCCCGGCTTCGCCGCGGAGGGCTGGATCGCGGCGAGCGAGATCGCCCTGCTCGCCAGCCTCACGGGCCGCAAGGGGTGGCGCCGGGCCGTCCGGCGTCGTCGGGGTGAGTCCGCGGCCAGGGCCGTGGCCGACTACCAGGCCGCCGTCACCGAACTGGCCTTCCTCCGAGACCGGACGGCCCGGGGCAGGCCCTCGCGGGCGGCGACGGCCCGGCTTCGGGCCGCCGTCGAGCACCTGCTGCGCTGCCGAGCGACCGTTCGTCGGTCCCCCGAGGCATGGGACGTCGCCGCCCGGAACATCACGGGCATCCGCAGGGCGGCCCGCCCGCGCCGTCGTGTCGAGCCTCGGGTTCTCCCACCGGGAGGCCGGATCGACGATCGCCAGGACTCCAGGGCGCCCTCGGCCCCCGTACCGACCGAGGTCCCCCGCCCCACGCGGGTCGCCGAGGCAGGGTGGTCGGCCGGCGAGACCGACGGGCCGCCGTCGTCGCGACCCGGCATACCGACGCAGCCGAGGGCGGATCAGCCGAGGCGGAGCGCACCGCACCCTGCGTCGGCCGAGGAGGCTCCCGTCGACACCAGGCCGGGGGGCACGCCGGTCCGAGCCGCGAGCCGCGGGCGCCCGCTCCCGGGCGAGCGCGGCGGCCCCGGCTCCACCGCGCCGCTGCCCAGGACGCCTGCCGCCGCGATCACCGCCGAGGACACCACACCCCTGCCCGTCCTCACGACCACGGACGCGGCCTCGGCGGACACCGTCGTCATACCGGTCCTCCGGTCACCGGCGGCGGCGAGCCCGGCCGATCCGCCGAGCCCCCGCCCCGCCGAGTCCTGAGCCGATCCACGGCGAGGCTCTAGGCGGCGGCGAGGCGGTGAACCTGCTCACCTGAGCACGGCGCGGGCGCCCGCTGCCCGATACGCTCGCCGCCGTCCGGTACCCGCAGGGCGAACGGCGGGACCGGAACAGTCGGAACGGAGTCGCCACCCACATGATCGACACCACGCACGTGCGTCCTGCCAGGCTCGCCGTCGGCGTCATCTCCGCGGGCCGGGTGGGCGCGGTGCTGGGCGCCTCGCTGGCCCGGGCCGGGCACGTCGTGGTCGCGGCGTCGGCCGTCTCCCGAGCCTCGCTGCGGCGCGCCGAGGAACTACTGCCCGGCGTTCCGGTGCTGCCTCCCGACGAGGTGGCCGCGATGGCGGACCTGGTGCTGCTGGCGGTGCCGGACGACGTGCTTCCCGGCCTGGTCAGCGGTCTGATCGCGACCGGGTCGCTGCGGCCGGGCCAGATCGTCGCGCACACTTCGGGCGCCCACGGGGTGGCGGTGCTGGCCGAGGCCGCCCGGATCGGGGCCCTCCCGCTGGCCCTGCACCCGGTGATGACCTTCACCGGCCGCGGTGAAGACCTGGTCCGCCTGGCCGCCTGCTGTATCGGGATCACCGCGACGGGCGATCGCGACTCGCCTGCCGATCCGGGCTGGAGCGTCGGCGAGGCGCTGGTGGTGGAGATCGGCGCGGACCCGGTGTTCGTCCCGGAGGCCGCCCGCCCGCTGTATCACGCGGCCCTCGCACACGGGGCCAATCACCTGGCCACCCTGATCACCGAATGCGTCAGCCTGCTCTCGGCCGCCGGTATCGCCGAGCCGGAACGGCTGCTGGGCCCGCTGTGCGGGGCGGCGTTGGACAACGCGCTGCGACACGGCGACCGGGCACTCACCGGTCCGGTGGCCAGGGGCGACCTGAGCACGCTGCGTGCCCACCTCGACGTCCTCGGCGCGAGTGCCCCCGAGGTGCTGCCGAGCTACCGCGTGCTCGCGGCCCGCACGGCCGACCGGGCCCGCGCGGCCGGGGTGCTCCCCGAGTCCGCCGCCGCCGAGGTCGACGACCTGCTCGACGAGGAGAACCGATGACCGACGCCGAGACCGCTCTCTTCGTGCCCGGCGGCACCACGGTGCACGACGACCCCGGCCGACTCGCCAGGGTGACGCGGGCGCTGCGCGCCACCGGCCGCAAGATCGTCCTCGTGCCGACGATGGGTGCCCTGCACCGCGGACACCGCGAGCTGATCCGACGCGCTCGTCGGATTCCGAACACCGTGGTGGTCGTCTCGATCTTCGTCAACCCTCGCCAGTTCGGCGCGGGCGAGGACTTCACCCGGTATCCGAGGGACCTGGACGTCGACGTCGCCGTCTGCCGAGAGGAACAGGCCGCGCTCGTGTTCGCCCCCGGCGTCGAGCAGATGTACGCGGCGGGCGCCTCGGTGGCGGTGACAGCGGGCCCGTCGGGTGCCGAGCTGGAGGGCGCCAGCAGACCCGGCCACTTCGACGGGGTGCTGACCGTGGTCGCGAAACTGCTCAACATCGTCCGGCCCGACTACGCGGTCTTCGGCGAGAAGGATTACCAGCAGCTCGTGCTGCTGAGGCGGATGGCACGGGAGCTGAACTTCGACGCCTCGATCGTGGGCATCCCCACCATCCGCGAGCATGACGGCCTGGCCTTGTCCTCGCGCAACGTCTACCTGGACGACGACCAGCGCGCCGCCGCCGTAGCCCTGTCCGCCGCGCTCGCGGCCGGGGCGCACGCCGGGGCCGGGGGCGCCGACGCGGTGCTGGCCGCCGCCCGGGCCGTGCTCGCCAGTGAGCCTGCTCTCGACCTGGACTACCTGGAGCTGCGTGACGTTGAACTGAATGCCGCTCCCGAACAGGGCGACGCGCGACTGCTGGTCGCGGCGCGGCTCGGCGGCGTCCGACTGATCGACAACACGGCCGTCCGCCTCGGGGAGCCCGACACGGCGGCAGGCCCGGCCCCGGACGAGGCGGCATCCGCCCCGGCGGGCGCGTGAGAGTCCACCGGTCACCGCGCCCCTCGCGGGCGCGCCGCAGAGGGGAGAGCAGATGTTGCGGACGATGCTCAAGTCGAAGATCCACCGCGCCACCGTCACACAGGCGGACCTGCACTACGTCGGCTCGGTCACCGTCGACGAGGATCTGATGGACGCCGCCGATCTGTTGGCGGGCGAGCAGGTCGCCATCGTCGACGTCACCAACGGCGCGCGGCTGGAGACCTACGTCATCCCCGGCGAGCGGGGGAGCGGGGTGTTAGGGATCAACGGCGCGGCGGCGCATCTGGTCCATCCCGGCGATCTGGTGATCCTCATCGCCTACGGGCTGATGGACGCGGCGGAGATCCGCGAGCATCGGCCGTCGGTGATCTTCGTCGACTCGGACAACCGTGTGATCAGCCGCGACGCCGATCCGGGGGCGGCTCCGGCGGGTTCCGGACTGACCTCGGGCTCGGCCGTCGCACGCCCTTCGGGCGCCGACCAGGCCGTTGAGGACCGCGCGACCCAGGCGGAGACCGACGACGCGGCCCGACTGGACGCGCTGCTGCAGTCCGAACGCTGAACCGGCCGCGCGGCCGGTACCCATACGAAGGGAAGGACGTCCGGTGCTGCTCGCCATCGACGTCGGGAACACCAACATCGTCCTCGGCCTGTACGCGGGTGAGGGAGAGGACGCTCGACTCGTCCGGGACTGGCGGATGCGCACCGACGCCAGGGCCACCGCCGACGAGCTCGCCCTGACCATGCGCGGGCTGCTCGGCGAGCACGCCGACCGGATCACGGGGATCTCGGCGTTGTCGACGGTCCCGGCGGTGTTGCGCGAGCTGCGGGTGATGCTCGGTCGCTATTACGCCGACGTGCCGACGTTGATCGTGCAGCCGGGAGTGCGCACCGGGGTCCCGCTGCTGGTGGACAACCCCAAGGAGGTCGGCGGCGACCGGGTCGTCAACACGCTGGCGGCCCATCATCTGTTCGGCACGGCGTGCGTGGTCGTCGACTTCGGGACCTCCACGAACATCGACGTGATCTCCGCCAAGGGCGAGTTCCTCGGCGGCGTGTTCGCGCCCGGCATCGAGATCTCGGTGGACGCGCTCGCGTCACGGGCGGCCCAGCTGCGCAAGGTCGAGCTGATGCGGCCGCGCAACGTGATCGGCAAGAACACCGTGGAGTGCCTGCAGGCAGGCATCCTCTACGGCTTCGCGGGCCAGGTGGACGGACTGGTGCGACGGATCAAAGCGGAGCTGGCCGCGACGGAGCGCGGGCCGATCACCGTGCTCGCCACCGGCGGCCTCGCGCCGCTGGTCTTGGGCGAGTCGGAGACGATCGCCGAGCACGTGCCCGACCTGACGTTGACCGGGCTGCGGCTGGTCTATGAGCGCAACGTGGCCTGAGCCCTTCCGGTCCGCGCACCGTCGAGGGCCGCCTGGACGGGGGCCGCTCGACGGGGGCGTGGCCCCGCAGGACGCCCAACCCGTCGATTCGACGTGCCTGCCGGACGCCTACGCTGTGTCTCCGTGAACGCGATTCCGGAGAACGACGCCACGACCAGCGAGGACACCCTTCCCGAGCAGATGCGTATCCGTCGGGAGAAGCGGTCGCGGTTGCTCGAATCCGGCACGGAACCGTATCCGGTGGTGCTTCCGGTCACACACGCCATCGCGGACATCCGGACGCGGCACGCCGGACTGGAGCCGGACACCGCCACCGGCGAGATCGTCGGCATCGCGGGCCGGGTGATGTTCCTGCGGAACACCGGAAAGCTGTGTTTCGCGACCTTGCGTTCCGGCGACGGCACCGAACTCCAGGCGATGCTGAGTCTCGGGCAGGTCGGCGCGGAGGCATTGGCGGCATGGAAGGCGGATGTCGATCTGGGCGACCATGTCTTCGTGCACGGCGAGGTCATCACGTCTCGGCGTGGCGAGCTGTCGGTGATGGCCGATGAATGGCGACTCGGCGCGAAGGCACTGCGACCGCTGCCGGTCGTGCACAAGGATCTCGGCGAGGAGACCCGGGTCCGACAGCGTTACGTCGACCTGATCGTCCGGCCGCAGGCTCGGCGCATCGTCGAGATCCGGGCCGCCGTCGTGCGCTCGCTGCGGGAGTCGTTCCATCGGCACGGTTACACCGAGGTCGAGACGCCGATGTTGCAGACCCTCTACGGCGGTGCGGCGGCTCGTCCCTTCCAGACACACTCGAATGCCTTCGACATCGACCTCTACCTGCGAATCGCGCCGGAGCTGTATCTCAAGCGCTGCGTGGTGGGCGGAATCGAGCGGGTCTTCGAGATCAATAGGAACTTCCGGAACGAGGGCAGTGACTCGTCTCACTCTCCTGAATTCGCCATGACCGAGTTCTACCAGGCGTATAGCGACTACCACGACATGGCGAGGCTGACCAGGGAACTCATCCAGGATGCGGCTCGGGCGGCCTGTGGTGGCGAGGTCGTCACGTTGACCGACGGCAGCGAGTACGACCTGTCCGGAGAATGGACCTGGCTCAGCATGTACGGGTCGCTCTCCGAGGCTCTCGGGGAAGAGGTGACTCCGGACACGTCGGTGGCACGGTTGCGCGAGCGGGCGGCCGAGCGGGATCTGGAAGTCCATCCGGGGTACGGACACGGCAAGCTGGTCGAGGAGCTGTGGGAGCACCTGATCGGCGATCACCTTCACGAACCCACCTTCGTGAAGGATTTCCCCATCGAGACGTCCCCCTTGACTCGGCAGCACCGCACCGATCCCGGCGTCGCCGAGAAGTGGGATCTGTATATCCGGGGCTTCGAGCTCGCCACCGGCTACTCGGAACTCGTCGACCCGGTCGTCGAGCGGGAACGACTGGAGGCGCAGGCCCTGCTCGCAGCGGGCGGCGATGTCGAGGCCATGCGGCTGGATGAGGACTTCCTGCGGGCGCTGGAGTACGGAATGCCCCCGACCGGCGGCGTCGGAATGGGCGTCGACCGTTTGTTGATGGCGTTGACCGGCGCCGGAATCCGGGAGACGATCCTGTTTCCGCTGGTCCGTCCGGAATGAGCTGCCGCCGATCGGCGCCTGTGGGCGCCGATCGGCGGGTCGACTGCATAGCGTTCTTGGAATCAAGGGTGACCAGAACCATTTCTGCGGTAATATCGGCCGAAATGAGGCGCGTGGGCAGCCTCGGCAGATCTTTTCAGTGGAAGGGCATGGGTCATGGCACAGAAGGTCACGGTCACACTGGTCGATGACTTGGACGGTTCCAAGGCAGACGAGACGGTCGAGTTCACTTTCGATGGAGCCGCTTACCAGATCGATCTATCTGCGGCGAATGCCGGGGCGCTGCGCGACGCCCTCGCCGGTTTCGTCGGACATGCGCGCCGTTCCGGCGGGCGCAAGCGCAACGTGCGGCCCGGTGCCCGCCCGGACGGCGTCGGCACCGCGGCGAGCGACCGCGAGCAGAACCAGGCGATCCGCGAGTGGGCGCGCAAGCGCGGCATGAAGGTGTCGGACCGGGGTCGCATCCCGGCCGAGGTCATCGACGCCTACCACGAGGCGAACTGACGGACCCGGCCGTTCGGACACCGCGGTTCGGGGCTCGACGCTCATCGCGGTGACGGGCGATCGGCGGTGACGTGCCGCAGGGGTCGCGGGCGGGCGTCGGACGGGGACCATGGGCAGCCCCGTGCGGCGGCCTGCCTGTTCGCCGTCGAAGCGCCGCGTCGCCGACGTCGAGGCACACGGGGCGGGCACGTCGGCGGAGTCCCGTGAGATCGCCGGACTCCGCCGGTCAGCCGCCCGTCTCGCGCACCCGCCGGGCGCGCTCCTCGGTGCCGACGCGCGGGCACGTGGTGCAGGCCTGTGGCGAACCGGGCAGGGCGTAGTGGAAGCAGCAGCTCTCGCGACGCCGGGTCCAGCGGTCCCCGCCGTCGGGTCCGGGGACGCGGTACATCGTCGAGAGCGCGGTGAAGGGCTCGGCCTCGGTGCCGAAGACGAGGGCGGCGTCGGCGACGCCGCCGTCCTCGTCGCCGCACATCTGTCCGCTCAGCCACAGTGTGGTGTCGAGCACGTCGGTCGCGGCGGCCCAGAGCATTCGTCTGCCCAGGCGGGTGCCGGGAGCGTAGGCCGCCACGAAGCGCGCGGCGTGCCCGGCGAACCTGGCGCGCAGCAGCGTGGCCAGGGCCTGCTCGTCGCCCACGACGGTGGCCGCCGGATGGTCGGAGTCCGGGTCGTCGGGGAGACAGGCGAAGTCCCGGCCGGTCAGCGCGATGCCGTCGAGGTGCGGGCGGCCCGCGGCCATCCGGAACGCGGTGTGCTCGGGGCGTAGCGACGGCACGCGACGCGCCGTGTGGAACAGCAGCGCGCCGAGGTAGCCGGGGACGCTGAGATACCAGGACATGACGTAGCCGGCGGTGGTCCGCTCGGGGGCGGCGCCGTAGTTCTCGATGAGCCAGCCGCCCAGAACATCACGCCATCGAGTGAACGCTGTGGGATCGTCGAGCAGCGAGGAGCAGCGGGACCAGTCCGTCCCGATCGAGGCGTCGCCGTGGCGGGCCTCCAGCCATGGCGGCAGGTCGAGCCGCGCGATCGACTCGGCCAACGGCGATGGCGCGCCGTCGTCCCCCGCGGGGCCGCGCGGTGCCGACCTGCGGAAGGCTGTCGTCATCGGTCTGTTCCCGGGCCTGTGTCTGCGGCGCTGATCGGCACGATGTCTCACCTTCGTCACGGGACGACGGCGTGGGGCTCCGCGTCGTCGGCGGGTCATGTCAGGCTTGCCTAAGCTTATCTGGTGGCGCGCCGCGGGCTCCGGGACGGGAGACGACCGACGGGGACCCGCAGCCCCGACACGAAGCGTGTTCGCTCTCAGCGGACATCGCCCCTGCGGGGGCCTGACCAGGAATGGGGCCGGGTCACCCTGCGTTGTGCGGGGGGCGAGTGCTACAGAACGGCCCATGAGAAGCCGACACGGACTCGATGTCACGGTAATGCCGACTACAGTGGTTGTTAGGGTGCCGACCCCGTCACAGAGCGCCAGAGACTGATTCACTGGTGCGTGGCCGGGCGAGAGCCGCTGCCGCCGCTGTCGAGGAGTGCGAATGTTCGAGAGGTTCACCGACCGCGCGAGGCGGGTGGTCGTCCTGGCCCAAGAAGAGGCCAGGATGCTCAACCACAACTACATCGGCACCGAGCACATCCTCCTGGGCCTGATCCATGAGGGTGAGGGTGTCGCCGCCAAGGCGCTGGAGTCGCTGGGGATCGCCCTGGAGGGCGTCCGTCAGCAGGTTGAGGAGATCATCGGTCAGGGGCAGCAGGCCCCGAGCGGCCACATCCCCTTCACGCCTCGGGCGAAGAAGGTGCTGGAGCTGTCGCTTCGGGAGGCTCTGCAACTCGGCCACAACTACATCGGCACCGAGCACATCCTGCTTGGTCTCATCCGCGAGGGCGAGGGCGTCGCCGCGCAGGTGCTGGTCAAGCTGGGTGCGGACCTGAACCGGGTGCGTCAGCAGGTCCTGCAGCTGCTGTCGGGCTACCAGGGCAAGGAGCCCGCCGAGACCGGCGGTCGCGGCGAGGGGACTCCGTCGTCCTCGCTGGTGCTCGACCAGTTCGGTCGCAACCTGACCTCCAGCGCTCGGGAGGGCAAGCTCGACCCGGTCATCGGCCGGGAGAAGGAGATCGAGCGGGTCATGCAGGTGCTGTCCCGCCGCACCAAGAACAACCCCGTCCTCATCGGCGAGCCCGGCGTGGGCAAGACGGCCGTCGTCGAGGGCCTGGCACAGAACATCGTCAAGGGCGAGGTGCCCGAGACGCTCAAGGACAAGCAGCTCTACACGCTGGACCTCGGGTCGCTGGTCGCCGGCTCCCGGTACCGAGGCGACTTCGAGGAGCGCCTCAAGAAGGTGCTCAAGGAGATCCGCACGCGCGGCGACATCATCCTGTTCATCGATGAGATCCACACCCTGGTGGGTGCGGGTGCCGCCGAGGGCGCGATCGACGCCGCGAGCATCCTGAAGCCGATGCTGGCCAGGGGCGAGCTGCAGACGATCGGCGCCACCACGCTCGACGAGTACCGCAAGCACGTCGAGAAGGACCCGGCCCTGGAGCGTCGCTTCCAGCCGATCCAGGTGGGCGAGCCCACCATGGAGCAGACCATCGAGATCCTCAAGGGTCTGCGCGACCGCTACGAGGCGCACCACCGCGTCTCCATCACGGACTCGGCGCTGGTGGCCGCCGCCACGCTGGCGGACCGGTACATCAACGACCGCTTCCTGCCGGACAAGGCGATCGACCTCATCGACGAGGCCGGTGCGCGGATGCGCATCCGCCGGATGACGGCGCCGCCGGACCTGCGCGAGTTCGACGAGAAGATCGCCGACGTGCGTCGGGACAAGGAGTCCGCGATCGACGCGCAGGACTTCGAGCGGGCCGCGCGCCTGCGGGACGAGGAGAAGCAGCTCCTCGGCCAGAAGGCCGAGCGCGAGAAGCAGTGGAAGTCCGGTGACCTGGACGTCGTCGCGGAGGTGGACGACGAGCAGATCGCCGAGGTCCTGGCGAACTGGACCGGCATCCCCGTCTTCAAGCTCACCGAGGAGGAGACGACTCGGCTGCTGCGGATGGAGGAGGAGCTGCACAAGCGGATCATCGGCCAGGAGGACGCCGTCAAGGCCGTCTCCCAGGCGATCCGCCGTACGCGCGCGGGCCTGAAGGATCCGAAGCGCCCCTCCGGCTCCTTCATCTTCGCGGGACCGTCGGGTGTGGGTAAGACCGAGCTGTCCAAGGCTCTGGCGAACTTCCTGTTCGGCGAGGACGACGCGCTCATCCAGATCGACATGGGCGAGTTCCACGACCGCTACACCGCCTCGCGGCTGTTCGGCGCGCCCCCCGGCTACGTCGGATACGAGGAAGGCGGCCAGCTCACCGAGAAGGTGCGCCGGAAGCCGTTCTCGGTGGTGCTCTTCGACGAGATCGAGAAGGCCCACCAGGAGGTGTACAACACGCTGCTCCAGGTCTTGGAGGACGGCAGGCTCACCGACGGTCAGGGCCGCACGGTCGACTTCAAGAACACGGTGATCATCTTCACCTCGAACCTGGGGACGCAGGACATCTCCAAGGCGGTCGGCCTCGGCTTCGCGGGCGGCGGCACCGAGAACTCGAACTACGACCGGATGAAGCAGAAGGTCAACGACGAGCTCAAGAAGCACTTCCGTCCGGAGTTCCTCAACCGGATCGACGACATCATCGTCTTCCACCAGCTCACCGAGGACGAGATCATCCGGATGGTCGACCTGATGATCGCCAGGGTCGAGGTTCAGCTCAAGAACAAGGACATGAGCCTCGAACTGACCGCGAACGCGAAGAAGCTGCTCGCCAAGCGCGGTTTCGACCCGGTGCTCGGCGCCCGGCCGCTGCGTCGGACGATCCAGCGGGAGATCGAGGACCAGCTGTCCGAGAAGATCCTGTTCGGCGAGCTGGAGGCCGGACAGATCATCATCGGCGACGTCGAGGGCTACGAGGAGGGCAAGAGCGACGACAAGGCGCGCTTCGTCTTCCGGGGCGAGCCGAAGCCGTCGAAGGTGCCGGACGTCCCGCCGGTGGAGCTGTCCAGCTCCAGCGGAGTGGGGCAGGACACCCCCGCGGAGGGCGAGTCCGAGTGATTCGATGACACCCGTGCGACGGGGCCGATGCCGAGCAGGCATCGGCCCCGTCGCCTTTCCGGGATCGGGTCCGAGCCGACCGTGTACTCACCCGGCTTGATGCGTCGGGGCGCGGCTTCGTGACCGCTGTGAGCTGTGCCGTGCGGTGCGTCGGTGGTCGACGGCCGCTGCCGCCCGCGCGGAGCGGCGGCCGAGCAGCCGCCGACTGCGACCCGGTGCCCGGCCCGAGCCCGATCGTCGACGGCACCGCCCGGTTCGGGCGAATCCGGCATCGCCCGGTTCGGGCGAATCCGGCGCCGCGATGGTCGAGAATCGAGGGTATGGCGCTGTCGACGAAGGCGGATCACCGCGACCTCGATGAGGAGGACGAGCCCGTCGACGCGGGCCGACACAGGCCCGGCGGGGCCGCGGTCACCGTGCTGCTGGTGGCGCTGACCGTGCCGTTCGTGCTGGTCGCGATCAATCGGCTCATCGAGGTGGGCGGTATTCGCGCCGCGGTCGTCGCGGCGGCCCTGACGCCGTATTCGGTGCCGCTCGGCGCGTTCCTGACCATCGCGGGACTCTCGCTGCGGCGATGGGCGGTGGCGCTGATCGCCGGTTTGTTGACCGTGCTCATGGCGGCGGTGGTGCTGCCGAGGGCCACACCGGACGCCAGGGCCTTCGTGCAGGGCGAGTCGGTGCGAGTGCTGAGCCTGAACATGCGCTACGGCACCGCCGACGCCGACGTCCTCGTCGACCTGGTCCGGGAGCGGCGGATCGACGTGCTGAGCCTCCAGGAGCTGACACCCACGGCGGTGGACGCGCTCACCGAGGCGGGCGTGGACGAGGAACTGCCGCATCACGTGCTGGACGCGCGGACCGGGGCACCGGGCGCCGGTCTCTATTCACGGCATCCGGCGGAGCTGGTCGGCAATGCCCCTGCGACGAACCGGCAGCCGATCGTCAGGGTGAGCCTGCCGAAGGGCGCCGAACTGGAGATCGTCGTGGTGCATCCGCTCTGGCCGATCGGCGCGGGCACGACGGACACGTGGCAGCGTGAACTGGCCGGTCTGCCCGCCGCTCGCGCGTCCGGACCGATCCGAGTGCTCGCAGGCGACTTCAACGCCACTCTCGACCACGGCCCGCTGCGCGGCCTGCTGGCGCATGGCTATCAGGACGCCGCCGACCAGACCGGCGACGGGTTGCGCCCGACCTGGCCCGCACCGGACACGGTGTTCGCCCCGCCGTTGACCATCGACCACATCCTGGTGGACCGACGATGCTCGGTGGAGGACTTCGACGTGTTCGACGTCCCCGGCACCGACCACCGTGCCGTGTCGGCGGAGTTCGTCGTCCCGTCCTGACCACGGAGTGGGCGAGGGGCCTGCCGACAGGCGTCGACGATCCACCCGGGAAGCGACGAGGAGCCGCGGGCGACGGCCCTCGTGTCAGGCTCGGAACGCGGCGGGCAGCAGCTCGTCGACGGCCGCGAGGGCGTCGGCGGCGCCCATCCGCAGGGCCACCCCGCGCCCGTGCCGGACCTCGGGCGCGACCGGATTGACACGGATCAACGCCCCGCTGGCGGCGCTGGCCAGTTCCGCCTGTCTGCGCACGGTCGGCACCGCGGTGCCCGCGCCGAGCTCGACGACGACCAGCTTCGCCGTGTGCGGTCCGCGCCGCCATCGGCTGACCTCGGTCAACCGCTCCTCACTGCGGTCGCCCACCCAACGCGCGTCGCCGAACATCAGGATGTTCGGCCGTGCCAGGCCACCGCAGTGCGGGCAGACGGGCAGCGGGCCGACCGCACGCATCGTCGTGGGATCGACCGTCACGGTCACATCGGCGGCGGACCAGGACCGTGCGACGCAGGGCACGGTGCACTGAAGGTGGTGGATCGAGCCGTGGCACTCGGCGATCGTCTCGGCGGGGAAGCCCGCCCGCTGGAACTGACCGTCGACGTTCGATGTGAAGACCCGAAGGCCGCCGGGCAGCGCCGAGCCCCACCGACGCAGGACGGCGAACCCCGCGTGCGGTCGGGTGCGGCGGTACAGCTCCAGCCGATGCCCGTAGAAGCCCCAGGCGAGTTCCGGATCGGCCTCGAAGTGCACGGGGTCGGCCAGCTCGGCGAAGTCGAGGCCGAGGTCTCGATACGCCGGATAGGCCCGCCAGAAGCCCTCCGGGCCGCGGAAGTCGGGCAGCCCGGAATCGACGCCCATCCCCGCACCCGCGCACACGAGGAGGGCATGGGCGTCGGCGACGAGCCCTGCGGCCTCGGCGATGCCGACCGTCTCGGTCGTCTCGGCTGTCTCGACCGGCCCGGCTGCTGCGACGGGCTCGCTCCTGCTCACTGTGCCGTCGGCTCGGCCCGTTGGACGACCTCGAACTCGAGCAGGCTGGCACCGGAGGCGACCGGCTTGGCTCGCTCGCCCGCGTGCGCCTCCTTGGCGGGCCCGCCGGACCAGGCTTGGAACGCCTCCTCGGACTCCCACTTCGTGTAGACGAAGTACCTGTTCTCGCCCGCGGTCGGCCGGAGCAGTTCGAAGCCGAGGAAACCGGGGGCGTTCTCGACCGCGCCCGCACGGGCGGCGAACCGCTTCTCCAGCTCGGGGCCGCTGCCCTCGGGGACCTCGATAGCGTTGATCTTCACGACTGCCATGTCCCCGACGTTACCGGCAGTCGGTGCGGGCGGATCGTCGCGTCGTGCGGGCGGCCCTGACCGGGGCGCCGACCGGGCCCGGGTGGGCGGCCGAAGTGACCGGCGTGGTCCGCGCCGCGACGACGCCGGGGTGACACGGCGGCGTCAGGGCACCGCGATGAGGTCCTCCGTCCGCCCGGTCCGACTGTCGGTGATGCCGACGCCGCCGACGCGGGCGTGCACGGCGCGCACCGGATGCAGGGCGGCGAATCCGGCGGCCAGCCGCTCCCCGGTGACTCCCTCGGCGAGCGGGCAGTGCGGCACCCAGGCACCGGGCAGGTAGTAGGCCGACGGCTGCCGGACTCGGCCTGCCAGCACGTCGTGCACCGCGGAGTGCACCGCGAGCAGCTCGGCGTCGACGACGGCACCGAGCATCAACACCGGCTCGGACGCGGCGAAGGTCCCCAGCGTGGTCAGCCAGAAGGCGGGCAGCGACAGGGCCGCCAGCTCGGTACGCAGGTCTCGGCGGACGGCGGCGGGCACCTCGGCGGCGGAGGCGAAGCGGACATGGGGTCGCACGCCTGTCGCGTGCTGCTCGGCGCCGCGCAGGTCGGCCGCCGCCAGTCGCCGCCACAGGGCCCGGATGCGCGCCTCGGAGTCGGCGTCGAAGAAGAAGTCCAGCGTCACCGCCACGGCGTCAGTCTGCCGCAGCCGAGACCGCCCGATGTGCCCGGCCGAGAGACTCGCATCGGTCGGTCCGCGGAGAGGCCCGAAGCGTGGTGCCGCCTTGATCGCCCGTGGACTCGGCGTCGAGGATCCGGCGGCGTGCTCAGGCCTCGCCGGGCAGCGCGAACAGGCCGTCCTCGGTCTGCTCCATCAACCCGTCCACCAACAGCGAGTCCAGGCAACGATCGCGTTGCGCGTCCTGACGCCAGACCAGGTCGAGCCTGGCCCGCTCCACCGGCCCCGGTGCCGCACGCAGAACATCGAGAAGCAGGCCGCGCACCTGCCGGTCGGTGCCCGCGAATCGCTGCGCCTGCCGGGCCGGGCCCGCGTACGCCGGCCGGCCCGCGCGCTGCCAGGCGCAGTCGGCGAGCACCGGGCAGTCGACACAGCGCGGAGTCCGCGCGGTGCAGATCAGGGCGCCCAGCTCCATCAGGGCCGCCGAGTAGCGAGCGGCCTCCGCGTCGTCCTGGGGCAGCAGCGCGTCGACGTCGGCGAGATCACGGGTGGTCGACGGAGGCCCTGCCTCCGCCGATCCGTGCACGGCCCGGGCGACGACGCGGCGCACGTTGGTGTCGACGACGGGAGCACGCAGGCCGTAGGCGAACGCGGCCACCGCGCGCGCCGTGTAGGCGCCGATGCCGGGCAGCGCCAGCAGGGTGTCGACGTCGGAGGGCACGACGTCGCCGTGCTTGTTCGCGATGGCCGCCGCGGCGGCATGCAGGCGCAGCGCGCGGCGCGGGTAGCCGAGCTTCCCCCAGGCTCGCAGCACCTCGGCGGCGGTGGCGGCCGCCAGGTCGGAAGGCTTCGGCCACCGTGCGAGCCACTCCGACCAGATCGGTAGCACCCTGACGACCGGCGTCTGCTGGAGCATGATCTCGCTGACGAGGACGCCCCATCCCGTCGTCTCGGGACGGCGCCAGGGCAGGTCACGACCTGCCTCGTCGAACCAGTCGTTCAGCGTCTCGGGGGCTAACACGTTGGTCTTCATCGCACCCCGATCCTGGCAGCTTCCACCGCGGTGATCGACATGGCCCCCGACCGGAGTGCGGCGGATTCAGCCGAGTCGACCAGTCCCGCCGTCGCAGCGGACATCGGCTGTCGGACCGGGTGGGCCGGCCGGGTGATCGCGGCTGCGGCGTCATGCTGCGTCGATGCGGCCGACTCGGGCAGTGGAGTGAAGCGATGTGCAGATCTGGTGACATTCGGTAGCTAACGAGCAGGGCACCGTTACGCCTCGTTTCGCTTGGCTAAGAAAAACAGCCCCGTCGGCTGGATACCGTCTCGATGACATTCGTCGGGCTGTGCCCGGGAGGTGCTGGAGGAGCAGGTGAAACAGGCGAGACGGGTCGCCTCGGTGCTGATCGCCGGGGTGCTGGCTGCCGGATCGATCATGACGGCGACGCAGTCCGGCCTCGCCCAGTCGTCCGACGCAGCCGATTCGTCCGCGGCCGAACAGGTGTCGAAGTATCCGGCGGGCCTTCGCACCGCGATCGAACGGGATCTCGGGACCGAGCCCATCACCTACGCCGCCAACTCGCTGGCCTCGGCGGCGGCCTCCGCGACCAGCGAGGAACTGCGCGCCCAGCTGGGCGACAACTTCGGCGGAGCATGGTTCGACGCCTCCTCCGGCAAGTTGAACGTCGCGGTCACCAGTCAGAGCGCCGCGGACGTGGTGCGGCAGAGCGGCGCCGAGGCACACATCCGGGGCATCGACGAGGCCCGGCTCACCCAGGTCGCCGCCGACATCCGCCAGTGGGTCGGCGGGCTGCCCCCGGACCGGCGCGACCTCGTCTACGGGCTGTCCACCAGCGCCCGCAACAGCTCCGTCACCCTAGTGCTCTCCTCGTCCGCCGAGGGGCGCGCGCTCGCCTCCGAGCTGCCGGTCGACCGAGGCGCCGAGGTCGACGTCGACTTCGTCGCCGAGCGTCCCGACCCACAGCAGGGCGGTGAACTGCGCGGCGGACAAGGGATCACCGCCCATGACTCCTCGGGCGACGAGGTGGGCAGCTGCTCACTCGGCTTCAACGCGATCGACGCCCAGGGCAGGGCGCTCGCCCTGACCAGCGGACACTGTCTGTCCGGCGCCGAGACCGTCCGTGCCGCCGCCGACGGCAGCGAGATCGGCACCGTCGACCGAGTGGTCTGGGACAGCATCACCGACGGCGGTGAGGGCGACGACTACGCCAGTGTGCGACTGACGAACTCGGCGCTGACGGTACGGCCCGAGGTCGTCGACTGGCAGGGCGGCAGCCTGCCGGTGGAGGGAGTCGTCGAGCCGATCGAGGGCATGCAGGTCTGCAAGTCCGGCCGCACCACCGAATGGGAGTGCGGCGAGATCCAGCAGGTGAACGTCGAGGTACGGGTCAATGACTTCGACGGCGGCGTCAAGGCACAGCGGATGTTCTGGTACGACGCCTGTACCGAGCGCGGCGACAGCGGCGGCGCCGTCCTCGCCGGGACGCTGGCCGTCGGCCTGCACGCGGCGGGAGCGCTGACGCCCGCCGACCAGCGCTGCCTCTCCACCGTGGGCGAGGATGACATCGCGTTCGCCGAGCCGTTGAGCACCGACGTCCTCGGCGACTTCGGCGCGGAACTGCGGCTGCTCACCACGACGGCCGACACCGACGGCGACGGCATCCCCGATTACCAGGAGCTCGCCGCCGACCCGACCATGATCCGGGACGACAACGGGGACGGCATCCCCGCCTACCTCGACCGCGACGAGCCGGAACTGAGCGTCCCGGTCGTCACCTCGCCGGAGGACGGATCGCGGCACACCGACCGCAGCCTGCCGATCATCGGCACGGCGAAACCGAACGCCGTCGTCACCGTCACCCACCAGGGGACGGCCCGGCAGGTCGACGCCGACGACGAGGGGCGTTGGGAGCTGCCCGCGCGGAGCGAGCTGCCGCTGGGGCACTACGAGATCACCGTCGCTCAGTCATGGATCGCGCCGAATCTCTCGTCGTGGGAGTCGGCCACGACGACCAGCGGCTTCTTCGTGGCCCCCGGCGAGCCGGTCATCGACTCGCCGGAGGACGGCACGCAGAGCACCGAGGCGCTGCCGATGATCCTCGGCAGCGCCGAGCCGTCGGCCCTGGTCGCGGTGACCATCGACGACGTGGAGGTCGGCTCCTCCGTCGCCGACGGCGCGGGCGACTGGTCGGTGACGGTGATCGAACCGCTCTCGGTCGGAACACATACCTTGAGCGCGGTGCAGGTCGTCGACGAGGTGCGGTCCAATCCGAGCACGGTGCGATACACGGTGCTGCCGGGCGACGGCTCGCCGACGTCGCCGCCATCCGAACCCGGTGGCCCCTCGGTCCCGCCGCCGGGCGGCGACCTTGCCGACACCGGAGTGTCCGCCGTGGTGTTCGCGAGCCTGCTCGGCGCCACCGGGCTGGTCATCGGGGCCGTGCTCGTGCTGCGTCACCGGCGTCGCCTGGCGGGGCCCGCCGACGCGACGGACCCCGACTAGATCGGCGCCGACCGCCGCGAATCGCCCCGGTCGGTGTCGCCCGCCGCATGCCTCCCCGTCGCAGGGCGTCCCCGCCCTCTGCTTCCGTCGTCCAGGCAGGCCGCACCTGGCCCCGGCGTGTCCGGTGAGTCACCGTATCGCCGCGCCGCCGGCCGTCACGCGGACTCGAACCGGGCCGCGCCGCCTGCGTCGTCGACGCCCGGCGGCCGTTCGCCGGCTCGGCGCCGCCGCCGCGGCGGGCCGTGACTCGAGACGTCCGACCATCTCGGCGATGCGGCCTGGCCGTCGTGTCCCGGCGCTCGTGCTCGCGTCCCCGCGAGGCGGCGCCGGGACCACTGCCCGCGCGTCGGGTCGCGGTGCGGCGGCGCAGGCTCAGCGGCCCCGGCGTAGCTCGGCCAGCGCGGAGCGCAGGTCCGGCACCACCACGGCCCGCAGCTCGGGCGGCAGCGGCCCGGACTCCGGCGGTACCAGCGCCCTGGTGAAGCCGAGCCTCGCCGCCTCGGCGAAGCGCCTGCCCGCGCCGACCACGGGACGCACCTCGCCTGCCAGCCCCACCTCGCCGACGACGGCCAGGTCCGGGGGCAGCGGCTGATCGTTGGCGGCCGAGGCCACGGCGAGGGCGACCGCCAGATCCGACGCGGGCTCGGTGACCTTCATGCCGCCGACCGTCGCGGTGAAGACGTCCGACTCGCCGAGCCGCACCCGGCCGCGTCGCTCCAGCACGGCCAGGACCATCGACACGCGCGCCGAGTCGAGCCCGCTCACGGCCCGTCGGGGCATGGCCAGCGTCGACTTCGAGACCAAGGCCTGTACCTCGGCCAACAGCGGTCGCTTCCCCTCGACCACGACGGTGACGGCGGTGCCCGCCACGGCGGTCTCCCGCCGATTGAGGAAGAGCCCCGACGGGTCGGCCAGTCCGACGATGCCGTCGTCACGAAGTTCGAAGCAGCCCACCTCATCGGCCGCGCCGAAGCGATTCTTCACGCCTCGGACCATCCGCAGCGTCGAGTGTCGATCGCCTTCGAAGTGCAGGACCACGTCCACGAGGTGCTCCAGGACACGCGGGCCCGCCACCGCCCCGTCCTTGGTGACGTGGCCGACCAGCACCACGGGGAGGCCGCGTTCCTTGGCCAGCGCCGTCAACGCGACGGTCACGGCCCGCACCTGGGTGACGCCGCCGGGGCTGCCCTCCACCTCGGGCGACTGGACGGTCTGCACGGAGTCGACGATGAGCAGGCCGGGCCGGACCGCGTCGACGTGGCCGAGCACGGCCGAGAGGTCGCTCTCGGCGCTCACGTACAGCGCGTCGTGCACGTTGCCGGTGCGCTCCGCCCGCAGCCGAACCTGTCCCGCCGACTCCTCGCCGGTGATGTACAGGGCCGGCCCGCCCGGCCCGGCCGCCCAGCGGTGGGCGACCTCGAGCAGCAGCGTCGACTTGCCCACACCGGGTTCCCCCGCGAGCAGCATGACGGCGCCGGGCACGATGCCGCCGCCAAGCACGCGATCGAGCTCCGGCACGCCACTGGGCCGTGCCCTGGCGGCCTCCACGTCGACCTCGGCGATCGGTCGGGCGGGCAGTGCCGGGGCACCCGCCGCGACTCGGCTCAGACTGGACCGGGCGGGTGCGGCGCTCTCGGTGATGCTGCCCCACGCTTGGCATTCCGGGCAGCGACCCACCCACTTGGGCACCTCGAGACCGCATTCGCCACAGCGGTACCTCGGACGTGCGGGCTTCGCGTTCTTCGTCGGGGCCACGATCACGGAGACTAGGCGGGTGCTCCGACGGACCGCACCGGGCCGGCGGCCCGCCCCGAGTACGGGAACGTCATCGTCGGTACGCGGCCGGGCGCAGCCCCGATCCACGGCCCCTGCGCCTGCGGACCGCCCGATCGGACGTTCACGTCCCCGCCGGCCTGCTTCGCTCGGACACGGGCGCCCTCCACGCAGCAGCCCGGCCCGCCTGCGCAGTGCTCGCAGAGGGCCGGGCGTGCCTGCCGCTCGTGTTGTCGCCGGGTTCGACGGGCGAACCTCAGTGCTGGTCGTCCTGTCGGGTGGCGCGTGGTTGAGACGGCGGACCCATCGGAACCTGGAGCGCGACCTGTCCGGCGTTCTCGAAGACGAAGACGATCTCCAGGTTGGTGCCGGGCTGGAGGTCGTTGATCAGGTCGGTCAGCGTCACCGTGATGACGTCGTCCTCCAACGGCAGCCGGTTCTGCGGGTTCGCCTGGTCGGACGGCGTGCTGTTCGGCGCCGTGGCATCGGCGGCGTCGTCACCCCCGGTGTCGTCACCGTCTGCGTCGTCACCCGCAGCGTCGCCGTCCTCGGTGTCGGCGTCCTCGGTGTCGGCGTCCGTATCGGTGTCGTCCGCGTCGTCCGCGTCGTCGGCCTCGGTCGTTCCGGAGGGGCTGGTCGAGTCCTGCTCCTCCTGCTCGGCGAGCCTGCGCTGTGCGTCGGCCCACTCCGAGGGATCGACGGTCGCGACGACCGTGGTCCCACCGGGGATCACCGTGTCGCCCTCGAGCTCGACGAGGCCCGAGGGGCTGGTGACCTCCACCAGTCGGTCCGTCGTCGTGCCGGTGTTGACCAGGGTCAGGCTCAGCGGGATGTCGGAGCCCGCCGGGTAGAACTGCTCGTCACCGGGCGGGAAGAGGAGCTGCGCGTCGCGCACCGCCATGTTCCCGACGTCGCCGTTGATGCCGTTGATCACCGGCTCCTTGCGGGCGGTCTGTGTGATCTGACCTGCGCTGCAGCCGCTCACCACCAGGGCAAGCCCTGCCACCAGCGCCGCGGGGACAAGGCGTGCCCGGGACGAGCGCGCCGCGCCGATCCCATTCCGCACCGTCTGCTGTTCGCGTCCCAATGCGGGTCCTCCTCGTAGACCGTGCCAGACCGGCTCGTGACGGGCCCGAGCCCGTGACCTCCTGCGCAGCCTAACCAACCGCGACGGGCCCCGTGACATCAAGTCCCGATGACGTGTCCGAGGTATTAGTCCACAATGGACTGGCTGGTGGATCTTCTGCCGACGCCCTTGCATGGCCCTCGGCCGTTTGTCAACCCCGGACACTGGCGCTGACCTGCATCGAAGGTTGGTCGGTCGGCCGGACGTGAATTGTCCTGCGTGTTAAGATGGCACCAGCGAAAGGGGCAGAGGACACATGGTTTTCAAGGTCGGAGAGACCGTCGTCTACCCGCACCACGGTGCCGCTCTCATCGAAGCAATCGAGACCCGTGTGATCAAGGGCGAGGAGAAGAAGTATCTCGTCCTGAAGGTAGCGCAGGGCGACCTCACCGTGCGCGTTCCCGCGGACAACGCCGAGATCGTCGGCGTGCGGGACGTCGTGGGACAGGAGGGCCTCAACCGGGTCTTCGAGGTGCTGCGTGCTCCCCACACCGAGGAGCCGACCAACTGGTCTCGGCGGTATAAGGCCAACCTTGAGAAGCTCGCCTCCGGCGATGTGAACAAGGTTGCCGAAGTGGTGCGCGATCTCTGGCGGCGTGAGAAGGATCGCGGTCTGTCCGCGGGCGAGAAGCGCATGCTGGCCAAGGCACGACAGATACTGGTCAGCGAACTGGCCCTGGCCGAGGGCACCGACGAAGGCAAGGCCGAGAGCCTGCTCGACGAGGTCCTGGCGACCGCTTCGTAGTCGAACACCCTGAGTAAATCGAGAAGTAGCTGACAGTGAGTGTCATCGCGGTCGTGCCTGCGGCCGGACGTGGCGAGCGGTTGGGTGCCCAGGTGCCCAAGGCGTTGGTCGAGGTGGCAGGCGAACCGTTACTGGTACATGCCGTGCACGGCCTGCTGGCTGCGGGGTGTGTCGACCACGTGGTGGTCGCCGCACCTGCGGCCGAGGTCGAGGTCGTCACGATGGCGGTGCGCCGCTTCGAGGCCCGGGTCAGCGTGGTGGTGGGCGGCGCCGAACGTGGCGATTCGGTGCGACTGGCGCTGCGTGCCGGCCTCCGGACGCTGCCGGACGCCGACGTCGTCCTCGTCCACGATGCCGCGCGCGCGTTCACCCCGGTCGAGGTCGTCCGATCGGTCGTCGACGCGGTGCGGGCGGGCTCGGCGGCCGTCGTCCCGGTGCTCCCGGTCTCCGACACCGTCAAGCAGGTCGACGAGACGGGCCGAGTGGTCGCCACTCCCGAACGAGCCGCCCTACGCATCGTCCAGACGCCACAGGCCTTCGCCGCCGCCGTGCTGCGGCGTGCCTACGACATCCTGGCGGCGGACGACGAGTCGGCGTCGCCGGTCGCGTCGGTCCCGCAGGCCACCGACGACGCCGGACTGGTCGAGCGGCTCGGTGTGCCCGTGCGGACCGTGCCCGGCCATGCGCATGCCTTCAAGGTCACCACCCCCTTCGATCTCGCGTTGGCCGACGCGCTGCTCGTCGGACACCCTGCGGGCGGGATGTCGCTCCGCACCCCCGTCGTCGGCCCGGAGCAGGCCGTCGGGGCCGCGACCCGTCCGTCGGGAGACCCGAGATGACCTTCGAGCTGCCCCGTGTGGGGCTCGGCACCGACGTGCACCCCGTCGAGGAGGGTCGAGACTGCTGGCTGGCGGGTCTGCACTGGCCCGGCGTCGCGGGATGCACCGGCCATTCGGATGGCGACGTCGCTGCTCACGCCCTGTGCGACGCGATGCTCTCCGCCGCCTCGCTCGGCGATCTCGGCTCCGTGTTCGGCACCTCCGCCGCTCGATGGGCGGGCGCGCACGGCGTCGAACTGCTCACCGAGGTGCGCAGGCGGTTCGAGGTGGCGGGATACCGGCTGGGCAACGCGGTCGTGCAGATCATCGGCAACGCGCCCCGTATCGGACCGAGGCGTGACGAGGCGCAGCGAGTCCTGTCCGAGGCCGCGGGCGGCCCGGTGAGCGTCACCGCGACGACGACGGACGGACTCGGCCTCACCGGTCGCGGCGAAGGCGTCGCGGCCATGGCCACCGCACTGCTGGTTCCCCGGACCGCCGAGTCCTGACCTCCGCCGACGGCGCAGCGCCTGCGGACAGGCGGCGCCGGTGTCGGTGCCCCGGATCACCACGCCGGGAGAACGCCTGCTCACGCCGGTTCGGCCGAGCCCGGGCGGGCGCCGTCCGCGTGCGGACCCTCGCTCTCGTACCGGTCGGCACCGTACGGTGGTCTGGTGGCGATTCGTGGGGTGCTGTTCGACTTCTCCGGGACCCTGTTCCGGCTCGAACCCGGTCCGGCCTGGTTCCGAGGGCTGACCCCGGGCGAGGTGGGATCGCCGCTGTCCGAGGACGCCGAGGCGGAGTTGATCGTCGCTCTCACGGCACCCGCGGGCGAGGGCGCGGGCCTTCCCGCGTCGCTGGCCGACGCCTGGCGGCGCCGCGACCTCGACCCCGTCCTGCATCGGACCGTCTACGAGGCGATCATCACCGGCGCGGGCATCGACGAGGAACTGGCCACCCCGCTTTACCACCGGCTGATCCATCCCGACTACTGGCGTGCCTACCCGGACACCGCGCCCGCGCTGCGCGGGCTTCGCGCCGCGGGCGTCGGCACCGCCGTGGTGAGCAACATCGTCTGGGACGTGCGGGCGGCGCTGGCGCGTATCGACGCCGCCGAGCTGGTCGACGAGTACGTCCTCTCCTACGTGGAAGGGGCGATGAAACCGGATCGACGGCTCTTCGCCATCGCCTGCGATCGCCTGGGCATCGCCCCTGAGGAGGCGCTGATGATCGGCGACAGCCCGGAGGCGGACGGCGCCGCCGCCGAGTTGGGCTGCCGGGTGGAGATCGTGCCGCCGCTTCGGACCGATGAGCGGCCTGCCGCGCTGGTGGCCGCGCTACGCAGGCACGGACTGCGCACCGAGCCCGCCTGAGGACGGCGAACACTCCTTTCGTCAACCCTTTCCGCCCGACCATGCGGTGATTCCGTACCATTTCCGCTGTGAGCCTGCACCTGCATGACACCGGTACCCGAAGCACTCGGGAATTTCGTCCCCTTCAGGACGGCGTGGTGTCGATCTATGTGTGTGGGGCGACGGTGCAGGGCATTCCCCATATCGGTCATGTGCGCAGCGGACTCAATTTCGACGTACTGCGTCGATGGCTGATGGTCGCAGGCTATGACGTGCTGCTCGTGCGCAACGTCACAGACATCGACGACAAGGTCCTCACCAAGGCCGCCGACGCGGGCAGGCCCTGGTGGGAGTGGGCCGCGCGGTTCGAACGCGCCTTCGAGGACGCCTACGACGCGCTGGGCTGCCTCCCGCCGTCGATCACGCCGAGGGCCACCGGTCACGTGCCGCAGATGATCGAGCTGATGAGGCGGCTGATCGACCGGGGTCACGCCTACGCGGCGGACGGCGACGTCTACTTCTCGGTGACGAGCCACCCGTCCTACGGCGAGCTGTCCGGGCAGCGCCTGTCCGAGATGCAGCAGGGCGAGACCGCCGCGACGGGCAAGCGCGACCCGCGTGACTTCACTCTCTGGAAGGCCGCCAAGCCGGGGGAGCCGTCCTGGGAGACGCCGTGGGGGCGGGGACGCCCCGGCTGGCATCTCGAGTGCTCGGCGATGGCCACCTACTACCTGGGGCCGAGGTTCGACATCCACGGTGGCGGCGCCGACCTGGTGTTCCCGCACCACGAGAACGAGCTGGCCCAGTCGACGGCGGCGGGCGACGGGTTCGCCGAGTACTGGCTGCACAACGCCTGGGTGACGATGAGCGGCGAGAAGATGTCGAAGTCGCTCGGCAACACCGTCGGCATCCCCGTGATGCTGGAGCGGGTACGCGCTCCCGAACTGCGGTACTACCTCGTCTCGGCACACTATCGGTCGAACCTCGAGTACAGCGACGAGGCGCTCGCCGAAGCGGCGAAGGCGTATCAGCGCATCGAGGCCTTCGTGCGTAAGGCGGTCCGCGCCTCGGACGGCCGTGCCGCGGCCGACGCCGGATCGTCCTCCGCCGCCGCCCGCCTGGAGTTCAGCGCCGCGATGGACGACGACCTCAACGTGCCCAAGGCGCTCGCCGTCGTGCACAACCAGGTCCGCCTGGGCAATCAGCTGCTGGCCGAGGCCTCGAACGGTGACGGGGCCGACCGCCTGGCGGAGCACGTCGCGCTGGTGCGCTGGATGCTCGCGAGCCTCGGGCTCGACCCGCTCGGTGCGGAGTGGCACACGGCGGCGGGCAGCACGGAGGACCGGGCGGTGCAGGTGCTCGACGATCTCGTGGAACAGTTGTTGGCCGAGCGGCAGACCGCTCGGGCAGCCCGCGACTTCAGCAGTGCCGACGCGATCCGCGATCGACTGCTCGCCGTCGGGGTCGCCGTCGAGGACGGTCCGGACGGGCCGACATGGACTGTGAAGGACGACAACTGATGGCGGGCAACTCTCAGCGGCGCGGTGCGATGCGGAAGCCGGGAACGAAGAAGGGCGCCGTGACGGGCTCGGGCGGCCAGCGTCGCAAGGCGCTGGAGGGCAAGGGCCCCACGCCCCGCGCTGAAGACCGGCCCTACCACCCGGCGCATCGGCGTGCCGAGATGGCGAAGCGGTCGGAAGCCAAGCGCGTCCAGCGGAGCAAGGCCGCGGCCGCGGCGCCGGAGACCATCGCCGGGCGCAATCCGGTGGTGGAGTGTCTCCGCGCGGGGGTGCCTGCCACGGCGTTGCACATCGCCACCGGCATCGACGCGGACGACCGGGTCGCGGAGGCCGTGAGCCTCGCGACGGACAGGGGCATCTCGGTCCTCGAGGTCTCGCGCACGGAGCTGGACCGCATCACGCAGGGCGCCATGCACCAGGGCATCGGCCTGCAGGTCCCGCCGTTCGACTACGCGCATCCCGACGACCTGCTGGCCGCGGCACAGGAGTCGGGTCGCGCACCGCTGCTGGTGGCCCTGGACGGGGTCACCGACCCCCGCAATCTCGGCGCGGTCATCCGGTCCGCCGCGGCCTTCGGGGCCGACGGCGTGGTGGTCCCCCAGCGGCGCAGCGCCGGGCTCACCGCCGTGGCGTGGCGAACCAGCGCGGGCACGGCGGCGCGGCTGCCGGTGGCCAAGGCCACCAACCTCACCAGGACGTTGAAGGACTGGGCCAAGCAGGGCCTGATGATCGTCGGACTCGACGCGGACGGCTCCATGACGGTGGACGAACTCGAACTGGCCACCGGCCCGCTGGTCGTCGTCGTCGGCTCTGAGGGGCGCGGCCTGTCCCGGCTGGTCCGGGAGAGCTGCGATGCGACCGTGTCGATCCCGATGGCCTCGGAGGTCGAGTCGTTGAACGCCTCGGTCGCGACGGGCGTGGTGTTGGCCGAAGTCGCTCGTCGTCGGCGCGCCTCCTGACGCCGGAGTCCTCCAGGTCGCCCATTTCGGGCACCCGGCGGCTTCCGGTCGGTTAGAGTCGTTCGCCAGACGTCGATAAGGCCGAGGATGTCGTTCGCCAGTCCGCTGTTCCTGTGGTACTTCATGCCTGCCATCCTGCTGGCAGTGCTGATCGCACCCCGGAGTTGGCGCAACGGCGTCATCGCGGTGGCGAGCCTGGTGTTCTACGCCAGTGGAGCGGGCGGGACCACGCTCCTCCTGTTGGCCTGCATCGTCGTCAACTACCTCGTCGCACCCGCGTTACAACCGGACGAGTGGGATCTGGAGCGTCGGCGTAAACGCTGGCTGCTCATCGGCGTGATCACCTTCAATCTCTCGATCCTCTTCGTCTGGAAGTACGCCGGTTTCGCCACCGAGCAGGCGGCCGTGCTGGCGAGCTGGTTCGGCGCCGAGCTGCCGGTGGTGGAGCTGGCGCTGCCGATCGGCATCTCGTTCTACACCTTTCACCACATCTCCTACGTGGTGGACATCTACCGAGGCGAACGGCCCGCGCTGCGCAATCCGGTCTCGTTCGTCACCTATATCGCGATGTTCCCGCAGCTCGTGGCAGGACCGATCATCCGCTATCGCGAGATCGCCGACCAGCTCCCGCAGCAGCGAAGTCACCGCCTGGACGACATCGCCGCCGGGCTGCCTCGATTCGCCCTCGGCCTGGCGAAGAAGGTGATCGTCGCCGACTCGCTGGCCCCGGTGGTCAATGCCTGCTTCAACACGCCCGCCGAGGACATGACCTTCGCCATCGCCTGGCTGGGTGCGATCGGGTACACGCTCCAGCTCTACTTCGACTTCTCCGGCTACTCGGACATGGCGATCGGGTTAGGCCGGATGCTCGGATTCCGTCTGCCGGAGAACTTCGCCCGTCCCTATTCCTCGGTGACGGTCACGGAGTTCTGGCGGCGCTGGCACATGTCGCTGTCCCGCTGGTTCCGGGACTACGTCTACATTCCGCTGGGCGGCAACCGGCACGGCGCGGCGAAGACCTATCGCAATCTCTGGATCATCTTCCTATTGACCGGCTTCTGGCACGGTGCCGCCTGGACGTTCGTTCTGTGGGGCGTGTTCCACGGCGCGCTGCTGGTGTTCGAGCGGGCGACGGGCCGGGACCGTGCTCCCGCGAGCCAGGGAGGTCGGATCGCGCGCAGGGTTCTGACCACCGTGCTCGTCACGATCGGCTGGGTGGTGTTCCGGTCGCCGGACATGGCGGCGGCGTGGACCGTGCTGAGCAACATGCTGCTGCCCGATCTCGACGGATTGTCGATCGAGGTGGGCGACGCGCTGAACAATCAGCGGCTGGTGATCCTGCTGGCGGCGGTGAGCGTGTTCTTCCTGCCGGGCAGGTCGGTGACGGGCCCGTATCTGGAGTCGGCCCGATCCAGGCCCGCCGCGGTGCTACGGGTGGCGCTGCTGACGGTCGGCCTCTGGTACGCGGCGATCCTCGTGGCGACGGGGACGTTCAGCCCGTTCCTCTATTACCAGTTCTAGACTGATCCCTCCTGACCTCCGACCGCGGCGGACTCGCTCGGCGAGGTACGCCGGCCGCTCCGGGGATCCCAGGGTGTCAACTGACTGATGGACAGGACCTCGATGGCCGAGCTGCCCCGCCACTCCGTCAGCGTCGCGGGCGTCGTCGTCCGCGACGACGGCCGAATACTCGTGATCCGACGCGCCGACGACGGACGGTGGGAGCCGCCCGGCGGGGTGCTCGAAC
Organism: Actinoalloteichus hoggarensis; assembly: GCF_002234535.1. NCBI lineage: Bacteria > Bacillati > Actinomycetota > Actinomycetes > Pseudonocardiales > Pseudonocardiaceae > Actinoalloteichus > Actinoalloteichus hoggarensis. The sequence goes on from NZ_CP022521.1 coordinate 375,770, forward strand.
TCGACGAGACCTTCGAGGAGGGCGTTCGCCGGGAGGTGCGTGAGGAGACCGGCGTGGCGGTCACGGTCACCCGGCTGACCGGGGTCTACAAGAACCTGCGGCGGGGCGTGGTGGCGTTGGTGTTCCACTGCACTCCCCGGACGGCCCGCGAGGTGGGGAGTTCCGGCGGTGCGAGTCCTGTGGACCCGCCCGTCGGACCGCGCGACGGTGAGGCCCGCGAGGTCCGATGGATGTCGCGGGACGAGGTCGAGCGGATGATGCTCCCCGCCTACGCCGTGCGGGTCGGCGATGCGATGGCGCGGTCGGGAGTCGCGGTTCGGGTACACGACGGCGCCGTCCTGCTGGACACCTCGGCACCCTGAACGTCCGCCGCCGGGACCGGACTCACCGCTGTCCGACCCCGGTCATCGCCTCTCCGCTGCCACGGCCGGCGTGCCGGTCGAGATCGTGGCCTCGGCTGCCCGAATCGATGTCACGGCGCCTCCGACGCGCCCTGGACCGGGGCGACGGCATGGACGAGGAACACCGCCTTGGGATGGTCGCCCCCGGTCTCGTGGCGGCGGGCCACGACCTCGGTGAAGCCCGCCGTGACGGCGACCTCGGCAGCCTGTCGCTCGTCGGCCGGGATCGGCAGGTCGGGGCTGACCAGTTCGGCGAACACGCCGGAGGGGCGGAAGTGCCCGGCGGCGGGCAGGGTGAAGGCGGCACGTCCGCCGGGGCGCAGCACCCGCAGCCAGTCGCCGAGCGCGGCCGAGCCGAGGAAGTGCAGCGACGAGGCGCACAGCACCACGTCCACACTCTGACCGGCGACGGGGGCGGGCACACCGGGGCCGACGTGCCAGCTGATCACGCCTGTCGGGTCGTCGACGGCGGCGGACTCGCGGGCCCTGGCGATCATGGAGCCCGCGATGTCGACCGCGGTGACCCGTGCTGGCTTCAGGTGCCGCAGCGCGGCGAAGGCCGCTACCCCGGTGCCGGTGGCCACGTCGAGGACGGTCGCGGGTCGGCCGGATCGGGGCAGCGCCGCCACGAGTGTCTCGGCCAGGGCGCGGTGATAGCCGTTCTCGTCGTAATCGGGGGCGAGGTCGTCGAATATCGCGGCGGGGTTCGTCACCGGTGGATTCTAGGATGCGTGTTCCCGCGCTGCCACGGGATTTCCGGCGCGCGCCCTCGATGTCTGACTGCGCTGTCCAGCGGATGCTCCACGGCCGATCGAGAAGACGTTCGCGCGATCGCGCCGTGGTCGGTCGTTCCTCGGCGTCGGCGATGGAATCGCCCGATGCGCGCCGCGGCCCGGTCGGAGCAGACGTCCGCGGCACGTTCCGACTCGATCAAAGGTTGCCGACGGCCGTATCTCTCGGCCTCGGTGGTGGCTACCGTGTACGACGTGACGCTCCAGGAGGGCACTCCAGGCGAGCCGCCCGAGACGTCCGCGCTGCCTGCGGTGCACGAGTCCTGGCTGCCGAGGGAACATGCGCTGTACCGGCCTCGTCATGGTGGACGTCAGCTCACCGCGTTGATCGCCGGTGTCGTCTTCTTCGCGGCACCGCTGGCCGCTTATGCGGTGGGCGTCCGAGCCGCCGAGATCGAGAATCGGCCGTTGGTGGAACTGCCCACCCCTGCGGACGGCTGGGGTCTCTTCACCGGGATGCCGCAATGGGCCGTCGACCACCTCGTGTTCCGCGAGGCCGCGGTGCGAGCCGCCGACGGCATCAGCCGAGGCCTGTTCGCCGAGCCGAGGGGACGCGGCGGCCCTCCGGTGGAGCTGCCCGGCCCGATCGCTCCGCCGCCGGGTCGTCAACGGGCCCCGGACGGGGACGGCGCGGGACCGTCGGACATGACCGAGTCGTTGATCCTGGCCGAGTCCAGTGAGGTCATCGAGGGGAAGAACGGCTGGCTGTACCTCGGCTACGACGTCGAGGGGAAGTGCCGCCCGTATCGGGACCTCGACCAGTCCATCGACGCCTTACAGGAGCTACGTCGGGTGGTCGAGGCCTCCGGGAGGGAACTCGTGATCCTCATCGCGCCGGACAAGTCGACGGTGGTGCCGGAGAACCTGCCTGATCGGTATCCGGACCTGGACTGCGCGCGACAGGCGACCGACGAGTTCTGGGCTCGGGTGCCCGCCGAGACCGGTGCGCTGGATCTGCGCTCCGCGTTGCGTCGGCCCGCGGTGGGGGAGGGCGACCCGGCCTACTACCGGATGGACACCCACTGGACGGATGAGGGCGCGCTCGCCGCACTGCGCGCCGTCGCGCAGCGGATCGAGCCGGGGAGCCCGGACGGCTGGGTGATCGACCGGGACGGGGCGGCGGTGCACACGCCCGACCTGGCGGTCATGCAGGGCAGACCGACCGAGGAGGACGGGATGCGCTACCGGCTGCGGCCGGACGGCGATCTAGACCGGACCGGCCCGAGAATTCATCGCTTCGATGAGCCGGTGCGGATCGCGGGCGAGCCGACGCCGGGCATGATCGCCGAGCCCGTCGCCCTGCTCGGCGACTCCTTCATGGTCTCCACCAGCCGGTACCTGCCCGCCGTCTTCGCCGACCTGAGCCTGATCAACTATACGGCGGCGCAGAGCGATCGGGCGGCCATGCTCGACATGCTCGCCGACGGCGACGTGATCGTCGTGCAGTCGGTGGAGCGGCTCATCGCGGGCGGCGTCACGCCGTTCCTGGACCCCGGCGTGGTCGCCGACATCGGTGCGGCCCTCGCGGCGCGGCCTCGGCCGTGAGACCGGAGTCGCCCCGCCGATCGGCGCGGGCGTCACCCGCCGCCGGGCTCATGCTCAGGCGGTGCCGACCCGGCGCAGCCGGTAGCGCCCGATCAGCCTGCACACCAGGTAGATGGTGAAGGAGATGGCGGTGACGAAGCTGCTCACCGGCGCGCCGGGCGCGAGGGAGAGCACGATCCCGCCCAACACGGCGGCCTCGGCGAAGAGCACGGCCAGCACGGTGGCCGTCACCGGATTCGCCGTGACCCGAGCAGCCGCGGCGCCCGGTGTGACCATGAGGGCGAGGACCAGCAGCGCACCGACGGTCTGGACGCCGAGCGCGGTGGCCACGCCGACCAGCACCGCGAAGATCGGCGTCAGCCATGCCAGCGGGACGCCCCTGGCCAACGCCACCTCGGGGTCGACACTGGCGAACAGCAGCGGCCGATACAGCACCGCGAACACCGCGATCACCGCGATGGACGCCCCGGACAACAGCGCGAGATCGGTCGAGTCCACCCCGACGATCTGACCGACCAGCAGGCTGAACTTGCTGGAGGCACGGCCCGGATACAGCCATAGCAGCAGGACGCCGAGGCCGAGTCCGAAGGCGAGGACCGCGCCGATCACCGAGTCCTGCTCGGTGCCCCGCCTGCCGAGGACGCCGAGGATCACGGCGGCGATCACCGCGCCCGCCAGCGCCCCGACGCCCACGCTCAGCCCCAGCAGTAGTGCCGCGGCGGCTCCTGTGAAGGCCAGTTCCGCGGTGCCGTGGACGGCGAAGGACATGTTTCTGGCGACCACGAGGGGACCGAGGACACCCGAGACCAGCCCGAGCACCGCGGCGGCGAGCAGCGCCTGACGGACGAAGTCCAGCTGAAGCAGCCGGAACATGGTCTCGAAGTCGAAGAGGGCGGTGAGGTTCACGGCGTCTCCTCCGCCGGGTGATGGTGGTGCGCGGCGCCGTTCTCGCCCCCGACGACCAGGATGCGGTCGGCCAGGCGGATGACCTGGACCGGCGTCCGGTACAGCTCGGACAGCGTCTCGGAGGTCATCACCTCCTCGGGAGTCCCGATGCGGAAGCGGCCGTCGACCAGGTAGAGCACCCGGTCGACGACCGGCAGCACCGGGTTGATCTCGTGGGTGACGAACAGGACGGCGGCGTTCTTGCGGCGCGCCGAGTCGGCGACCAGTTCGCTGACCATGCGCTGACTCGCGAGATCCAGCGAGAGCAGCGGCTCGTCGCACAGCAGCAGCGCGGGATCGCCGACGAGGGCCTGCGCGACCCGGAGCCGCTGCTGCTCGCCGCCCGAGAGCAGCCCGAGCGGCCGATCGCCGAACGCCGAGGCGCCGACCGACCGCAACGCCGCGTCGACACGCCGCCTGCGTTCGGCACGGCCTCGGAGACCCAGGCCGAGGCGGTGCCCGTCGAGCCCCAGGCCGACGAGATCACGCCCCCGGACCGTCAGGGTCGGCTCGATGGTGCGCTGCTGCGGGATGTATCCGATCCGCCGGTTCCCCTTGCCCGCAGGCAGGCCGCCGATCCGCACCGACCCGCTGGTCAGTGGTTGTAGGCCGAGCAACACGCGCAGCAGGCTCGTCTTGCCGGAGCCGTTGGGGCCCAGCACCGCGAGGAACTCGCCGGGGGCCACCTCCAGGTCAAGCCGGTCCCACAGCGTTCGCTCGCCGAACGCGAGGGTGGCCGACCGCAGGCGCAGCGCGGTCGGGTCTTCGGAGCCGGATGTCATCACTGTCCTCGTTCTTGCCGCGGCCGCCCGGTGCGGCCGGTCTCGACGACCGGGCGGCCGAGCGTCGCACTGACTGCGGGTCGTCGCCGGTGCCCGCCCTGCCCGCGAGAACCGCCCCATACTCCCGCGAGCCGCCGGTCTCCCGCGAGCCGGCCTCTCGGGGCGGAACCGTCGGGCCCGCGAGCCGCCCGGCTCACAGCCTTCTCACGATGAGTCCGGCATCCGCCGGGCCGAGGCCGACTTACTCGACGGCGACGCCGAATCAGGGCCTCAGCGCGGTGGACAGGGCTTCCACCTGACCGGTCATCCAGGCGATGTAGTCCTCCTCGCCTTCGGGCAGGGTCTCGGTGAACTCCACCACGGGGATGCCCGCGGCCTCGGCACGCTCCCTGACCTGACCGGTCACGCCCGTCTCCGTCTGAGGATTGAACACCAGCGCGTCGATCTCGCCGCCGTCGATCGCCTCGTTGATCTCGGCGATGGCCGCCGCGGGCGGGTCGGTCTCGGCGTCCACGGCCCGGAGGAAGTCCGTGGGAGTCACGTCGTGCAGCCCCGCACGGGCGAAGAGGTACTGACCGAGCGGCTCGGTCGACAGGATGTGCGCCGCGCCGTCGAGATCCGAGCCGAGGGCGTCGATCCGGTCGCCGAGCTCGTGGATCTCGGCGTGGAAGGCCTCGGCGTTGGCGGTGTAGACGTCGGCGGAGTCCGGGTTCAGCCTGCCGAGCTCCTCGGCCACCGCGTCGGCGACGGCGCCGACGGTCTCGACGTGGTACCAGACATGCTCGTTGCCGTCCCCGTGGTCATGCCCGTGGTCATGGCCGTGGCCGTGCTCGTCACCGCCGTGCTCGTCGTCCGCGTGCTCGTCGTCCGCGTGCTCGTCGTCGCCGTGGGTCTCGTCGGCGTGCTCGTCGTCGGCGTGCTCGTCGTCGGTACCCTCGGTCTCGTCGACCGGGGGCGCGGGCACCGGCTCGCCGCCGGGTCCGGTCCGGCTGTCGTCGTCCGGGGACACCTCGTCGGCATGGTCGTCTTCAGCATGGTCGTCCTCGGCGTGGGCGTCGTCCAAGCCGAACAGCTCGGCGGCGTCCACGGTCGGCTTGTCGGCGTCCGTCGACTCCAGGATGCGGGTCATGAACTCGTCGTAGCCGCCGCCGTTGAGCACGACCAGGTCGGCATCCTGCACCTCTGCCGCGTCCCGCGGGGTGCCCTCGTAGGAGTGCGGATCGGCCGATGGGTCGTCGATGAGCGCGACGACCTCCACCTCGTCGCCGCCGACCGCGCTCACGACGCTGCCCCACACGTTGGTGGAGGTGGTCACCCGCAGCGCCCCGTCGCCCGCGCCGCCCTGGTCGGCGGGCTCGCCGTCGCCGCACGCCGCGAGCGTCAGCACGGTGACCGCCAGGCCGCCCACCAGGGCACCGGGTCGCCTCATCCGGGATCTCATGCGTCGGCCTCCTGAGACTGACTCGGAAATGGAAACGATAGTCAATCCAGTGTAGCCGCCGGCTCTACTCCGTTCGGGTGGCTGTGACGCAAGCCGGTCCCCGAACGGAGTAGTCGGACGCCCGCCGGTTGGTTAGTTGGTGGTGATGCGGTTTCCGGTGGTGGGGTGGAAGAGGTGGGTGTGGTCGGGGGTGGTGAGGGTGGCGGTGACTTGTTGTCCGATGGTGGGTGGGGTGCGGGAGTCGACGCGGACGATGAAGCGTTCGGGGGTGTCGGCGGTGGTGGTGCCGTAGACGTAGGCGTCGGCGCCGAGTTCTTCGACGAGGTCGACGGTGAGGGTGATGCCGGGTTCGGTGGTGGTGAGGTGGAGGTTCTCGGGGCGGATGCCGATGGTGATGGTGTCGGTGTCGAGGGTGGTGCGGGTGGTGGTGGTGAGGGGGATGGTGAGTCCGTCGAGGTGGGCGCCGTCGGGGTGGAGGGTGGCGGTTTTGAGGTTCATGGCGGGGGAGCCCATGAAGCCGGCGACGAAGGCGTTGGCGGGGGCGTCGTAGAGGGTGCGGGGGGTGTCGCATTGTTGGAGGAGGCCGTCTTTGAGGACGGCGACGCGGTGGCCCATGGTCATGGCTTCGACCTGGTCGTGGGTGACGTAGATGGTGGTGGTGTCGAGGCGTTGTTGGAGGGCGGCGATGTTGGCGCGGGTTTCGACGCGGAGTTTGGCGTCGAGGTTGGAGAGGGGTTCGTCCATGAGGAAGACGGAGGGTTCGCGGACGATGGCGCGGCCCATGGCGACGCGTTGGCGTTGTCCGCCGGAGAGGGCTTTGGGTTTGCGGTCGAGGTAGGGGGTGAGGTCGAGCATGCGGGCGGCTTCGTCGACCTTGGCTTTGATCTGGTCTTTGGGGATGCGGCGGAGTTTGAGGGCGAAGCCCATGTTCTCGGCGACGGTCATGTGGGGGTAGAGGGCGTAGGACTGGAAGACCATGGCGATGTCGCGGCCTTTGGGCGGGGTGTGGGTGACGTCGCGGCCGCCGATCTGGATGGCGCCTTCGTCGATGTCCTCGAGTCCGGCGAGCATGCGTAGGGCGGTGGACTTGCCGGAGCCTGAGGGGCCGACCAGGACGAGGAACTCGCCGTCGGAGATCTCCAGATCGAGCTGGTCCACGGCCTTGACCGGGGGCGTTCCCGCGAACACCCGCGAAGCACCCCTGTAAGCCACATCGGCCATCTGATGCACCTTCCACGCAGTAGGTAGCGAACGCCGAGCCGTCGAGCCGGACCCCTGCCGGCCGATTCGGTCGACATCTCCGCCCGCAGCATCGTCGCCGCTACGTGAGGTTCTTGTTCGATTACCCTTTGACGCCGCCGGCCGCGAGGCCGGACACCAGGAAGCGCTGTACCAGGTAGAAAACCACGATCGCCGGGATCGCGACAAGGATTGATGCGGCAGCGAGATGTCCCCACTCGGTGCGGTTCTGCTGGATGAAGATCTGCAGGCCCACTGCCAGCGTCTTGGACTCGTCGGCCGCCGAGAGGAGTGACGAAGCGAACGCCACCTCGCCCCACGCGGTCAGGAAGGCGTAGAACGCCGTGACCGCCAGACCGGGTCGGGACAGCGGCAGCACCAGGCGCCAGAAGACCCCGAACGGGGACAGGCCGTCCACCCGCCCCGCCTCGTCGATGTCGACGGGGATCGTGTCGAAGTAGCCCTTCAGCATGTAGGTGCAGAAGGGCACCGCCGTGGTGCAGTACACGAGCACCAGGCCGATGGTCGAGCCCTGGAGGCCTAAGGCGAGCAGGATGTTGTAGAGCGGCACGATCAGCACCGCGAACGGGAACATCTGGATCACCAGGAAGCCCAGCAGCAGCCCTCGGCGGCCGGGGAAGTTGAACCGGCTGGCCGCGTAGGCGGTGGTGGCGGCGAGGAAGAGACCGATCACCGTGGTGAGTCCGGCGATCACCACGGAGTTGCCGAACCAGGCGAGGAAGTTCCCCTTCTCGCCGGCCAGGATCGCCCGGTAGTTGGCGAGGCTGGACTCGTTGAACAGCGACGGCGTGGGCTCGATGGCCCGCGAGTCCGGCTTGAACGAGGTCACCAGCACCCAGAAGACCGGGAACACGGCGATGAAGGAGGCGACGATCAGCGTGGCGTGCAGGCCGAAGCTCGCCAGTCGGGACCGCCGAGTCCGCGAGGACCGCCTCGGCGCGGCCGCCTGCCTGCTGACCTGTAACGATGCGGCGTCGATGCTCACCAGACCTCCCCCTGCCGCTTGAGCGCGCGGCGATACACGGTGGCGAAGACCAGCAGCACCGAGAGGATCAGCACGCCGTAGGTGGAGGCGATGGCGTAATCCCTGGTGGCGCCGGAGAAGAAGCGTTCGAAGGCGTAGGTGATCAGGATTCGGGTGTTCGGGTTCGGTCCGGTGATCAGATAGATGACGGCGAACATGTTGAAGGTCCAGATGACGCCGAGCAGGATCACCGTGTTCGACACCGACCGCAGCGCGGGAACGGTGACGTGGACGAACCGCTGCCACGGGGTCGCCCCGTCGATCTCCGCCGCCTCGTACAGGTCGGCCGGGATCGCCTGGAGCCCGCCGAGCAGCGCGACCATCATGAACGGCACGCCGAGCCACACGTTGACGATGATCACCGCGACGAGCGCGATGTTCGACTGACCGAGCCAGACCGGCGTCGGCAGCCCGACCGACTCCAGTGCCCAGTTGATCAGTCCGTAGTCGGCGTTGAAGAGGTAGCGCCACGAGAACGCGCTGATGAAGGCGGGCACCGCCCACGGCAGGATGAGCAGGACCCGGTACACGCTGCGGAAGCGCATGGGGCGGTTGAGCAGCATCGCCAGGCCGAGGCCGATGACGTAGTGGAAGAAGACGCCGGAGAACGTCCAGATCAGCGTGCGGACCAGCGTCGCCCAGAACGCCCCGTAGGCGGGCTCGCCGGAGAGCACGTTGAGGTAGTTGGCCAGCCCCACGACGTCGTAGGTGGAGGGTCGATCCAGGAACGGGTTGGCGATGTTGCCTTCGTTGATGTCGGTGAAGGTGAAGAAGAGGCCCTGCCCGAGCGGCAGGAGCACCAGGACGCCGATCACCACCACGACCGGCAGCACCATGGCGTAGGCGTACCAGTATCGGTCCAGGAACCGGCGCACGGTGTCGTCCTTCCTTGCTCGTCGGCGAAAGCGGGCCGGGTCGCTCGCCCGGTTCGATGCGTCGCCGCATGCGAACCGGACGAGTCCCGACCGGCGCGGTCGTCCTAGCTGACGGAGTACTCGGTGAGGATCGTGTCCTGGTAGATCGTGGCCACCTCGTCGAGCGCGTCCTGCGGCTCGACGTTGCCCGCGAGAATGTCGGAGTAGGCGATCTTCAACGGGTCGAACAGCTCGCCACCCTCGGGAATCCAGGGCCGAGGATGCGCGCGTTCGATCACCGGGGAGAAGGCCGAGACGATCGGCTGGGCCGCCACCGCCGGGTCCGCGTAGGCGGATTCGCGGGTGGGCAGCAGGCCCAGCTCGGTGGCGACGGTGATCTGCGACTCGGTGCTGCTCAGGCAGGCGATGAGGTCCTGCGCGGACTCGGTCGCGGCGCTGCCCTGCCGGATCACGTAGTCGTGGCCGCCGACCGGGGAGTTGCCCGCGCCGTCCTCCGGGCCCGGCACAGGGGCGATGCCCAGGTTCTCGGGGTCGGCGAACGCGTCGCCCTCCAGCAGCTCGGCCACCGCCCACGGACCGTCGATGATCATGGCGACGTCGCCCGCGACGAAGGCGGCCTTCATGTTGCCGTAGGAGTTGCCCTGGTCGAGCGCGGTCTGCGCCGCGCCCTCGTCGAGCAGGTCCTTCGCCGTGGTCAGTCCCTCGACGGCCTCGGGGGAGTTGACCAGGATCTCTTGTGCCTCGGTGTCCACCAGGTCACCGCCCGCTCCGTACACGAAGGGCAGCGCGTAGTAGGCGTCGTTGTTCAAGAAGATCGCCGACTCGCCGCCGAGCGGGGGTGCCGACTCGGCCAGTTCGGCCCAGCTCGTCGGGGGTTCGACGCCTGCCTCGTCGAGCAGGTCCCGGTTGTAGAGCAGCGCGAGCGTGTCGGTGACCTGAGGGACGCCGTAGGTCCGCCCGTCGTACTGCGTCGAGCTCCACGGGGTCTCGAGGAAGTCGGCGGGGTCGGCGAGGTCGGTCTCGGAGAGGTCCTGGATGAGGCCGTTCTCGGCGAGCTGCGGGACCCAGGCGACCTCGGCGCGGAAGACGTCCGGCCCCTGTCCGCCCTGGGCCGCGTTCCGGTAGTTGTTGAGGGCCTGGTCGAAGGCGACCTGCTCGATGTCGACCTGGTAGCCGCCCGCCTCACCGCAGTCCTGGGCGAGTCGGGCGAAGACCGGGGACTCGGCCGGGCCGCTGGTGTCCCAGAACGTGACCGCGGCCGGGCCGTCGCCGTCGCCGCCCCCGGAGCCGCAGGCGGTGAGCGCTAATGCCGAGGCCAACCCCATCACGGACATGGCGTTGAGAGTTCTACGTCGCATCGTTGCTGTCGTACCCTCCCGAAAGGACCTTCCGCGGGCATGCAGAGGTCGATGACTGAAAGATTTTGCAGTTTCGTTGACGCGGATTGCACTCCTGTTGCGCAGCTCACGTCAAGGGACTGCCGGTAACCAACTGGTAACGAGCCGCCGCCGGCTCGAAGCGGGCCGGTATTCGGCTCGCGGTCGGGTAGGCATCGGCGGCCGGGAGGTTGCAAAAAGTTGCAACGGTCGGCAGGCTGCTCTCCACCGGATGCGGTGCGGCGAGCGAGAGGAGGCGGCCGGGTGGCGGGACTGTCGGAGATCGCCAGGGCGGCGGGTGTCAGCGTGTCGACGGTGAGCCGGGTGCTCAATCGTCGGGCGGGGGTCAACCAGGACACTCGACGGCGCGTGCTCACCGTGTTGGCGGAGATGCCCTACACCTCGCGCGGCATCGGCGCGCTGCGGCGTACCGGAGTCATCGGCCTGCTCGTTCCCGAACTGTCCAACCCGGTGTTCCCCGCCTTCGCCGAGGCGTTGGAGACGAGGGCGGCCAGCGCGGGCTACGCCTCGATGCTGTGCAACACCCGCTCGCTGAGCCCGCAGGGCCTCGGCGAGGAGGAGTACGTGCGGATGCTGCTCACCAGGGGCGTCGAGGGCATGATCTTCGTGTCGCCCGACATCACCAATCAGGGCGGCGCGGCCGAGGGCGAGATCGGCCGGGTGCGCGGTCACTACCGAAGGCTGGTGGACGACGGCGTGCAGCTGGTGTTCGTCAACGGGGGCGCGGCCTCCCTGAACGTGCCGGACGTCCGGGTCGACGAGCAGCTCGCCGGCTACACCGCGACCCGGCATCTCCTCGAACTGGGGCATCGGAGCATCGGCTTCGTCAGCGGCCCGGCGTATTCCCTGCCCTCCCGGCTCAAGCACGCGGGCTGGGCGGCGGCGATGGAGGAGGCCGGGCACGTGTCGCGCCCCGAGCTGGTCGCCCACGCCCCCTACGGTGCGACGGGCGGTGCGAGCGCCTTGCGCGAGCTGCTGGCCCGCACCGAGGTGACGGGTGTCATCTGCTCCTCTGACCACATGGCGCTCGGCGTCGTGGCCGAGGCGCGGCGACAGGGGCTCTCGGTGCCCGCGGACCTCTCGGTGGTCGGCTTCGACGACAGCACTCTGGCGGCGCACTGCGGACCGCCGTTGACGACGTTGGCGCAGCCGATCGGTGAGATGGCGGCGGCGGCGGTCACGGAACTGGTGGAGCGGTTGGAGCCGGAGTCCGATTCCACGGCCGACACCTTCAGTCGGGTGTTCCGGCCGCGCCTGGTGGTGCGGGAGTCCACCGCGCCGCCCGCACGGTGAGGTGCCGCCGCGAACGGCATGTGATCTCCGGGGGACGGCCCGGTCGTCGCGGGCGGCCGGGGTGATCGCGGGCAGGCCGCTGACGGGTCGGTGTGCCCACGCGGCGTCTGCCGGGCCGTCCGTCGCCGCGCTGTCTGCCACCGTGCTGTCTGCCACCGCGCTGTCTGCCACCGCGCTGTCTGCCACCGCGCTGTCTGCCACCGCGCCCGCCGACGGGGCCTGCGGGCGCGGAACGCCCTCGCGGGTCGGGCGCCGGACACGGGTCAGCCGATCGAAGGTCGGCGGTACCCGAGGGCGGATCGTCCGGTGGTGCCGCCGAATCAGCCGACGGCGACGCCTCGCCATCCGGCGGGCGGCCGTCCGCTCGGTGTGTCGTGGGGTCTGCGAGTCGGGTCATGAGATCGCCGTCAGGTGGTGCGGCCCCGGCGGCCAGCAGGAACTTCTTGATTCACATAACACTCCCTGAGGCAAATTGGTCTGAACCAGTTCTCGCCCAACTGGAGGTGCTGAACTGCGTAAATGCATTCGTTCTAGTGGTGAGCGTCGCGCATGCTTCACCTAGTGGTTCTGGACCGTTACGGTCACTTCATGGCGCGGTCAATGAATGCCCGCCGCCCGGCTACCTTGGCTTCGTTGGCGGCAGAACTCGGGGTCTCACGGACCACCGTGTCCAATGCCTACAACCGCCCTGACCAGCTCTCTCCCGAGCTTCGTCGGCGAGTCCTGGAGACCGCGCGGCGTCTAGGTTATCCCGGACCCGACCCGGTGGCGCGTTCACTGCGGACCCGAAAGGCGGGCGCAGTCGGACTGCTGCTGACCGAGAACCTCTCCTACGCCTTCCGCGACCCTGCGGCGGTCAGCTTCCTGGAGGGGCTTGCCCTGGCCTGCGAGACCGCGGGACAGGGACTGCTGCTCGTACCCGCCAATCCGGAGCGAGAGGACGTCGCGGCCGTTCAGCGGGCGGGCGTCGACGGATTCGTCGTCTATTCGGTGCCCGACGACGATCCGCATCTCGCCGCCGTGCTCGAACGGCCCGTGCCCACCGTCGTGTGCGACCAGCCGGAACTGGAACTGTTCGACTCCGTCGGCATCGACGATCACGCGGCGATGACCGAGGTCGCCGCGCACCTCATCGCGCTGGGACACCGGCGGATCGGCGTGATCTGCATGCGCCTGAGCCGGGATCGCAACGACGACGTCGTCCCCCAGGCCAGACAGAGTGGCGCCCACTTCCACGTGCAGCGATCCCGCCTGGCCGGACTCGCCGAGGCCTTCTCCTCCGTGGGCGTCGACTGGTCGGGCGTGTCGGTCGTCGAGCGCTTCGACCATGACATCGACAACGGGGCCGCCGCGGCCGCGCAACTGCTGGATCGCGATCCGCAGATCACGGCCGTGGTGTGCACCTCGGACATCCTCGCCCTCGGCGCGATCCAGGAGGCGACCCGGCGCGGGCTGCGTGTTCCGCACGACCTCACCGTCACGGGATTCGACTGCGTGGCCGAGGCGGAGCGGATCGGCCTCACCACGGTGCGTCAGCCGGTCCGAGAGAAGGGCCTCGCGGCAGGCAGGCTCCTCACCGATCCGACCGATCACGGCAGGCCGCGTCGCGTCACGCTGCCGACCGAACTCATCATCGGCACCACCTCGGCGGCGCCGAGGACGGCACAGGAGCGCTGGTTCGGCCCCTGACGCCGGATGACGAGCCCTGACAGCGCTCGCGAGCCCTGACACGGCTGGCGAGCGCCGGCCGTGTCAGGGCCCCTGTCGCTCGGCATTCGCCGCGAAGACCCGATCGTCATGCCCTTCGGCGCGGGCATCGCACCGGATGCCCACCGCTCGCCCCCCGCCTGCCGTCACGACGGCAGGCGGGGCTTGCGGCTCCTCGCCCTGCTCTCGTCCTTCGTCGATCCTCGAGCGAAGGATCCTCAGGCGGACAGCAGCCGGGCGCAGCGGATCAGACCCAGGTGCGAGTACGCCTGCGGGTGGTTGCCCAGCGAGCGCTCCGCGATCGGGTCGTACTCCTCGGGCAGCAGTCCGGTCGGGCCCGCCGCGTCGACGAGCTGCTGGAACAGCTCCTCGGCCTCGGTACGCCTGCCGGTGAGCAGGTACGCCTCCACCATCCACGTGGCGCACAGGTGGAAGCCGCCCTCGGTGCCGGGCAGACCGTCGTCCCGCTTGTACCGGTACACCGTCGAACCGCTTCGAAGTTCGGCCTCCGTCGCTGTGACCGTGGCCTGGAACCGGGGGTCCGAGGGCTCGATCAGACCCGCGAGGCCGATGTGCAGCGTCGCGGCGTCCAGATCGGTGCCGTCATAGGCGGTCGTGAAGGACTGGACCTCCTCGTTCCACCCGTGCTTGAGCACGTCCTCGGCGATCTCGCTGCGCAACGCGGGCCAGGCCGGGTTCGCCTCGCGATCGTGTGCCTCGGCGAGCTTGATCGCGCGGTCCACGGTCACCCAGCACATGACCCGGGAGTACACCCGGTGACGCGGTGCGTGCCGCTCCTCCCAGATGCCGTGGTCGGGTTCGTTCCACCGGCGAGAGACCGCCTCGGCCATGGACTTGACCATGCCCCAGTCGTCGTCGGTGAGCTTGCCGCGGACCTCGGTCAGCTGGACGACGAGGTCGACCACCGGCCCGAAGACGTCCAGCTGAACCTGCTGGTTCGCCAGGTTGCCGACGCGAACCGGCCGCGAGCCCGCGTAACCGGGCAGCGTGTCGATCACCGCCTCCGGCCCCAACGCGGTGCCGTAGAGGGTGTAGAGCGGGTGCAGCCGCTCGGGGCCGGGCAGCGTGTCCAGGATGCGATGCAGCCAGCCGAGATACGCCTCCGCCTCCACCGTGGACCCGAGAGACACCAGCGCCTGGGCGGTGAGTGCCGCGTCCCGGACCCAGCAGTAGCGGTAGTCCCAGTTGCGGATGCCGCCGATCTCCTCGGGCAGCGAGGTGGTCGCCGCCGCCAGGATCGCGCCGGTCTCCTCATGCGCGAGCCCCCGCAGGGTCAACGCGGACCGGCCGACCAGCTCACGCTGGACGGGCGGCAGCTCCAGGGTGTGGAGCCACTCGGACCAGTAGCGGCCCGCGCGATCACGGCGGGCGGCCTCCGAGGTCTCCGACGGCGTCAGATCGTCGGTGCCGCAGCGCAGCTCCAGCACCACCGGCTCGTCCGCCTCGGGATGCACGACCGCGCGTGCCGTCTCGTGGATGCCGTCGGTGTGGATCTCCCACTCGACGCCCGGCGAGTAGAGCGCGATCGGGTCGGAGGTTCCCAGGACCCGCAGCCCGGACTCCTCGCGGACCAGCTGGATCTGCACCTGACCGAACTCCGGCCTCGGCGCGAACTCGACGCTCGCCGGCGTCGTGCCGCTGATCAGCCGGGTCAGGTCCGTGCGATGACTCTCGCAGTCCTGATGCAGGTAGTCGGTGACGAGCAGTCGTGACCAGCGCGTCTCGACCGTCATCGTGCCGGGGAGATACCGCTGACCCAGTGGCAGGCCGTTGCGTTCCGGCTTGATCGAGAAATGACCGGCACCGGGCCCGCCGAGCAGGTCGGCGAACACGGCCGCCGAATCCGGCTCGGGATGGCACATCCAGGTGACCCGCGCGTCGGGCGTGAGCAGTGCGACCGATCGCGCGTTGGCGAGCATGGTCAACCGCTCGATCGGCGGCGCCTGCTCGCCGAACAGCCAGGTGCGCCGTTCCTCCAGCAGGAAGGCCAGCACCGTGGCCACGGCCGGGGTGTCGTCGATCCGATACCCAGCGGCCGTATCACCGGGGCCGACCTTGATGCCCAGATCCGGTCCCTGCAGTCTCAGGAACGCCTTCTCGTCGGTGACGTCGTCGCCGATGAACAGCGCGGCGGTCGCGCCGACCTGATGGCGCAGGACGTCGAGCGCGTTGCCCTTGTCCGTCTGCACCACGGCCAGTTCGAGGACCGCCTTGCCCTCGGTGGTCTCGACTCCGTCCCAGGTGGCCGGGTCGGTTCTGACGATCTCCATCACCTGGTCGGCCACGTCCGGCTCGGCTCGGCGAACGTGCACGGCGATGCTCGCGGGCTTGATCTCGAGGTGAACGCCCTCGTAGCCCGCGGTGATCTTCTCGATGTGCTTCTTGAGTCGAGTGAGCAGCGCCGTCGCCTCGGCGTCCAGCTTGTGGACGAAGCCGACGTCGAACTCGGAGCCGTGGCTGCCCACCAGGTGGACCTCGGCGGGCAGACGGGACAACGTGGCCAGATCACGGAGAGCCCGTCCCGAGATCACCGCGGTGGTCGTCGTCGGCAGGGCCGCGAGCGATCGCAGTGCGTGGACGGACTCGGGAAGTGGTCTGGCCTGGTCGGGGTTCGCGACGATCGGGGCGAGCGTTCCGTCGTAGTCGCAGGCGATCAGCAGTCGGGGCGTCCGAGCTGCCTGAATGATCGCGCGGCGAAGATCGGCGGGGAGGGCCTCGGCGGTCAACGCCTCCTCCTCACGGCATCAGGGGTGGACTGGTGAACTGCGGTCAGGGCGTGAGTTGCGTTCCCAGCGCCTCAAGAAAAGACCTTGCCCAGCGATCGACATCGTGGGTGAGAACCTGACGGCGCAGTGCGCGCATCCTACGGCGACCTTCGGTCGGATCGACGTTCAGGGCGGCGACTAGAGAATTCTTCACCCCATCCAGGTCATGGGGGTTGACCAGGAACGCACTGGTGAGTTCCGCCGCGGCGCCCGCGAACTCGCTGAGCACCAGCGCCCCGCCCAGATCGTGGCGGCACGCGGCGTACTCCTTGCAGACGAGGTTCATCCCGTCACGGACCGGGGTGACCACCATGACGTCGGCCGCGCAGTAGAACGCGGCCAGTTCGGTGCGTTCCACGGACGAGTGCATGTAGTGCACCGCCGGGCGACCGACTCTGCTGAACTGGCCGTTGATCCGGCCGACCTCGCGCTCGATCTCCTCGCGCATCTTCTTGTAGTGCTCCACCCGCTCCCGGCTTGGCGTGGCGAGCTGGATCATCACGGTGTCCTCGGCGTCGAGCCTGCCCTCCTTGAGCAGCTCGCCGAAGGCGTGGAGCCGGACGTCGATGCCCTTGGTGTAGTCGAGCCGGTCGACGCCGAGCATGATCCGGCGGGGATTGCCGAGCTCGGCGCGGATCTCCTTGGCGCGGGCCTGGGTCTCCCTGCTGCGGGCCAGGGCGTCGAATCCGGTGGCGTCGATGGAGATCGGGAAGGCGCCGACCCGGACCGGGCGGTCGCCGACCTGCACCACTCCGGGCCGGTTGCGGACGCCGACGCTGCCCCGACTCGGTTCGAAGCCCGCGAGTCGACGCGCCAGCCACAGGAAGTTCTGGGCGCCGCCGGGGCGGTGGAAGCCGACGAGGTCGGCGCCGAGCAGACCCCGCACGATCTCCGTGCGCCAGGGAAGCTGCATGAACAGTTCGACGGGCGGGAAGGGGATGTGCAGGAAGAAGCCGATGCGCAGATCCGGCCGCAGGTCGCGAAGCATCGCGGGCACGAGCTGGAGCTGATAGTCCTGAATCCAGACGGTCGCGCCTTCGGCCGCGACCTCGGCACAGCTCTCGGCGAACCGGTGATTCACTCGAACGTATGATTCCCACCAGGAGCGGTCGAACACCGGCGGCGCCACCACATCGTGGTACAGCGGCCAGAGCGTGGCGTTGGAGAACCCCTCGTAGTAGTCGCGGAACTCGGCAGAACTGAGCGACACCGGGTGCAGGTACTTGTCGGCGGCCTCGAAGGGCTCGACGTCGACGTCGGCGACGCCCGGCCAGCCGACCCAGGCGCCGCGTCTGGCCCGCAGGAAGGGCTCCAACGCGCTGACCAGCCCGCCTGGGCTGTGCCGCCATCGCTGCGTGCCGTCCTCGGCTTCTTCGAGATCCACCGGAAGACGGTTCGCGACAACGATGAAATCCGCGAGTGGAGAGGTGCTGCTCGCGCTGCTCACCGTTCGCCTCCTCGGTCCAGGGGAGCGATTGCCGTGCCCGGCTGACACGGGACCGGCGACGCTGCGCGGACGCTCCGTGAGTGAGAGCTGTGTGGACGAGGCTAGCCGCTTCCGGCGGGGCGAGCTGATCGAGTTGTCCTCGTCACATTCCGCTGAGTAACCAGTTGCTCCGCCTGGTGGAACGTCTGCTCATTCGAGTCGGCGAGGCGTCGGGTTCAACGGCCCCGACATCCTCGGCCCGGCGAGCCGCCGCTCCAGTCTGCTGAGCCCGCGCTGGACCGGGTGGGCCAAGAACTCGCCGAGCACCACCCCGGCGCCCAGCGCCAGCGCGACGCCCGCCGCCATGACCAGGTCGGGCAGGGCGCTGGCCACGTCGTTCTCCGCCGCGAGCTGGTAGAGCGCGCGGTAGGTGGACAG
Source organism: Actinoalloteichus hoggarensis (assembly GCF_002234535.1). Taxonomy (NCBI): domain Bacteria; kingdom Bacillati; phylum Actinomycetota; class Actinomycetes; order Pseudonocardiales; family Pseudonocardiaceae; genus Actinoalloteichus; species Actinoalloteichus hoggarensis. The sequence continues at coordinate 393,881 of NZ_CP022521.1, forward strand.
TCCCGGCAGGAGCGGCGCGATCCCGGAGACGACGATGACGAGCGCGGGGACGCGCAGCCGCCTGCTGAGGATGCCGCCGCAGAAGCCGATCACGGCGGCGGCGCCCGCCGCGGCGGGGATCGGACCCACCAGGGTGGACAGGATCAACCCGCTGTAGGCGGCCTGTCCGATCGCGCCCGCGCCCGCGGCGACGAGCAGCGTGCGTCGCGGCGCGTAACTGGCGAGGGCGAAGCAGGCGGCGGTCGTCGCGGCGGCGATCATCATCAGCGGGACCTCGCCCGCCACCGGTGGCAGGCGCTCGGCGACCTCCGCCTCGGAGGCGCCCAGCGCGACGCCCACCCGCAGCGCGAGCACCACGCCGGTCACCAGGCCCGCGGTCATCAGCAGCGTCTCGCCCGCCCGGCCGGTGGCCGTGACGTTGTATCCGCTCACCGCGTCCTGAGCGACACCGACGACCGACAGCCCGGACAGCAGCACGACGAGGTTCGCTCCCACCGCCAGCGACGTGGTGGCGTCGCCGAGCAGATCGGATTCGTAGACCGCCATCGCGGCTCCGGTGGCGATGGCCCCTCCGACGATCTGTTGGAAGAAGAACGGCAGCGCCCGGCGATTGAGGAGCCTGCCCACCTGGTCGATCACCACGGTGATCAGGGCGGCGAGAATCACCAGGAACGGCCCGGCGCCGATGAGCACCGCGATGGAGGCGGCCATGCCGCCCCAGGCCAGCGTCGAGACCCAGCGCGGGTAGGGGTGCCGCGCGGTGGTGATCCGCTGGAGCTCGGTGTGCGCGTCGCCGACACTGATCTCACCCGAGGCGATCTGCCGGACGAGGTCCTCGGTCGCGGAGAGCCTGCTGTAGTCCATCGAGCGGCTGCGCACGACCCGCAGCGTCGTGACCGGCGCCTGGTCGACGCCGAGGTGGCAGCACACGGTGATCGAGGTGTAGATGACGTCGACCTCGCAGTGCGGCAGGCCGTAGGCGTTGGTGACGGCCAGGATCGTCGCCGTGGCGTCGGCGGCGCCCGCGCCGCTGGCCATCTGGACCTCGCCGATGCGCAGGGCGAGGTCCAGGACCAGATGGATGGTCGGGATGGCGGGAAGGGCGGGCCCGTACTGGACGTCGTGCTCGCTCGTCGCAGGCGCCGTGTTCCTCCGGCGCAGTACGTCACGAGCCCGCTGGGCGAGACCCACGGGCCTGCCTCCTTGTCTTGCTACACCGTCTCTTGATCGACGTCGGCTGGGTGTCTGTCGTGGTCGGGAGTCTCCTGACTGGTCGCCGCTGACGTCGGATCCTCCGGGCGGCCCCTGCGTGCGTGACGGGGAGCCGCCCGAGTCATCGGCGTGGACGCCGTGCCCGTTGCAGGTGGTCGACAGTGGCCTTGGACACGTTTACGTCGTCGGTGTGAAGTGTTGATCCAGAACTCGAGAGGACCTCGTCTTCACGCTAGGCTTCGAGGGGGAACACACAGGTCAGCCGGCCTTGTTCCCGTCGTCCGGGTGACCGCGGACTCACTCCTGCGGGTCGACGGCCCCGGGGCTCGTACCGCGTGTCGCCGACGGGCAGGTGGGGCGCCGCCGCCCCGGCGTCCTACGATGTGAGGCGACCGCCGTCATCGGCGGCATGCCGACGTAGCTCAACTGGCAGAGCACTTGTCTTGTAAACAAGAGGTCAGGGGTTCGAGCCCCCTCGTCGGCTCCAGGCATGACCAGCACGAACGGCCCCGGTGGACGTCTCCGCGGGGCCGTCGCGGTCTCGATTCCGGCTCGCGTGTCGTCGCCGCCGCCGATCGCGTCATCGAGGGTCGACCCGGTGTGGCGGTCGACCATGCCTGATCATGATCGATTCATGACGACGGGTTCGCTCTCGCCGTGGTAGAACCACGCTGTTCTGCTCCCCGTGCCGTCGAAGTGAGAGGAACGCCGATGTCCTATCGCGCGGCGCCCGGTCGGTATGAGGGCATGGCCTACCGGCGCACCGGTGCCAGCGGGCTGCGACTGCCCGCCCTCTCGCTGGGCCTGTGGCAGAACTTCGGCGGCGAACGTCCTTACGAGGCGGCTCGCGCGGTCGCCCGACGCGCCTTCGATCTGGGCATCACGCATTTCGACCTGGCGAACAACTACGGGCCGCCCTACGGCTCGGCGGAGCAGACCTTCGGCAGGCTGCTGGCCGACGATCTCGCCCCGTACCGAGACGAGCTGATCGTCTCGACCAAGGCGGGTTACGACATGTGGCCGGGGCCCTACGGCGTCGGCGGTTCGCGAAAGTACCTGCTGGCCTCCCTCGATCAGTCGCTGGGCCGGATGGGACTCGACTACGTCGACGTCTTCTACTCCCATCGTCTCGATCCCGAGACTCCGCTGGACGAGACGATCGGCGCGTTGATCTCGGCGCACCAGCGGGGCAAGGCCCTGTATGTCGGCATCTCGAACTATTCGGCGGCGGCCACTCGGGAGGCCGCCGACATCCTGCGGCGGGCCGGTGTCCCGCTTCTCGTCCATCAGCCCTCGTACTCGATCCTGAATCGAGGGATCGAGTCCGAGCTGCTGCCTACGCTCGGTGAGCTGGGGGCAGGCTGCGTCGTCTTCTCGCCCCTGGCGCAGGGTCTGCTCACGGACCGCTACCTGGCAGGCGTGCCCGCCGACTCGCGAGCGGCGCGGGGCGGCACGCTGTCGGCCGAGCAGCTGACCGAGGAGCAGCTTGCCCCGCTGCGCAGGCTGAACGAGGTGGCCGTCGGGCGTGGGCAGACGCTCGCCCAGCTCGCCCTGAGCTGGGTGCTGCGCGATTCGCGAGTGACGTCCGCGCTGGTCGGAGCCAGTTCGGCCGCCCAGCTGGACCAGAATGTCGGTGCGTTGACGGCGCCGCCGTTGACCGATGCCGAGCTTGCCGAGATCGACGTCGCCGTCGCCTGAGGCTCCTGTTGCGGGGGGTGCCTGTGAGTGCGATTCTGTAGTGTGCTATTAACACCGGTCCGACGTCGGGGGCAAGCTTTTTGTTGTGCTTGTCACCGGGGTATTTGTGAATCCCCTGGTAGATGGGTGGCCTGTGGGTCGTTGACCTCGCACTTTTCAGTGGCTCTGTTACGTTGACTCATCATGACCAAGGCTCATCAAGCACGACCAAGTGATGAAAGCGGGTCAGGGGCGCGCGTGATGATCGAGGCGCCGACACAGGCTGACGGCGCGGCAATGTGGCGAATCGCGCGTGATTCCGGCTCGCTGGATCTGAACTCCTCCTATGCCTACGTGCTGTGGGGTCGAGACTTCGCGGCCACCTCGGTGGTGGCACGGACGGGGGATCGCGTCGGCGGATTCGTGACCGGGTACCGCAGGCCGGACGCGCCGGAGGTCCTCATGGTCTGGCAGGTCGCCGTCGACGCCGAACTTCGAGGTCAAGGTCTGGCGGGTCGCATGTTGTCGACCCTGGTCGACCGGGTGGCGCCTGCCGGAGTGCGCTTCGTCGAGACCACGATCACCGCCGACAACGCGGCTTCCATCCGGCTCTTCACCGGCCTGGCCCGCGACCGGGCCACCACGATCGAGCGGCGCGATCTCTTCGCCGCCGAGCTGTTCCCGGCAGGCCACGCCGCCGAAGATCTTTATCGCATCGGCCCGTTCGTGGCCGTCCCACCCAATTTATGAATTCATTTCGAAGCCAGGCTTCTCGCGCTCGGTGAGACGGGCGCCTCGGCCGGGGTGACGTTGCTGCGCATCGTCGGGGATCGATCCGTTCTCGGTCGGCGTGTCGTCGCATTCGGTCGTCAATTGTTGACCAGAGATCGGACGGAGTATCGTGAACGTCTTCGAAACCTTGGAATCCGAGGTTCGCAGCTATTCGAGGAGCTGGCCGACGGTCTTCGACCGGGCGAGCGGAACCTGGTTGTACGACGCCGACGGCAAGCCGTATCTGGACTTCTTCGCGGGCGCGGGAGCGCTGAACTACGGGCACAACAACCCGATCTTGAAACGCGCGCTGATCGACTATCTGGAGCGCGACGGGGTCACCCACGCCCTGGACATGGGGACCGTGGCCAAACGCGACTTCCTGACCACCTTCCGCGACGTCGTGCTGTCGCCGCGCGGGCTGGACTACAAGGTGCAGTTCCCTGGCCCGACCGGCGCCAACTCGGTCGAGTCGGCGCTGAAGCTGGTGCGCAAGGTGACCGGGCGCGAGTCCATCATCAACTTCACGAACGCCTTCCACGGCATGACGCTGGGCGCCCTGTCGGTGACCGGCAACTCGATGAAGCGCGGGGGTGCGGGCATCCCGCTCGTTCATGCGACGCCGATGCCCTACGACAACTTCCTCGACGGGCGGACGCCCGACTTCCTGTGGTTCGAACGTCTGCTGGAGGACAGCGGCTCCGGCCTGAACGAGCCCGCCGCCGTGATCGTCGAGACCGTGCAGGGCGAGGGCGGCATCAACGTCGCACGGCCGGAGTGGCTGCGCGCGCTGGCCGAACTGTGCAAGCGCCACGAGATGCTGCTCATCGTCGACGACGTGCAGATGGGCTGCGGGCGCACGGGGCCCTTCTTCAGCTTCGAGGCGGCCGGGATCGTCCCGGACATCGTCTGCCTGTCGAAGTCCATCGGCGGGTACGGCCTGCCCATGGCGTTGACCCTGCTGCGCCCTGAGCTGGACGTCTGGGAGCCGGGGGAGCACAACGGCACGTTCCGCGGCAACAACCCGGCGTTCATCACCGCCGCCGCGGCCTTGCAGGAGTACTGGACCAGCGACCTGTTGGAGAAGGGCACCCGCGCCAAGGGCGAGCACATCGGCCGTGCGCTCGAGAGCATCGCCGAGTCGACTCCCGGCGTGGAGGCCCGCGGCCGGGGCCTTGCCAGGGGACTCGCCTTCGACGTCCCCGAGCAGGCCGGGCAGGTCTGCCGCGCCGCCTTCGAGCGCGGGATGCTGATGGAGACCTCCGGGCCGGAGAGCGAGGTGGCGAAGCTGATGCCGCCGCTCACGGTCACCGACGAAGAGGTGGAGCGCGGCCTGTCGATCGTCACCGACGCGGTCCGCTCCGTGTGCGGCAAGGCCGGCTGACCGGCCGCCACCTCGTTGATCTGATGTGAATCGAGTGCTAGGAGTGACCACGTGATCGTTCGTTCGCTAGGTGAGATCGAGGACACGGAGCGAGACGTCAAGACGCCGAACTGGCGCAGCAAGCGCATCGTCCTCGCGAAGGAGGGCGTGGGCTTCTCGGTCCACGAGACCACCATCTACGCGGGCACGGTGAACGACTTCTGGTACGCCAACCACGTCGAGGCGGTCTTCGTCACGGAGGGACGCGGCGAGCTGACGGACAAGGAGACCGGCGAGGTCTACCCGCTGGCTCCGGGCACGCTGTACCTGCTCGACGGCAATGAACGGCACCAGGTTCGCGCCGAGACCGACATCAAGACGGTGTGCGTCTTCAACCCGCCGGTCACCGGTGCCGAGGTGCACGACGCCGACGGCGTCTACCCGTTGATCGTCGAGACCGCCTGAGCGCTCGACGACCACCGACCCCACACATCCGACCATTGTTGGAGGCGATTGCCCACAGATTCCGGAGGGTATGAGATCCGGTAGGAGACACCGGACATGCCGCGGACCCGAGGCTTACTCCCACCACGAACCAAGAGAGCGGTTCGCCCGCGAGGCGCGGACCCCTATCGGCAATTCGCCACGGAGATTGGAGAGCGCATGACTGTCGTCGACGTCGAGACCGGGGACCTCTACCCCACCCGGGTGGGTACCGAGCCCTCCCTCATCCGCCGCCAGGACCCGGTGGTGTGGCCGGGTGTGTCGTCCGGCCCGATCGACCGACAGACCTTGGCGAGCTATGACGAGAAGGGCTTCCTGACCGTCGAGGGTCTGCTCACGCCGGCCGAGGTGCAGCAGTTCTGGCAGGAATTGCAGCGGCTCTCCAGCGACGCCGAGGTCAAGGCGGATGAGCGGACCATCGTGGAGAAGGCGTCCGACGAGGTCAGGTCGATCTTCGAGGTCCACAAGATCAGCGAGGCGATCGGCAGACTCGCCGCCGACGAGCGGGTGCTCGACCGTGCCAGGCAGATCGTCGGCTCCGACGTCTACATCCATCAGAGTCGGGTCAACTTCATGCCCGGGTACAAGGGCAAGGGCTTCTACTGGCACTCGGACTTCGAGACCTGGCACGCCGAGGACGGGATGCCGCGGATGCGTGCGGTCAGCATGTCCATCGCGCTCACCGACAACTATCCGTTCAACGGCGGGCTGATGCTCATGCCGGGCGCGCATCGGACGTTCGTGTCCTGCGTCGGCGCGACCCCGGAGGACAACTACAAGGCCTCGCTCAAGGAACAGGAGATCGGCGTTCCGGACGAGGACAGCATCACCAGGCTGGCGGCCGAGCACGGCATCGAGCAGTTCACCGGCTCGGCGGGCTCGGCGTTGATGTTCGACTCGAACTCGATGCACGGCTCGGGCAACAACATCACCCCGTTCCCCCGCTCGAACATCTTCCTGGTGTTCAACAGCGTGGAGAACCGGCTGCACGATCCCTACGCGGCTGCGGCGCCTCGGCCGACGTTCATCGCCGACCGGAGTTTCATCCCGGTTCAGCGCTGACGACGGCGGACGGCGGGCGGTGCGATTCGTGCCAGGACGGGCGAACCGCACCGCCCGCGCCGTCACCGCCCGCGGCGGCCCGCGCGAGACGGGGCCACGTCCGTCCGAGCCGTCGTCGAGACTGGCGAGGTGCGGGTGATTCCTCGGCGGGACTCCGGCCCCGACGCGACCCCGACACCCTCGGCGCGGGGCGGTGTCGATCGTCGGCGACCTGACGCCGGCGCGGCGGACGACGTTCGGCGCCGCGACAGGCCGCCCGGCCGTCGTGATCCCGATCAGGCCACCAGGTAGCGGCCCTCCTCGAACTCCTCGCCCGCGCAGGTCGCGCCGAGGTCGTAACCGATGTCGGCGATCACATCGGCGAGTTCGAGCCGGGCCAGCCACGGCTTGGGCAGTACGGCGGTGCCGTGTAGAGCGCCGAGGATGTTGCCGGTCAGCGCCGCCGTCGAGTCGCTGTCGCCGGAATGGTTCGCCGCCAACCGCAGCGCGTCGGGAAACTGGGCCGACTTGCGATGGGTCAGCGCCGCGTACACCGCGATGGCCAGGGTCTCCGGGGCCACCCAGCCGGCACCGAGTTCGGCGATGGAGTCGGACGAGGGTCCGCCGGTGTGCGGGGGCCTGCCGAACGCCCGTGCCTCCCTGGCCGCTCGTGCGTCCTCGTTGTCCCGGTCGGCCGCGCGGGCGGCGGCGGCCAGCAGGCTCGCGGTGGTCGGATCGTCGCGAAGTACACGGCCGGTCACCTGGTCCACCGCCTCGCCGAGGGAGCGGCGGCGGACGGCCAGCAGGTGTACCAGCAGTGCCAGCGCTCCCGCGGGCGCCCAGCCTTCCGGGTGGCCGTGGGTCAACGCGGCGAACTGGCAGCCCATCCGGTAGGCGAGTTCGCCCGTCGGGGCGAAGCCTGCGGGTGCCGTGCGCACCACGCCGCCGCAGCCGTTGGCGGTCTCGTACTGGACGTCGTCGGTGGGCGGCTGATCGTTGGCCAGTGCCCGCAGCGTCGCCAGGCCGGGGGAGCGGTTGGCGTAGAGCCTGCGTTCGGCCAGCAGCCCGGTGGGGCTCTCCCCCGGGCCCTTGCCCTGCTGCGTGGACAGCCAGCGCCGATACGCCAGCCACACCTCATGCGCCGGGTTCCAGGTCTGGAGATGCTTGCCGCGCACCCACGCGCTGATGTAGCCCTCGGCTGTGAAGAGGGTGAGCTGGGTGTCGTCGGTGATCAAGGCGGGTTTGGGCAGCTCGACGATGCCCTCCGGGCCGTAGGCGCGGTGGATCTCGGAGAGACGAGAGAACTCCACTGGAGCACCGAGCGAGTCGCCCATGGCGCCTGCCAGCAGACAGCCTGCCGCACGGTCCACCACGGTGGGCTGTGCTGCCGTCACGATCCCCTCCCTGCGCTGCCAGTGCCCGGCGCCGCGACGCCGGGCGCGCGGGACACGACAGTAGCCTTTCTCTAACGGGTGAATAGCGGTCCGCTGGAGAACGGGCCCGCCTACGTCTCATGGTCCTCGGCACCCTGATCGCGCCTCGGCCGGTCCGCGACAGGATTCCGGGTTTCCGGTCCGAACCCGGCGACCACGATCTACGTTGGCGGTGCGCGGCGAACGGCGCCGGTCGAGCCAGGTCGAGGAGGCAGGTCGTCCATGGACATTCGGACGATGCCTGCCGCCGGCTACGGCCTGGAGTTCCGCCTGCTCGGGGTCTTCGAAGTGCTCAGCTCCGGCACGCCCATCGTGCTGGGCAGTCCTGCGATGCGCCGGTTGCTGGCCCTGCTCACCCTCAACGCCAACCAGGTCGTCTCGGTGGACCGCATCATCAGAGTGCTCTGGACCGGGGACCCGCCCGCGAGCGTGCGGACGATCTTGCAGGGCTACGTGTCACGACTCCGTAAACTGATCGGCGGCGCCGCGGCGGCAGGCGACGACGTCGAGATCGTGACCAGATCGCCCGGCTATCTGTTGCGGACCGATCCTGATCGCATCGACCTGCACCGGGCTCGGGAACTGGCGCGGAGCGCGGGCGAGACGACGGGGACCGCGCGGATCGTCGTGCTGCGGGCGGCGCTGCGGCTGTGGCGCGGCCCCGCGCTCGCCGAGATGGAGAGCCTGCCGCTGTTGCGTGCGACCTCGATGTCGATCGAGGAGTTCCGGCTCGGCCTGGTCGAGGATCGGATCGAGGCGGAGCTGGCCGTCGGCGTGGGCTCCGATCTCCTCGCCGAACTCAATGAACTCGTCACCCAGCATCCGCTGCGGGAACGCCTGACCGACCACCTCATGGTCGTGCTCTATCGCAGCGGCCGGCGGGCTGATGCGCTGCGGCGCTACCACGAGCTTCGCGAACGGCTGGCCGACGAGTTCGGCGTCGATCCCTCACCCCAGTTGCAGAACACCTACCAGCGCATCCTCCGCGACGATCCGGTGGCCGACGACGCGGCGCGGAGCGAGGAGCAGGTCGACGCGGACGATCCCGCCGACATCGATCGGCCGGCTCTCGCCCCGAGCCTCGCGGTGATCCCGGCCCAGCTCCCGCCGCAGATCGGGGGCTTCGTCGGACGGGAGAGCGAGCTGGCCGTCCTGGACTCGCTGCTGCCGAGCAGGCACCACGACGTCGGCTCGCGGATCGCCGTGGTCAGCGGCGTGGCGGGTCTCGGTAAGAGCGCGCTCGCCGTCACCTGGGCGCATCGCGCGAGCACCGCGCCTACCGCGGAGTTCCCCGACGGTCAGCTCTTCGCGTCGCTCCGCGGCGTCGATCCCGACGAGCAGCCCGCGGCGCCCGCCGACGTGCTGCGGCAGTTCTTGATCGGGCTCGGTCAGACGGCCGACCAGATCCCGGCGGGTCTCACCGAGCGCGTGGCGCTCTACCGGTCGATCACCGCGAAGCGGCGGATGCTCGTGGTGCTCGACGACGCGGTCGATCACCAGCAGGTGCAGCCGCTCCTTCCGGCGGCGCAGTCCTGCACGGTCCTGATCACGAGTCGACGGATGCTGGACGGCCTGCTGGTCACCAACGGGGCCCGACTGATCCGGCTGGGTCCGCTGCCCGCCGCCCAGGCGGGGGAACTCGTCAGCCGGGTGGTCGGCGACGTCGTGTTGACGCAGTCGGAGCGGGATCGACTGGCCGACCTGTGTGGGAACCTGCCGCTCGCCCTGCGGATCACCGCGGCGCGACTGGCGGGCGATCCGGGCCTGACGGTCGGCGAGCTGATCGACGAGCTCGCCGACGAGCGACGCCGTCTCGGCGCGCTGCGGGCGGGCGATTCGCAGATCAGCGTCCGGGGCGCGTTCGAGTTGACCTACCGCAGGCTGGCACCGGAGGCGGCCAGGCTCTTCCGACTCGTCGGTGTGCATCCCGGCGTCGAGATGAGCAGATCCGTGCTGGCCGCGATGGCGGGAACGTCGTCGGCCTCGGTCGCCGAGCAGCTCCACGTCTTGGAGTCGGTTCACCTGATGTCGGCGCTGGGCGACGGCCGGTTCGGCACCCACGATCTGATCCGGCTCTACGCCAGGCAGCTCGCCGCCGACGAACTGGCGCCCGCGGAACGCGAGGCCGCCGCGGAGGCGCTCGTCGACTTCTACCTGGCGGCGGCGGAGCGGGGGCGCGATCTGATCCGCCCCATGCCGGGGAGTCCGTCATCGGACTGGGACGGCGAGCCGCCCCCGCTGAACACCACGGAGCAGGCGGTGGCCTGGTTCGACGCCGAATGGACGAACCTGTTGCACGCGGCCAGGACCGCGGTACGGCAGGACCGGTACGAGTCGGCCTGGCGGATCGCCTGGGCAGCGGCGCCCTATGTGCTGTTCCGGCATCTGCTGGACGAGTCGACCGAGCTGTTCGATCAGGGACTCGCCGCCGCCCGGACAGCGCGGGACAGACTCGGGCAGTGCCTGATGCTGCGCTGTCGTGTCAACGTCGACCTCTACCGCTCGGCGCAGCCCGAGGAGGCGCTCGGGCATGCGATGGAGGCGCTGGCGATCGCCGAGGAGATCGGCGACCCCGTGATCCTGGCCCCCACGGTGAGCAGCGTGTTCACCGCGCAGACCAGGCTGGGGCGTTATGAGGAGGCCAGACGCGGCGGCGAACGCGCGGTCGCCCTGTACCGGCGCCTCGGCGACCTCACCGGGCAGGCGATGTCGTTGAACAACCTCGCGATGATCGACCAGTCGTGCGGCCGGACCGAGCGTGCCTACGAGCGCTGTCTGGCGGTGCTCGACCTGTATCGGCGCATCGACGAGCCCGCCAACGAGGCGGTGGTCCTGAACAACCTGAGCGAACTGGCCGCCGAGCTGGCCGACTGGCAGGCGGCGGAGGACTTCGCCCGGCGGGCCCGTTCCGTCGCGGTGTCCTGCGGGGCGTCGGTGCAGGAGGCGAAGGCGTTGAGCCACCTCGGCGAGGTGCACCTGCGCGACGGGGACGTCTGTTCGGCGAGGTTCCGCTGGGAACAGGCCCTCGCGCTCGTGCACGGCAGCAGTTCGCCGATCCGCGCCGAGGTCGAGCAGCGGCTCGCCGAGCTGGCTGCCCAGGACGAGTCGGAGCGGGCGTGGTGAGAGCCACAGGCCGATGCCGCCGGCCGACGCCCGCATCGGGCAGGCTGGTGGCGTGACGGAACAGCTGGAGGAGCGCGGGAGGGCGGAACGGGTCCCGGCAGCCGATGCGGACTCGTTGCCCCGGTTACTGGGCGGCAGGCGTGGTGCTGCCGACGCCTCGGTCCCGCCGTTGGTCTTCGTCCTGGGCTGGTGGCTGGGGGACGGCTCGGTTCCGATCGGTGCGGGCGCCGCGCTGCTGGCGGGGCTCGTGGTCGCCCTGCTCCGACTACGTCGAGGTCACCGGCCGGTGGCCGCCCTGCTCGGGATGCTCGGCGTCGCCGTCGCGGCGGCGGTGGCGCTGTACACCGGACGGGCCGTCGACTACTTCCTTGTGCAGCTGCTCTCGAACGCGGGAAGCGCGCTGGTCTGGGCGCTGAGCATCCTCGTGCGACGTCCCCTCCTGGGCGTGATCGTGGGCGTCCTGCTGGGGCAGCGGATGCGCTGGCGGCGGGACACCGACCTGCTGCGTGCCTACGGGCGGTCCAGCTGGGTGTGGGTCGGCCAGTATCTGACCAGGCTCGCGGTGTTCCTGCCGCTGTGGCTCGCCGAGCAGGCCGGGGCGCTGGTCATCGCCAGGGCCGCGTTGAGCCTCCCGCTGGTCACGTTGTGTCTCGCGGTGAGCTGGGCCGTGCTGCGGAAGTCGCTGCCGCCGGGGCATCCGGGGCTCCGCCATCCGAGGACGGACGAGCAGCCGGGGGAGCGGACCGCCGACACGCCGGCCGAGGCGACCGCCCGGTCCGGGATGAACACGGACGGGGTGAACACGGACGGGGTGAACACCGACGAGATGAACACCGCCGGTTCGGACCGGGCCGTGTCGAGTGAGGCCGTGTCGAGTGGGGCGGGGCCGGACGAGAGCGCCTCGGCCGAGGCGGGGGCGCGCGACCGGCGGGAGACCGGAGACGCCGCCGGACCGTCCCTGGGGCAGACCCGAGGCGGCTCTGCACCGGACTCGTCGCAGTCCGGGACGTCGCAGGGCGAGGCGTCGTCGGGTGGGATGGCGGCTCCCGAGCCGTCGTCGGGCGGCGCCCCGTGATCGAGCGGCACTCCCCGGTGGTCGCGCATCGCCGCCCTCGGCGAGTCGGGCGGGCGGAGCGGACCGACTCGGTCCGGTCGCGTCGCTCACGGCGTTCGGGGCGGCATCCCCGGTGGCGAGGCGTCGTGCCCGCGATCGTCGGGGCCGCCGTCCTGATCTGGGGCGAACGGCTCAACCGCCGATGGTCGCGAACCCAGGTGGCCGACGACGCGGACGGTGCCGAGCGCGTGGTCGCGGTCGTCCTCGGGTACCGGAATCCGCAGCCCACGGCCAACGTCGTGAACCGATGGCGAGTCCGTGCCGGGATTCGATCCGTCAGTGGCGCCCGGAATCCGCAGGTGATCTTCAGCGGCGGTGCGGTGGGCGGCGCCGTCTCGGAGGCGAAGGTGATGGCCGACTACGCGACGTCGGTGCTGAGGTTCGGCGGCACGGTGCTGTTGGAGGACCGGAGCGCGACGACGTGGGAGAACATCACCAACTGCATTCCGCTGCTGGAGGAGGCCGACCACATCAAGATCGTCTCGCAGCCCGCACACGCGCTCAAGGCCCGCGCCTACCTGCGGCGCCTGCGGCCGGATCTCGCCGAGCGACTGGTGCGCGCGGCCTACTGCCGTCCCGGTGAATGGCTGCTCGCCAAGCCGCTGCTGGCGCTGCACGGCCTCTGGAGTCTCCGTGCCCTGCGGAGACAGGAGCGCAGCGTCTCGTCGTAGTCCGCCTGGCGGCGGTGACGCCGTGCCTGACGGGGTGGTGGGACGGTGCCGGAGCGGAGCCTCGCGGACACGCCGCCGCGCTGGCTGCCCGCATCCGGGCCTGCCGGGCAGCGGGCGGCGCGTCACCGCCTGCGGACCCGCCGCCGCTGCCCCGAAGCCCGTCGACGGCACGGCCCTCGGCTCCTTCGCGAATCCCGGCGCGGCCCGTGACGGGGCCCGAGGTCGGCAGGCGAGACGGATCAGGACGCGACGGGTGCAGGCTGGGCCGGAGGGTTCAGGGGGCGAGCCGCGGTTCAGGGCGAGACGGGGGCGGCCGGCGGCGGCGCCTGGGCGCGCGATGCCCTCGCGCCTGCGGCTCGGGCGGCCCGCGTTCCGGTCGATGCCGATGCCGCCGTGTCGCCTGCCCACGCCTCGGGCGGCGCCCCGCCGACCGAGGTCCGCCGCTCCGTCAGCCTGCGGTGGACCTGCCGAGCGGTCGTCGGATCGTCGATCGTCGCCGCGACGGCGAGCCAGGCCGCTCCGGTGGCCGCGTCCGGCGCCCCGTCGACCCAGGCCTCGGACAGCACGTCCGCCGAGTCCGCCAGCTCGGCCCGCACCTCGGCCTCGAGCGGACTGCCCGAGGTGAGCAGGCTGCCCGCCAGGATCACCGGACTCGTGTCGTCCGAGGTCCGCAACCGACGGACGAGTGTCGCGAGCTCGGTGGCGCCCCGGCGCACGATCTTCCTCGCCGCGGGATCGCCGGCCAGGCAGGCCGCGCTGACCAGCGGCGCGTACTCGGCCAGCCGGACCGGCGGCGCGGAGTTGACCGAGGCGATCAGCCTGCGACGGGTCTCGCCGTCGGTCCTCGACCCGTCGAGGAAGGCCGAGCCGGCTCCCAGCGCCGCGTCGAGTACCGAGTCCGTCAGCTCGCCCGGCCGGTCGGCGCCCTCCACGGCCCGCAGCGTATGGCGGACCGCCTCCCGACCCAGCCAGAACGCGGAGCCCTCGTCGCCGAGCAGCCAGCCGTGTCCGCCCGAGATCCTGTGCAGGGCGTTCCTCTCGATGCGGGCGGCGATCGCTCCGGTGCCCGCGATGAGCACCACGCCCGTGGCCGCGGGCGTCCCGGCGGCGAAAGCCGTCTCCACGTCGCTGAGGACCCGCAGCCGCGCCGCCGGGCCCGCGGCGGCCGCCCACGCCTGCTGGAACGCCGTGTCGACCGCCGGATCGCTCAACCGCGAGACACCCGCCATGCCGAGCACCCCCGTCGACACTCGACCGGCGTCGACGTCGGTGAGCAGCTCCCGCAGCACCTCGGTGAGTCGTGCCGTCGCCACGTCGACGGGGTGGGCGTTCGGGTTCGCGCCCTCGCCGTTCGCCCAGGCGTGTCGACGGCCGTCGGCCGAGGCGAGCACCGCCGTCGTCGAGGTGCCGCCGATGTCGACGCCGATCACCAGGTCACGCGGGTCTGCCATGGCGCTGCCCCTCACCGCGGGCGTCGGGGCCGGCTTCGTCCTCGGCCGACCCGCGCAGCGCCTGCTCGATGTGCGTCAGATGGGTACGGGCGTGATAGCGGGCGAGCTCGGCCTTGCCTGCCGCCAGCGCGTCCACGATCAGCCGATGCTCGTCGAGCGTCTCCCCTGTCTTACCGTCCTGCGCCAGCCGACGCCAGAGGCTCGCGTCGACCGTCGGACTGTGCAGTGCCGCCAGCAGGCTGCCCAGATAGGCGTTGCCCGCCGTCCTGGCGATCTCGTGATGGAAGTCGAGCTCATGACGCACGAGGTCGGGCACGGGGTCGTCGGGCCGGATGGACGAGCACAGCGTGCGCAGCCGGTGCAGCACGGGCGGCGTCATCCGGGTCGAGGTCATCGCGGTCGCCTCGGGTTCGAGGATGCGGCGTACCTGAAGCACCTCCAGGGCCGAGTCGTGGTCCCGGTACATCTCCAGCGCGAAGGCCAGCGAGTCGAGCAGCTCCTCGGCCCGCAGGCTGGCGACGTAGGTGCCGCTGCCCTGCCGGACGTCGAGGATGTGTACCAGCGCCAGGGCTCGTATCGCCTCCCGCAGGGAGTTGCGAGACAGGCCCAGGCCCTCGGCGAGCTCGGCCTCCGGCGGAAGGCGGGCGCCGGGGACCAGCTCCCCGCGCTGGATCATCTCGCGCAGTCGGGCTATCGCGTCGTCGGTGACGGCCATCGGACACCCCCGTGCGTCGCCGTACCGGGCAGGGCAACCGTCAGGATAAGCCGATCCGATGCGCCGAACGGCCTGATCACATGGGCTGCACGGGTGATGCGGACTTACTCCGATCGGGGTAGCCTGCGGGGGCCCGTCTCACCCCGCCCCCTCGGTGAGGCGGGCTCTTTCACATCCGGATTCACGACGAGAGGGACGCGCGGCGTGGCCGGGTCCTTCTCCCACGGGGGTCGGACCACCGTCATGCGGAGGGGACGCCCCGGCCGCGCGCTCGGCGCCTACTTCGGATCGACCTCCGTGGAGCCGTAATCGTTGGTGACGATGAGGATCACGCCGGGTCCGAGATCGGCGATGCCGTCGAAACGGGGTTCCACCCGGATGCCGAAGGCGCTGCCGATCTCGCCCGCCGCACCCTCCTCCGCGGTGCCGGGGCGGTAGTAGGCGGTGGTGGTCTCGATGATCCCGGCCGAGTAGTTCTCCACCTCGGCGACCTCCCAGCCCGCGCCCTCGAAGTCCTCGGCCGCGTCGGCGGCGAGGCCTCGGATGGTGCTGTTGTTGAAGATGCGCAGTGGGGTGTCCGTGGAGGGCGAGCCCAGCTCGGCGTCGCCGCCGTCGGAGCCGTCGTCCCCGCCCGCGTCGGTGCCCTCGCCGGACCCATCGGCGTCGTCGGCCGCGTCGGAGTCGCCGTCCTCGGCATCGTCGCCGGAGCCGCCCACACCGCCCTGGGAGGGGTCGGCGGCGTCGGTCGACGGGTCAGGGGGAGGGGCGGGCACGCTGGTCGTGCTGTTCTGCTCGGCGAGCGAGCTCTCGCCGCTGGTCAGGCTCATCACGCCGATGACCAGCGCGATCGCGGCCAAGCCGAACAGGCCGAAGGCGACCCCCCGCAGTGGTCGTGCCGAGCCGGAGGGCTCCACGCTGCTCATCCCTGGCCTCCTGCATGCTGCTGCACAGTGTTCAACGTCTAACCGAGATCAGTGAAGTCGAGGCGCTGTCGCCGGGCCGCTCGGGATCTCGCCCGTCCGCCACGTTGTCGGAGGAGCCGCTTGACCAGCATCGGATCGGCCTGTAAGGCTTCCTTGCGATCGAGCAGTCCATTCAGGATCTGGAAGTAGCGGGTCGCCGACATGTCGAACAACTCGCGGATCTTCTGCTCCTTGGTGCCCGCTTGTTTCCACCACTGGCGTTCGAACGCCAGGATCGCACGTTCCCGCGTGGTCAGCTCGGCGTCGCGCCGAGGGGCAGGCGGATACGCCTCTGCGGCCTCCATCGGGCTCCTCGCCTCGTGATCGTGGATATCGTGCGCTCGGACGTCGGGGACGTCGGAGCCCGGTACGTCCGGGTCCGAGACGTCCGGATCCGAGACGTCCGAGTGGGAAACGTCCTGGTGGGGAAGACCTTGATCGGGCAGCGGGCGGACGGCGGGTCGAACAGGCGGTGGCCTGAACCGGCGGTGGTGCCGTTCGGAGCAGGCGTCCGAGGTGGGGACACCGTCTCCTGTGGTCGGACGGTCGTCATCCGGACAGGCCATGGCGCATCGACCTCTTCCCTCGACCGGCCGTCGTGCTGACGACACCCGCTGCCGACACGGGTGTCGCCGATGCCCGGACCCCGCCGGGACACCGGCACGGCCTGGGCGGTACCGGACGGCATCACCGCCGTCCGAGCCCTCCTCATTACATCACGGGTCGCCCACCGCATCGGGGAAGATCGAGCCGAGTCCCGCGAGGTGGTCTCGCACCCGAGCGCGACTCGGCCGCGCTGATCACCGCGCCGTCCCCACTCGACGTGTCCCCTGGCCTGCGCACCCGAAGGAGGGTCCCCGGACAGCCTTTAAGCTCTCGACATGGCGATTCATCCGATCCGGATCGCGGGCGACCCGGTCCTGCATCAGCCCACTCGTCCCGTGGAGGCCTTCGACGACGAGCTGCGGGCGCTGATCGAGGACATGTTCGAGACGATGGCGGCGGCCGAGGGCGTCGGCCTGGCCGCCAACCAGATCGGTGACGACCGCAGGCTCTTCGTCTATCACTGCCATGACGACGAGGGGAACTGGTACCGGGGAGTCATGGTCAACCCCGTGTTGGAGACCTCCGCGCGACCCGAGTCGATGCCCGATCCGGAGGACGACCTCGAAGGCTGTCTCTCCGTCCCCGGCGAGGTCTTCCCGACCGGCAGAGCCGACTGGGCGAAGGTGACGGGCCAGGACGGCCACGGGGCACCGGTCTCCGTCGAGGGCACGGGATTCTTCGCCCGCTGTCTCCAGCACGAGACCGACCACCTCGACGGCTACCTCTATCTCGATCGGCTGATCGGCCGGAACAAGCGCGAGGCCAAGCGGATGCTCAAGGCCAACGAGTGGGGCGTTCCGGGGCTCTCCTGGAATCCGGCCGAGGAGCGGGCCGAGTTCGTGGCGGACTCGCGCTGACGCGGCTCGCACCGTCCGGCGCCGGGATACCGGTCTTCCGGAGACGCGGCGTCGGCGCCCGCGCCGAATCGGCGGCCTCGGCGTTCACCGGGGCGCCGCGCGGCGCCGTGACCTTCGCCGTCCTCGCCGCGAATCTCCGCGCTCCTCGTTCGACGGCCAGGGCCGGGATTCTCCTGCTCGGCCGCCCGTCGTCGCAGGCCTGAGCGGCGGGCGGCCCACCGGATGTCGGGGCCCGGCACTCATGCCATCGGGGGTTCCGGCGTCGTCGGGGTTTACGCCGGGCGCCCGGGCCGGCTAGCCTCCGACGCGCAACCTCATAACTCCACATCGCGGGAGCTCGCGCCGAAAGCGGGCTGAGAGGGCGGCTGGACCTTGTCGAGTCCGGTGCCGCCGACCGCACGAACCTGTCCGGGTAATGCCGGCGTAGGGAGGGGATGCCATGTCGGCGTCAGCAGAGTCAACGGGTCGATCGTCAGCACAGTCGCGGAGCCGGTCGGCGCCTGCCGAGTCCAGGGCGGAGACCTCGGCGGAGAAGAGTGCCTCGGCGGACGGTGTCGCCGCCTCGGCGGAGACAAGTGCCTCGGCGGACGGTGTCGCCGCCTCGGCGGAGACAAGTGCCTCGGCGGTCACCACCGGCCCTATCGCCGGATCACACAAGATCTACCTCGACACCCCGTCAGGGCTCCAGGTGCCGCGGCGACGAGTGTCGCTCACCGACGGCTCGCATCTCGACGTCTACGACACCTCGGGGCCGTACACCCACGAGGAGCCCGACATCGACCTGCACCGGGGACTGCGTGCCCTGCGTGCCGAGTGGGCGGCCGAGCGGGCCGCCACCGCCTCGGCGGGGACGGTCCAGACCCAGCTGGGTCTCGCGAAGGCAGGCGTGATCACCAAGGAGATGGAGTACATCGCCGCCCGGGAAAGCGTGCCCGCCGAGTTCGTCCGCGACGAGGTCGCCCGAGGCCGGGCGGTGATCCCGGCGAACCGATGCCACCCCGAGTCGGAGCCGATGATCATCGGCAAGCGGTTCCTCGTCAAGATCAACGCGAACATCGGGAACTCCGCCGTCTCCTCGTCGATCGCCGACGAGGTGGACAAGATGGTGTGGGCCACGCGGTGGGGAGCCGACACCGTGATGGACCTGTCCACCGGCAGGCGCATCCACGAGACGCGCGAGTGGATCCTGCGCAACTCCCCGGTGCCCATCGGGACGGTCCCGATCTATCAGGCGTTGGAGAAGGTCGGCGGCGATCCGACGCGGCTGTCCTGGGAGGTCTATCGGGACACCGTCATCGAGCAGGCCGAGCAGGGCGTCGACTACATGACCGTGCACGCGGGCGTCCTGCTGCGCTACGTGCCGCTCACCGCGCGACGGGTCACCGGGATCGTCTCGCGCGGCGGCTCGATCATGGCCGCCTGGTGCCTGGCTCACCACGAGGAGAGCTTCCTCTACACCCGCTTCGACGAACTGTGCGAGATCTTCCAGCGGTACGACATCACCTTCTCCCTCGGCGACGGTCTGCGGCCCGGCTCCATCGCCGACGCCAACGACGAGGCGCAGTTCGCGGAGCTGCGCACGCTCGGCGAACTCACGCATCGGGCCAGGGCCCTCGACGTGCAGGTGATGATCGAGGGGCCCGGTCACGTTCCGATGCACAAGATCGCCGAGAACGTGCGGCTTGAGGAGGAGCTGTGCGGGGAGGCGCCGTTCTACACGCTCGGGCCGCTCGCCACCGACATCGCGCCCGCCTACGACCACATCACCTCGGCGATCGGAGCGGCGATGATCGCGCAGGCCGGGACGGCGATGCTCTGTTACGTCACGCCGAAGGAGCATCTCGGCCTGCCGAACCGGGACGACGTCAAGACCGGGGTGATCACCTACAAGATCGCCGCGCACGCGGCCGATCTGGCCAAGGGCCACCCGCACGCGCAGGAACGCGACGACGCGCTGTCCAAGGCGCGGTTCGAGTTCCGCTGGATCGACCAGTTCAATCTCGCCCTCGAT
Source organism: Actinoalloteichus hoggarensis (assembly GCF_002234535.1). Taxonomy (NCBI): domain Bacteria; kingdom Bacillati; phylum Actinomycetota; class Actinomycetes; order Pseudonocardiales; family Pseudonocardiaceae; genus Actinoalloteichus; species Actinoalloteichus hoggarensis. Next base: position 413,392 of record NZ_CP022521.1, read on the forward strand.
CCGGACACCGCCCGCTCGTTCCACGACGAGACGCTGCCCGCCGAACCGGCGAAGACCGCGCACTTCTGCTCGATGTGCGGGCCGAAGTTCTGCTCCATGAAGATCACTCAGGACGTCCGCCGCTACGCCGAGGAACACGGGCTGACCTCGCCGGACGCGATCGAGGCCGGGATGCGGGCGAAGTCGGAGGAGTTCGCCCGCGGCGGCGGTCAGGTCTATCTGCCGGTGGTCGGGCCGTGACCGGGACGCATGCCGTGACCGGAACGCGAGCCGCGCCGGGCGTGCCGCCCGCACCGGGCGTGACACCGAGCACGGCGCTGACCATCGCGGGCTCCGACTCGGGGGGCGGGGCGGGCATCCAGGCCGACCTCAAGACCTTCCTGGCCTGTGGTGTCCACGGGATGACCGCGCTCACGGCGGTCACCGTCCAGGACTCGCTCGGCGTGGCCGACTTCCTGGCGCTGCCGCCGAGCCTCGTCGCGGCCCAGATCCGCACGGTCGCGGCGGATCTGGGCGTCGGAGCGGCCAAGACCGGGATGCTCGCCTCCGCGGCGATCGTCGACGCCGTGATCGAGGCCTGCGCACAGACCTCGATCGGGGCGGGCCGGTCGACGCCGCTGGTGGTCGATCCGGTGGCCGCCTCGATGCACGGCGACTCGCTGCTGGCCGAGGACGCCCTGGCGGCGGTGCGGGACCGACTGCTGCCGATCGCGACGCTGGCCACGCCGAATCTGGACGAGGTGCGGCTGCTGACCGGCGTCGACGTGACCTCGCGAGACGGGCTGCGCAAGGCGGCCGAGGCGGTGCACGCCCTCGGCCCGTCCTGGGTCCTGATCAAGGCGGGCCACCTGGCGGCGGACCCGGAGTGCGTCGACCTGCTCTTCGACGGCGCGGACTTCGTCGAGCTGCCCGGACCGAGGACGGGCACTCCGCACACCCACGGGGGCGGGGACACCCTGGCCGCGTCGATCGCCTCGGCGTTGTCGCGCGGCTGTCCGGTTCCCGAGGCGGTGCGGTTCGGCAAGCGCTACATCATGCGTGCCGTCGCGGGGGCGTATCCGCTCGGCGCGGGCACCGGCCCGGTCTCGGCCTTCTGGCGGGTCGCGGGCGATCCGATATGACCTCGGCGCTCCGTGTGGGGCGTTCTCCGAGGTCCGATCGGCGTATCCGCGCTGGTTCGACAGGTGGCGCTCCCGCGCGCTGCCACCACAATCCCCGATGATTCAGGGATCATCGAACCGTGGCTGGTCGGGTCTTGACAGACGTATGGATTCCGGTGTCGCTGCCGCGGTCGGACACGGTGCCGCTGCGGCAGGTGGTGCTCACGACGCTGGTCATCGGCATCGGCGCGCTGCCCGCCGTGCTGCTCGGGTTCGGCGGTGCGGCGATCGTCGGGGCGCTCGTCGCCGTGTTCAGCCTCGTGATCGCGGGCGGCGGGCCGCTGCGTGCCGATTTGCGCACCCTGTGGTGGGCCGGGCCCGCGCTGATCCTCGTGATGGCGGCGGGCCCGCTGCTGAGCGGGGTGACGGCGGTGGTCGTCGTCTTCGTCATCGTCTTCGGCTCGGGGATGCTCGCCACGCTGGGCAGGCATTACGCGGTGGTCGGCCAGAGCCTGGCCGCCGCGTCGCTGGTGGCGATCACCGGCGGCATCAGCGCCGAGGACGGCCCCGGGCCGGTGCTCTTCACCGGTGCGGTCGGTCTCGCCCTCGCCGTCGCGGTGCGGGTGTCGATCGGGCGCGACGACCCGTCCGGCCCGACCAGGGCGATCGTCGCGGGGACCCTGACCGATCGCGACCCCGGCTCTCTCGACTACGCGACCCGGGTCTGGCGGTCGGACGGATCGCCGGAGTGGCTGGGACGAATCCTGACGGGGACCGCCGAGTATCGGGCGGGCCGGGCCATGCTCGCGGTGCAGGCCGACCAGGCCGAGGGCGTCGAGGAGGAGCGGCTTCAGGCGGTGCTGGACGACGCCGAGCTGGTGGCGACGGAGCTGGCCGTCGCGGTGCGGGCCAGGGCGTGCACGGGGCTGCCGTCACAGGCCAGACTCGACCCGGCGGCCAGGGCGATCCGGTTGCACGGTGACGCGGAGCTGCCGGACTCGGTGGACACCATGCGCGTCGGCCTGGAGCAGGTGCGCGTCGCCGTCCTGGAGCGGGTACCCGGTCGGGCGCCGAGGGCGTCTTTCCGGGCCGCGCTGCATCGGGCGGTCGGCGTCCTGCTCGCCCACCTGTCGTTCCGCTCCTCGCTGTTCCGGCACTCCCTGCGCTGCGCGCTGGCCGTGACCGCGGGCATGGTGGCGGTGCTGTGGCTGCCGGACGAGTCCGCCGCGCCGCTGCTGCTCGTGCTGTACGCCGTGTTGCAGCCGATGCTGCGCGACACGATGGAGGGCGCGCTGCAACGCACCGGGGTGGTGGTGTTCGTCGTCGCGCTGCTCTCGGTCGTCGCCGCCTTCCTGCCCTGGCCCGGCGTCCTGCTGCCGTTCGGCCTGATCGCGATGGTCCTCGGCGCCGCGCGGCTGCGAGCCAGCCTGCCGCTGCTGCTGTTCTGTCTGCTCGGCGTGATCGTGGTGGTGCGCGTGCTTCAGGAGGATCGGGCCCCCACGGCGCTGGCCATCAACATCACCGCGATCAGCGCGATCGGCGCGACGATCGCCCTGCTCGTCGGCTTCCTCAGCTATCTGGTCCTGCCCGGCGGCATCGCCCCGGACGTGCCGGGCACGCTGCGCCGCGCGGTCTACGCGGTGCGGGATCTCGCGGCGGGGGCGCACGGCGCGGTGGACACCAAGGAGGGCAGACGGGCGCTGCGCTCGGCGAACGTCGTCGCGTTGCGGCGCACCCAGGATCTGCTGGGCCTCCAGGCCCGGCTGGAGGAGGCGGGACCGGAGGCACAGTGGACGGTGCGCCGCGCCGCGACGGCGGTGCACGCGCTGCGGGCGGCCTTGGCGCAGATGGCGTTCCGCTCCGACGAGGAGCGGCGGCAGGCGCTGCCGGCGGCCGTGACGGCGGAACGGGTGCTGGACTACGAGAGCAGACAGCCAGCGCGGATCGATCTCAGCAGTCTCGCGGGCCCGACCCTGCTGGTCGCGCCGATCCTGGAGTCGACCCTGATCGCCAGGGCCGCCATCGACGAGGTCCGGGCCGTCGACTGGACCGAGCCGAGCGCCTTCGACTCCGACGGCGAGTCCCTGGGCATGACCGCCGACCCCCGGCAGCCCGAGCGCCGATGGCTGTCCCGGGAGGGCGCGGTCGGATCGGTCGACGACTGACGACTGACGACTGACGACTGACGACTGACGACTGACGACTGACGGCGGACGGCGAGCGGCGGTCTGGTCAGAGTGCGGCGGCGTACGACTGAAGGATGTCGCCGAGCCGGTGCAGACAACGGCCTGCCGAGTCGACGTCGTGTGCCCCGCCGTCCACGAGGTCGACGGCCTGTTCCGTGCGATCGTCCCTGCTGCTGCGGCACGCGGCGCGCAGTTCCGCACCTGCGGTGGTCGCGGCTGTGTGCTGCCCGGCGAGCGCGACCACGGGCAGATCGTCGACAGCGGCGTTCATCAGCGTGCGGATCTCGCCGGAGGAATGCATCTCAGTTTCATGACTCCGTTCTCGTCATCCGATTCCGGCGTTCACATCGAGCAGGCGCACCATCGCCGAGCCTGCTCAGCTCGGTGGGCGTCCTGTGGGTGGTGAGTCCAGTCTGGGCTTCTCCTCGCTTTCGACTCGGGCAGGTCCTTGACCCGGGATGTCGAACCAGGCGATCTCGCCGGGGCGGACCCGTTCGCCACGATCGGCTCTTCTGTTGCACTCGCTGACGATGTATTCCGCCGACTCCTCTCGACTCTGTCGCCAAGGTGCGAAGCCGCCTGCGGTCAGTTCTCCCGGAACTATCCGGCCTTCCATGACCAGCTTCTCAGCTACGGTTGCTGCTATTCGCAGTCGAGAGAAGTGGTCTGGAGCCTGGTGGCGCACGAAGTAGATGATCTCAGGAATGCTGATGTAGTCGTCCGCCACGGACTCCATGACTGCGTCGACGATCTCTGCTGATATCAAGGTCAGCCCCACTTCTCCGGATTCACATGGATCTTGAGGAAGGCGTCGAGCGCGGTGGCGATGTCGACCGTGGGCTCGGTGGAACTTCGGGACTGGGTGCGGTACCCGACGGTGCTTCCATCGGGCAGCCGGACCATGGTTCCCTTGTAGCCGGGGATGTCCAGGCGGGTTCCGCCGCGGGCGAGTGCGATGAAGATGTCGGTGATCTCCTCAGCGGTACGTACCTCGCGAGTGGGAATCTTCTTAGAGCCGTGCGCCTTACGACCGATGCCCTCGCCTGCTGTCTGCGCGTACTCGGTGGCTGTCCTGCCATCCCAACGCCCGGAGGGAGGCGAGGAATCCGATGGGATGTCTGAGCAGCCGGCGAGCTCAACCCCGCCGTCCCGGTCGTGCCTGCCTACCGCGATGTCGGCGATCGACGGGACCTCGGTGCTGTGGTCGGCGATGTAGGACTCGGTCAGGACACGGGCGTGCTCGAACCTGGTGGCGGCACTGTCGATGAAGTCGAGAGCTTCGGCGAGCAGCGCAGGGGAGGCGGTGAGGTCGGAATCGGTCGTCTCGGCCGCGAGCGAGGCCCAGCCAGGGGCCGAGGTTCTCACCGAGGTGGCGGTGGATCTCGCGGAGCTCGCCCGTGCGCAGGCCGGTGAGGGCGGTGCGAAGCCGGGCGACGACCTCGCCGATCGACGTCATGCGGAGGGAGCCGAATCTGCCAGGACGTGCAACGGGCTGCCTCCACATGATCACGGTCGGTGATCCATGGTGGTCGTTCGTGCCGGTGCCGCGTCTAGGGTTTTCACTCGGTCGGAGGGCAGCTCGGCGATATCCCCGCCGTCATTCGGCTGTCGCTCAGCCATCGCGGTCCGGGCCATCGCGGTCCACGCTGTCACGGTCCGGGCTGGAGGCGTGTGCCCAGAAACGGCGGGGAATCCGGCCCGCCAGGCGGGCGTCCCGGCCCGCCGCGACGGCCGCGCGCATCGCCCTCGCCATCCGCGCCGGTTCGTTCGCCCTGGTCACCGCCGTGGCCAGCAGCACGGCATCGCAGCCCAGCTCCATCGCCAGCGCCGCGTCCGACGCCGTTCCGATGCCTGCGTCCAGGATCACCGGCACGGTGGCGCGCGAGACGATCAGCTCGATGTTGTGCGGATTGCGGATGCCCAGGCCCGTCCCGATGGGCGAACCCAGCGGCATCACGGCCGCGCAGCCGAGATCCGCCAGCCGCAAGGCCAGCACGGGATCGTCGTTGGTGTAGGCCAGCACCACGAAACCGTCGGAGACCAGCTGGTCGGCGGCGTCCAGCAGTTCGACCGGATCGGGCAGGAGCGTGTCGTCGTCGGCGACGACCTCCAGCTTGACCCAGCGGGTCTCCAAGGCCTCTCTGGCCAGCCGCGCGGTCAGCACCGCCTCGGCGGCGGTGCGCGATCCCGCTGTGTTGGGCAGGACGTCGACGGCCAGCCGTCGTAGCAGGTCGAGCACTCCGGGGCCGCCCGAGGTGTCGGTGCGGCGCATGCTCACCGTGGTCAGCTCGGTTCCCGAGGCCACCAGGGCCCGCTCCAGCTCGTCGAGTCCGGACGCGCCGCCGGTGCCCATGATCAACCGTGAGGAGAACTCCCGGTCCGCGATGCGCAGGATGTCGTCCACGTCGCCTCAGCCTCCTTGGACGGCGGTCAGCAGTTCGACGGCGGCGCCCGGCCGGAGCGTGACCTCGGCCCAGCGCGTCTTCGGCACCACGGAGCCGTCGACGGCGACCGCCACCCCGGAACGGGGCGCGTCGCAGACCTGGACGGCGTCGGCGACGGTGGCGCCGTCGGCCAGCTCCCGGTCGACGCCGTTGATCAGCACGTTCATCGGTCAGGATCCTCCGAATCGCGAAGAGCGGGCACCGAGGCGGCGGCGAGTCGTGCGGGGTCCGCGGCACGCACGACCTCGCCCGTCGGCCGCCCGAGCAGGAGATCCACCACGGCGGCCGAGGTGATCGGCGCGAGCAGGAAGCCGTTGCGGTGGTGGCCGGTGGCCGCCAGCAGGCCGGCGGACAGCCGGCCGATGATCGGCAGGTTGTCCCCGGTGGCGGGTCGGAGGCCCGCGGCGCATTCGATCAGCTCGTACTCGGCGAGGGCGGGCAGCAGCACCTCGGCGTCGCGCAGCAGGTCGCGCACCGAGCCCGCGGTGACGGCGGTGTCGAAGCCCGCCTCGTACTGGGTGGCGCCCACGACGAGGCCGTCCTCGTCGCGCGGCACGAGGTAGACCGGTCTGCCCCGGACCCGCCCTCGGATCGTGCGGCGCGGCGGCGGCAGCGTTCCCGGCCGGGCACGCAGCCGCAGGACCTCGCCCTTGACCGGGTGCAGGGCACCGCGAAGCCGTTCGTGCAGCGTGGTGCTCCACGGGCCCGCGGCGATGACGGCCTGATCGGCCGTGATCGAGTCGGCTGCGGTCGAGTCGATGGGAGCGGAGTCAGCCGGGATGGCGTCGGCCGGAGCCTGGTCGCCGGAGTCCTCGCGCGCGAGCGAGACCCGGACGTCGGTCGTCTCCGTGACCGACATCGCCCGCCGGGCCAGGAATCGAACCCCGCCACGATCGCAGGCCGTGCGCAACGCCGCCATCAGCCCGCGGTTGTCCACCGCGAGGTCACCGGGAACCGACAGACCCGCGCGGACGGCGGGGCCCAGGCTCGGCTCCAGCCCGCGCACCTCGCGCCCGTTCAACCGATCCACCTTCCGGCCGAGGTGGGCCAGGTAGTCGGCGAGTCGATCGAGGTCCGTCTGATCGGCACGGTCGGCGGCGACCACCACCGTGCCCTCGGTACGCAGGCCCGGCTCCCGGCCGGACGCCGCCGCCAGCTCGGCCGCGAAGTCGGGCCAGCCACGCAGTGAGGCCGCGCCCAGCTCCAGCGCCGCGTCCTCACCCGGCCAGGCCTCGGACACCGGGGCCAGCATTCCGCCCGCCACCCAGGACGAGCCCGAACCCGGTCGCGGATCGATCACCGTGACCTCGAAGCCGCGGGCGGCGGCCCGCCAGGCCGTCGACAGGCCGATGACGCCCCCGCCGATCACCGCGAGCCGCCGTCGGCTCGACGACACCTTCGTCACCACAAGACACCACGCTCCCTGCGCCGGCATGACCCGGATCAGGTTCGACGGTCGGGGTCGCCGCAGACCCCCTCTCAGCCTGTTTCCACAGGCTCCCGTGCGGACCGCCCTCACCGTAACGCGCCGGGGCGGGGCCGGGCCACCGTCCCCCGGCACCGAGGCCGGGCACGGACCGCTTCTACGCTGGGCGGCATGCCTGGGATGAGCGCCGCACAGCGTCGAGACCGGCTGGCCGACGCGCGGCTGTACCTCTGCACGGACGCGCGTCGAGAACGCGGTGACCTCGCGGAGTTCGTCGCCTCGGCGCTGCGGGGTGGGGTGGACATCGTGCAGTTGCGTGACAAGGGGTCCGTCGCCGCGCCGTTGGAGGCGGCGGAGGAACTGGCGGCGCTGGCGGTGATCGCCGAGTGCTGTGCCGAGTACGGCGCGCTGCTCGCGGTGAACGACCGCGCCGACATCGCCGCGGCCTCAGGCGCCGACGTCCTGCATCTCGGACAGGGCGATCTCCCCGTGAGCTGGGCGCGACGGCTGCTCGGCGACGGACCGATCATCGGTCGGTCCACTCACGACGCACGGCAGGCGGCCGCGGCGGCGACCGAGCCCGGCGTCGACTACTTCTGCACGGGGCCGTGTTGGCCGACGCCGACCAAACCCGGGCGGAGCGCGCCGGGTCTGGACCTGGTGCGTTCGACGGCCGTCCGCCGGTCCGACGGCGCGGGCCGGCCGTGGTTCGCGATCGGCGGGATCGACCTCTCGCGGCTGGACGAGGTCATCGCGGCGGGCGCCGAGCGGGTGGTCGTCGTGCGGGCGATCACCGAGGCGGCCGACCCGGAGGCCGCCGCGCGGGCGCTGTCCACCCGGCTGCGCGCGTCCTAGCGCCGCGTGATCGGCGGGGTCGCGTGTGCGGCGTGGACCGCTGCCGGCCCCGCCGGATCCCGTACCACCGCGTCGTGTCCTGAGCGGCCGTCGTGTCCCGTCCCGCCGAGTTCGCGCCGCCGGCCTGCGATCCGGTCCCTGCTGCGACGCCGTGTCGAGGGCCGGCCGGGCGGGCGGCGTGTCGGACACCGCCCGCCCGAGGTCCGGGTGACCGATCGACCACGAGCAGACCGATCGGCCCGCCGCGTCAGAGCAGCCGGTCGGCCAGGGTGCGCAGTGCGGGCAAGAGGTCCTCGTCCTGCGCGGTGAGCACCTGGAGGCTCACGTGGTCCGCCCCCGCCGCGAAGTGCTCGTCGACCCTGGCGGCCACGGCGTCGGCGTCGCCCATGGCCACCAGCGCCTCGATCACCCGGTCGCTGCCGCCGTCGGCCAGCTCCTCGTCGGAGAAGCCCAGTCTGCGCAGGTTGTTCAGGTAGTTCCTCAGCGACAGGTACGGGTTCGCCACCGGGGGCCGTCCGATCGCGAGGGCCCGCTCCGGGTCGGTCTCCAGGACGATCTTCTGCTCCACGGCCAACGTCGTGTCCGGACCGAGGATCTCGCGGGCCTGCCGGGTGTGCTCCGGGGTGGTCAGGTACGGCAGGGCCGCCGCCGTCCGGTCCCCGGCCAGCCGGAGCACCTTCGGTCCGAGTGCCGCCAGCGCCCGCGCGTCGACGCCGACGCCCTCGGCATCGAGCTCGTCCAGGTAGTCGACCAGCGTGGCGTAGGGCCGGCGATAGTCGGAGGTCGCCTCGGGATGTCCGATCCCGACACCCAGCAGGAACCGACCGGGGTGCCGCTCGGCGATCCGGTGATAGGAGGCCGCCACCTCGTGGGCGGGCACCTGCCACACGTTGACGATCGAGGTCGCGACCGGCAGGCGCTCGGTCGCGTCGAGCACCGACTCGACGAGCCGGAGGTCGCCGGGCGGGGAGAAGCCGATGGACAGCGCGCCGAAGCCGAGTCGATCCAGCTCCACGGCGAACTCCTCCGTCACCGCCGGAGCGGCGCGCCAGATCCCGATCCTGCCCAACGTGACACCCATGTGGCGTCTCCCTTCTGTCTTCTCACCCGACGCTGCCTCTTCGGCAACGCTGTCTTCTCGGCGACGCTTCCTTCGCCTGTGACGCCCACTTCGCGTGCAACTCTGCCTGCTCGTGCGACGCTGTCTCTCGTACAACGCCGACGGCCTCGAATACATTGCCTGCGGTCCACTGGCTGAGAGAATCTCCGCACGGAGTGGACATCGAGCGGAGCAGGCGTGCTCGATGGCGAGTCCGCGGCGGCGGGCGTCAATTCGGTGGACGCCCGACGGCCGACGCTGTTTGACTTCTCGGATGATCCGAGCGGACGTCTTCCGAGATCAGCCCGTCCTGCACGGAGCGTCCATCCGGCTCGAACCACAGGAGGAACGGCATTTCGACGGCATCTGGCGGATGCTCGGCGACGCGGAGTCCACGCGGCTGACGGGCACGCATCAGAAGTTCTCCGAGCCGCAGATCCGCCGATGGCTCGCGACCAGGCATGAGCACCACGACCGGGCCGACTGGGCGATCGTCCGTCGCGCCGACGACGTCGTCGTGGGCGAGGTCGTCCTCAACGACCTCGACGTGAACAACGCCTCGGTGAACCTCCGGATCGGGTTGGCGGGCCCGGAGGTCTTCGGCCGAGGCTATGGGACCGAGGCGACGCGGCTGGTCGTCGACTACGCCTTCGACGTCGCGGGCCTGCATCGGATCAGCCTGGACGTCCTCGACGTCAACCCGAGGGCACGGCGGGTCTACGAGAAGTGCGGGTTCACCGTCGAGGGAGTGCACCGCGAGGCGTTGCGCTGGGACGGCCGGTGGCATGACGCCGTCTTCATGGCGTTGCTGTCCACCGATCCGCGCCCGTCGGTGTCCGCGCCTGCGTGAGTTCTCGGCAGGCGCGGCCGCTGGCGGAGATGGGCGGCCGTCGGGATCCGGCGTCGACCCGAGTCGCGATCGGGCCGACGCAGGCCCGCCTCGCCCGAACCATCGTCGACGCGGCGCCTGCCGACGGCGTCTCTCCCCACCGGATTCGCTCCACGTGGATCACGCGGGCGGCCGGGCCGCGTCCTCGGCGGCGTTCGCTCCGGGCCCGGCGCCCGCGTGCGTGGCGGCGTGAGTCCGACCTCAGCCGGTGTTGATCCGCAGCCCCCACCGGTGGAGGGCGGGCGTCACGGGTTGGAAGTGGCTGTGGGTCGCCGTCGCGGTCACCAGGGTCCCCACAGCCCGACCCGCCGCGATCAGCGGCGCGCCCGACTCGCCGGGGAACGCCGGGATGTCGGTGCGGATGAGGCCTGTGACGGTGCCGCCGGGCGTCGCGACGGTCTGATTCAGCCCGAGGAGCGAGCCGCAGCGCCAGCCGCCCACCGGGCCCGTGAGGCAGACCTCGCCGCCGGATGTAGGCAGGCCGACTCCGGTGACGACCTCGGCGGTGCCGTCGTGCCGGTCGACCTCCGGTGCCAGGCCGACCGATGCGGTCGTCCGCACCCAGGCCATGTCCGAGCCGGGGAAGACCGAGCCCGCGACCGTGCCGATGCTCTGGCCGCCTGCGGACACCGGGGCGCCGACCGAGCCGCAGTGCCCTGCGGTGAGGAAGCCTCCCGCGACGGTGAAGCCGACCGCGCAGTGCCTGCCCGCGATCTCGATGGCCTGCCCGCCGCGAAGGGTGAGTGCGGGTTGCTCGGCGGGTGCCGACTGGCCCGCCGCGGCGACGCCCGGACCGGTCGACGCGAGCAGACCGAGGCACAGGGCGGCGAGCAGCCGGGCGTGCCTGCGACGTGGTCGCGTTCGCGCGCGGTTCAACTCGTCACCAGCGACAGACCGAACGAGGACAGGATCGGGTTCACTGGTTGGAAGAACGTGGTCCCGCCGGAGGAGCAGTTTCCGGAGCCGCCGACCGGGATGCCCTGGGCCTGCGAGCCGCTGAAGAACTGTGCCGCGGCGGTGCCGCCCGGGTCGGGGCAGATGTTCGTCCTGGTCAGACCGTGCAGCGTCCCGCCGGGGTGGCTGACGCTCTGGTTCTTGGCCTGGAGCGTCCCGCACATCATGCCGGTGGTGTAGCCGACGCGGCACACCTGTCCGCCGACGGGCGTCTCCACCGAGCCGGTGATGGGGATGTTCCCGGTGCCGGGGTTGATCACCCAGCCCTGGAGCGTCACGTTGGGGAGTGTGGTGGCGTAGGAGAAGGTAGCGCTGCTGTGCGCGATGCTGCCGACGACGGTGGAGCCGACGCGGACCACGGCGGGCGGCTGTCCGCAGTTCGGCGGGGCGAGGAAGCCGCCGGTGACGGTGAACGACACCCGGCAGGGGACGCCCGGTGTGCCGACGGTGACCAGCGTGCCGCCCGCGATGGGCACGAGCTGCGCGGTCTCGGTGGGTGGGGTGGTCACGGCGGACTCGGTGGTCTCGGCCAGGGCGTTCGGGGCGCCGCCGAGGAGGAGCGCCAAGGCGGTGAGTGCGATCAGGAGGCGATGGAGACTTCTCATGACGTGCTCCAGAAGATGCGGCGATGCCGTCGGCCGCCACGTCGATCGCGTGGGGGCCGTGGGGTGCGGGGTGTGGCGTGGGCCGGCGGGCGGTCCACATGCCGCGAGCGTGTGGCGGCGGCTCACGCGGTGGTCGCCGGACGTCCGACGCCGGTCGCGGCTCAGCCGTGTGAGCGGTGTGCCGGGGCCCGACGGGCCGGCACGGCGCCCCGGGGCACGAACCGGGGGCCGTGTCGAGCGGCCGGGGGAGTCCCCGTTCGGCGTCGCGGCCGAACGGGGACTCCCCTCTCAAACGGTGAGCCCCGCAGGGAGGACTCACCGACGTCGTCGGCTCAGCCCGTGGTCAGGGTGAGGCCGTACTGCGAGAGGATCGGATTGACGGGCTGGAAGTAGGTCGTCCCGCCGAAGGAGCAGTTGCCCGATCCGCCGGAGGTGACGCCCTGTGCCTGGTTGCCGGAGATGAACGAGCCGCCGGAGTCGCCGGGCTCGGCGCAGACGTTCGTCCTGGTGAGGCCGGTGACGGTCCCCTGCGGGTAGGTGACGCTCTGGTTGAGGGCCTGGATCTGGCCGCACCACCAGCCGGTGGTGGAGCCGGAGCGGCAGACCGAGCTGCCGGGCAGCACGGAGTTGGAGCCGCTGACGACCACGACGGTGTTGTCGTACCGGTACACGTACGGGTCGGACTGCCAGTTGGCGTTGGTGCGGACCCAGCCCATGTCACGGCCGGGGAAGATCGAGCCTGCCACGGTGCCCTGCGCGGCACCGTTGTAGCCGACGGTGGAGACGCCGACCCCGCCGCAGTGGCCCGCGGTCACGAAGCCGCCCGTCACGGCGAAGCCGACGGAGCAGCGGCTGTTGCCCGGGTAGTACGGGTCGCCGCCCCAGATCTCGAAGAACGGCTCCGGGGACTCGGTCGACTCCACGACCGTCACGGCCGCGGCGTCGACGCCTGCGTCGGCGACGAGCGCGTCACCTGCGGCGGCGCTGCCGATCGAGGTGGTGAGGACCACGGTGTTCTCGATGGTGTCCAGGTAGAAGCCGGTGACCCCGGCGGGCTGCTCCTCGACGGCGTTGAGCGCGTCGATCACGCCGGTCAGGTCGTTCTCCGAGAAGGTGACGACCTCGGCGGTCGCTCCCTCGGCACGTGCCTCGGCCGCCGCCGCGTCGGTGGTGACGCCGACGACGAGCGATCCGGTGGCGTCGTCGAAGCTCGCGCCCGCGTAGGCGCTGCCCAGGTCGGCCTTGAGGGTCTCGGCCAGCTTGCTCGCCTCGGCCTCCTGGTCGAGTCGGGTGAGGGCCTCGGCCTTGGTGAGTCCGAGGTCGCGTTCCATGGCGGTCAGCATGCTCGGTGAGAGGTTCGCCGCCGCGGAGGTGCGGGACTCGACGTCCTGCGAGTCGGCGGTCGCGGTGGCGGGCAGGGCGATGGCGAAGGCGGTGCCCGCCGTCGCGATCATGGCGGCGGCCAGTCGGCCGACCGTGGTGCGCTTCATCTGTTCTCCCGGTGTCGTGGCGGTCCGGTCGGTGCGTCGTGGTGTGGCCCGGCCGGAGATTCGGGGTGCCCGCGAGACGAGCGGCGGCCGGAAGCGGGGCGTCGCCGTCGTCTCGCGTGGGGTGGAGCGGGAGGGAAGGTCGGCGGGGTCACCCGCGGTCCTCGTCACCGAGGAGGACCGCGGGTGACTACACCGAGGTCAGCCGCGAACGAGGCTGAGGCCCCAGCGGCTGAGGATCGGGTTGAGGGGCTGGAAGTAGGTGGTGCCGCCGAACGAGCAGTTGCCCGAGCCGCCGGAGGTGACGCCCTGGGCCTGGCTGCCGCTCAGCCACGAGCCGCCGGAGTCGCCGCCCTCGGCGCAGGCGTTGGTGCGGGTCATGCCGCGGACGGCGCCCTGCGCGTAGTTGACGGTCTGGTTCTTGGCCTGGACGGTGCCGCAGCGCCAGCCGGTGGTGGAGCCGGAGCGGCAGATCGATGCGCCGATGGCCGACTCGGTGGAGCCTGCGACGGCGACGGTGCCGCCGTTGTAGCGGTTGACGACGCCGCGGGGGACCCAGTTGGAGTTGGTGCGAACCCAGCCCATGTCGCTGCCGGGGAAGACGGAGCCCGCGACGCTGCCGGAGGCGACCCGGTTGCTGCCCTGGGTGGCGGTGCCCACGCCGCCGCAGTGTCCGGCGGTGACGTAGCCGCCCTGGACGGAGAAGCCGATGGAGCAGCGGCTGTTGCCGAAGTAGTAGGCGTCGCCGCCGCGGATGTCATAGAGCGTCTTCGGCGCCTCGGTGCTCTCGACGATCGTGACGTCGGCCTCGGTGAGGCCTGCGGCGGCGAGCAGGTCGGCGCCCGCCTCCTCGGCACCCAGCGACACCGTCATGACGACGGTGTTCTGCTCGACGTCGACGTACCAGCCGGTGACGCCGTCCGGAATCGAGTCGAGTTCGGCGTCCATCTTGGCGGTGACGGCCTCCAGGCTCTGAAGGCTGTGGTCGACGACCTCGCCGACGGCGCCCGCGGCCCGTACCTCGGCGAGGTCGGCGCTGTCGGTGACGCCGACGACGAGAGTGCCCGCGTCGGCGTCGAATCTGGCACCGCCGAAGCTCGTGCCGAGGGTGGAGCGCAGGTCCTCCTCGATCTCGACGGCGTCCGCCTCCTGCGCGAGGCGGGTCAACGCCTGTGCTTCGGTGAGCCCCAGGTCACGCTCCATCGCGGAGAGCATCTGCGGGTTCACCGCCTGGGTCGCCGGGTCCGTGGTGGGGTCGGCGGCCGCGGCGGGGAGGGTGAGGGCGGCCGTGGTGCCGGCCGCCGCCAGGAACGCGGCGGCGATCCGCGCCGCGCTGAGCTGCTTCATCTTGTGTCTCCCATGGTCTTCGCTACAGGGACGCACCGGGCGGGATGCAGGGGGTTGGCAGGGTCCGCCCGGGCACCGGGCCTGGTGATCAACCGGTTCCCGTTCCGCACCGGGCGGTGCGGGCGGAGGCGCCGGCGGAGCACCACCGGTGCGGGGGGCGACGCACGTGGGCCGAAGGCCGTACCGAAGGGGACGCGAGGGAACGACTGCCGGTCTCTCGGGGTCGACGGCTCTGGTGGAGCGTCACCCGGGAACGACTGGGCGGAGGTCTCATCGACGTCCTCTCCGTTGTCGGTTCGGATCCGGTCACGTGATTCGAGAAGCCCCCTGCCATGGGAGTTTTGGCCGATGATCTTGTTACGAATATCCGCCATTCGAGGTTAAAAGTGTCATAACAACGGGCGGGCGGTTAACGGAACGTAACGCCGACGAAGATCAAAAGTGCTGGTCAGAAGGCGTGGACCAATCATCGGATGCTGTCCGTGGGTTCTTGTGCCACCGGTCGGCGCAGTCGCGAGACCTCCGTTCGGCACAGCCCAGGCACGACGACAGGACGCCCTCACCCGAACGGGTGAGGGCGTCCTGAGAGGACTCGTCGGAGTCGTGGCGAGGATGCCGCCTCGTATGTGATCGACCGATGTATCAGCCGGTCGTCAGCGTCAGGCCGTACTCGGAGAGGATCGGGTTCAGGGGCTGGAAGAAGGTCGTCCCGCCGATCGTGCAGTTGCCGGAACCACCGGAAGTGACACCCTGCGCCTCGGTGCCGCTGAGCCAGGAGCCGCCGGAGTCGCCGCCTTCGGCGCAGGCGTTGCTCTGGGTGAGGCCCGAGACGGTGCCCTGCGGGTAGCTGACCGTCTGGCCCTTGGCCTGGATCTCGCCGCACTGCCAGCCGGTGGTGGAGCCGGAGCGGCAGACCGACGCGCCGACCGACGCCTCTGCGGAGCCGGTCACCGTGACGGAGCCGCCGGCGTAGTCGTTGACCTGGGGGGTGGGGGTCCAGTTCGAGTTCGTCTCGACCCAGCCCATGTCGGCGCCGGGGAAGGACGAGCCCGCGACGGTGCCCATGGCGCTGCCGTCGTGGCCCTGGGTCGCCGTGCCGACGCCGCCGCAGTGTCCGGCGGTGACGTAGCCGCCCTGGACGGAGAAGCCGATGGAGCAGCGGCTGTTGCCGAAGTAGTACGGGTCGCCGCCGACGATGTCGGCAAGCGGGACAGGGGAGCCCGCCTCCTCCGCCACCGTCACGGCGTCGCTCAGCGCGGTGGCCTCGGCCACGAACGCCTCGGTGGCGGCGTCGGTCGACGAGGAGTCGATAGTCAGCACCACGCTGTTGTCGGCGGGGTTCACGCCCCAGGAGTTCACGCCCGAGGGCACGTCGGCGGCGAGGCCGTCGATGCGCGCCGCGATCGCGTCCAGTTCGCTCGCGCTGAACTCGACGACCGTGGGGACCGCGCCCGCGGCCCGGACGGCGTCGGCGGCGGCCTCGTCGGTCACGCCGACGACGAGCTTTCCGAGTTCCGCGTCGAAGACCGCGCCACCGAACGTCGTCCCGAGCGTGCCGCGCAGCGTCGACTCGGCGGTCACCGCCGCGGCCTCCTGCGCGAGTCTCGCGGTCGCCTGCGCCTCGGTGAGGCCGAGATCACGCTGCATGGCGGCCAGCATCTCCGGCGCCGCCGTGGCCTGTGGTGCGGCATCGGCCGCGGCGGGGTCCGCCACCGCGGGGAACGACAGTCCGACGGCGGTTCCGGCCGCGAGGACCATCGCTCCGGTAACGCGAGCCGCGAATCTGCGATTCATCAGTTGTCTCCTCGTGGATACGAGTGCTGGGACAACCCCGCGGGCAGGGACTCTGGCAGGGGCCTGCCCGCGGGAACTTCTTCGACGTGAAGGCCGACCGCTTCGCGCGTCGCCCCGGCCTGCCGTCCTGTCTCGACGTCCGATGCGGACCGTCTCGTCAGGGTCTGCGAGGTCGGGCCGACGTGCTCGACGAGCCCGCCGCCTGAGCGAACTTCTCAGACCATTTCGGGTGAACCGTCACCCGTTGGGGTTGAAGTTATGGCCCCGTGACCTCGTGGTGGAAGCCGCCATCTGGGGGAACGGGCCCAGAATTAGCACGCATTTGACCTACAGGGAGTGATCTACCCTCCGGTAGGTTCACGGAAAGTGATGATCTGTTGCCCGCTGTCGTTGCCGGGCAACCTGTGACGCGTGGCAGTCCGTCAGAAGTAGACGTACCAATCCTGCTCGACGCGCAGCGCGTCGATGCGCGAGACGCGATCGGGGTGCGGATCGGCGGCGAAGGCGTGGCCGGGCCGGGTGCGGCCGCCCGCCGAGGCGGCCGCCGCCGGAGAGGCCCGCACGCGCGAGACCCGACGAAGCGCTCGCGGGGCCTGAAGACCCTGGCGCCGGCTGCCGGGTCCCCCGGATCGTCGGTCCCGGAGCAGACGAGGTTCCGTCGATCACGGTGTGGGCGGGCACGTCCCCCGGCGTGCCCGCGGCCGCTTCAGTCGCGCCTGCTGTCGGGCAGCGGCGGATTCAGCCGGGCGACGAACTTGTAGCGATCCCCTCGATACAGCGAACGGACCCACTCCACCGGCTCACCGGTGGTGTCGAAGGAGTGCCGGGACAGCAGCAGCATCGGCAGCCCGATGTCCGAGCCGAGCAGCTCGGCCTCCTCCGGGCTGGCCAGCGCCGTCTCGATGGTCTCCTCCGCGTGGCCGAGTTCGACGCCGAAGCGTTCCCGCAGCACCTCGTAGAGGGAGCCGCCGTTGGCGATGTGCCTGCGCAGGCCCCGGAATCGGCCGAGGGCGAGGTGGGTGGTCTCGATGGCCATCGGCTCGCCGTCGGCCAGCCGCAGTCTGCGCAGCCGGAAGACCTTGGCACCCGCCTTCACATCGAGCAGCCGGGCCAGTTCGGTCTCGGCGGGCAGTTCGTCGGACTCCAGCATCCGGGAGGCGGGCTGTCTGCCCTGTGCCCGCATGTCCTCGGTGTACGACGAGAGCTGGAGCCGCTGCGCCACCTTGGGTTCGGCGGCGAAGGTGCCCTTGCCCTGCACGCGGAGCAGGCGGCCCTCGACGGTCAACTCGGCCAGGGCCTGGCGGACGGTGGTCCGCGACACGTCGAAGTCGGCCGCCAGCGAGCGCTCGGTGGGGATCGGGGTGCCGGGCGGCATGGAGCGCAGGAGGTCGAGCAGGTGGCGTTTCAGGCCCCAGTACTTGGGCTCCCGTTGGACGCGGACGGGCGATCCGCCGCCGCTGCCTGCCGCCGTGGTACCGAGCATGGCCTCCTCCTCGCTGTGAACCGCACGTTCATATCGCATATCGCCTCTCCATCATGCGGTTCTCGACGAGTACGGTCAGAGCGCGTCCCGCTCCGTGGTGTGCCGGATCACGGTGACCCGGGTCCGTGACCGATGATCAGTCTGCCGCACACTCCCGTCCGGCGGCTCGGCTCGCACCGGTCGATCGATCGTCTCGGCGACGCCGGGCCGGGGCGGAGCTCGATCGGCGGCACGGCCGATCCGTCGGACCTCGTGGTCACCAGTGGTGGGCCCCCTCGGATCTCCTCGCCGCCGGATCGCCCTATTGCAACGTCTTCGGCAACGGTCTTGACATGCCTTGTACCGCGACCCACCCTCGTCACATTGGTCTACACCACTGTCGGTGGTCATCAGATCTACTGGGTCGCCCGACGATGTCGTCGGGCGGAAGGGCGGACACACATGAAGCGCTGGACGACGATGGCGGCGGGGGCGGCCTCGGTGGCCCTGCTCGCCACCGGCTGCGCCGGAACGGGCGGCGGCTCGGCCGACGGCGGCGACGCCGACACACTCACAGTCTGGACGATGGACGGCTCGCTCAGCGACGAGCACGCCGCCGCCCTGCACGCTCAGTTCGAGGAGGAGCACGGCGTCCAGGTCGACCACGTCGTCCAGCAGTGGAACGGCATCCAGGACCTGCTGACCACCGCCCTGGCGAGCAACAACCCGCCGGACGTGATCGAACTCGGCAACACCCAGAACCCGGCGTACTCCGCCGAGGGCGTCTTACTCGACCTCAGCGACTGGAAGGCCGACCTGGCGGGCGACCAGTGGCTCGACGGCCTCGCCGTCTCCGGGGAATACGAGGACGCGGTGTACGGCGTGCCGCTGTTGGCCGCGAACCGGGTCGTCGTCTACCGGACCGACCTGTTCGAACAGGCCGAGGTGGAGCCGCCGACGTCGTGGGACGAGTGGATCACGGCGATCGAGACGTTGGAGGACGTCCACGGCGATGACAGCGGCTTCCAGTCGCTCTACCTCCCCGGCCAGTCCTGGTACGCCCTGCTGTCGCTGATCTGGGACAACGGCGGCGAGATCGCGACCGAGTCCGGCGGCACCTGGACCGGCACGCTGGACTCCCCGGAGTCGATGGCGGGCATCGAGGCCTACCGCCAGCTGGTGGAGACCTCCGACACGACGGCCGCGATGGACACCGACGAGGCAGAGCCGCAGCAGTTCGAGGTCTTCGCGGGCGGGCAGGTCGCCCAGATGATCGCCCTGCCGTGGGAGGTCGCCAGCGCGATCGACGCGGCGCCGGAACTCGCCGAGAACGTGTCGGCCTTCCCGATCCCGTCTCTCGACGGCGGCCCGGCCCCGGTGTTCCTCGGCGGTCAGAATCTCGCGGTCCCGGCGGGCACGAACAGCCCCGAGCTGGCCAAGGCCTACCTGGAGATGTTCACCAGCGCCGACTACCAGACGATGCTCGCCGAGGCGGGCGCGGTGCCCGGGGCCTCCACCGACACCAGCCCGCTGGAGGACAACCCGACCACCGCCGCGATGGCCGAGGCCTCGGCACACGGCCGCGCCGTCCCCGCCTCGCCCAACTGGGCCGCCGTCGAGGTGCAGAACCCGCTGAAGACGATGCTCACCGCGTACCTGACGGACACCGCGTCGCTGGAGGACGCGGCGGCCGACGCCTCCGCCGCGTTGACCGAGACGCTGAACGACTGATCCACCTGCGATGACGACGACCATGATCAAGCCGGCGGCCGAGCCCCGTGCTCCGCGCCGCCGGCTTGAGCGGCTGATGCCCTACCTGCTGCTCGCGCCCGCACTGATCACCCTGATCGTGCTGCTCGGCTATCCGGCCGTGTCGGTGCTGACGACGAGCTTCCGTGAGCTGGGGCGGGGCGAACTGGTGCGGGGGGAGGTCGTCTGGACCGGCTTCGACAACTACGTCGAGGTGCTGGGCGACTCCGAGTTCTGGATGATCACGCTGCGCACGGTGCTGTTCACCGCCACCTGCGTGGCCCTGACCATCGGCATCGCGCTGCTGCTGGCGCTGCTGATGCGTCGGCTGCCCGGCGGCGTGCGGCTGCTGCTCCAGGTCTCGCTGCTGCTGGCCTGGGCCATGCCGCAGCTCTCCGCCACCACCGTCTTCCAGTGGATCTTCGATCAGAACTACGGGATCCTGAACAAGACCCTGGTGGCGATCGGGTTCGAGGGCTTCGAGCGCTATTCCTGGTTCACCACCGGGCTGTCCACGATGGCGATCATCGCGACGCTGATCGTGTGGCAGGCCGTGCCGTTCGTGGCCATGACGCTCTACGCGGCGCTGGTCGGCATCCCGCAGGACCAGTACGAGTCCGCCGGACTCGACGGGGCGAGCGCCTGGCAGACGTTCCGCAACGTCACGCTGCCGCCGCTGGCGCCGATGCTGGCGCTGGTCACCTTCATGTCGATCCTGTGGGACTTCAAGGTGTTCGCGCAGGTGTGGGCGTTCCGCCAGGGCGGCCCGAACGGAGGGAGCACCACCCTGCCGGTGCTCCAGTACGTCGAGGGCATCGCCAGGGGCAACTTCGGCGTCGCCGCCGCCATCAGCGTGCTCATGGTGATCGTGTTGATGGCGATCAGCGCCCAGTACCTCCGCCTGCTGCTGCGTTCCCAGGGAAGTGAGCGATGAAGCCCCGCAAGGCCACCAGGACCTGGCTGTCCGTCCTGGCCGTCGTGATCGCGGTCGTGTACCTGTTCCCCGTCTACTGGATGGTGAGCAGTTCGGTGAAGCCCGCCGGGCAGATCACCTCGCTCGCCTACGACCTGATCCCGCTGGGCTTCACCCTCGACCACTACGTGACGGTGCTCGCCGAGTCGGACTTCCTGATCTATCTGCGCAACAGTCTGATCGTGACGCTCGTCGCGGTGTTCCTGTCGGTGATCGTCGGACTCGTCGCCGCCCTGGCGCTGTCGCGGTTCCGCTTCCGGGGCCGCAAGGGCTTCGTCCTGATGGTGCTCATCGTGCAGATGGCGCCGTTCGAGGCGCTGCTGATCCCGATGTTCCTGTTCATGCGGGACACCAACCTGCTCGACACGCTGCCCGCGTTGATCCTCGTCTACTGGGTGATCACCATGCCCTTCACCCTGTGGACGCTGCGGAACTTCGTCAACGGCATCCCGATCGAGCTGGAGGAGGCGGCCATGGTCGACGGCTGCGGCCGGTTCCAGGCGTTCTGGAAGGTGACGTTCCCGCTGCTGGGCCCCGGTCTGGTGGCCTGCTCGGTGTTCGCCTTCATCACCGCGTGGAACGAGTTCCTCTACGCGCTGGTCCTGATGCCCAGCGGAAGCGGCCAGACGCTGCCGATCTTCCTTCAGTCCTTCCAGTCCGTGTTCGGGACCGACTGGGGCGCCACGATGGCGACCTCGACGCTGTTCATGCTGCCGGTGGTCGCGTTCTTCGCGATCGTGCAGCGCAACCTGGTCTCCGGCGTGACCGCCGGTGCCGTGAAGGGATGACGCCGTGAGCGACGCCGAACTCCGGCGACTGATCAAGGGCGTGCTGCTGCCCGGCTTCCTCGGCAGCGGCCCGCCGCCGGACTGGGTGCGGGCGTGGTTGGACGCCGGCCTGGGCGGGGTGGTCCTCTTCGGCCGCAACGTCGTCGACGACGAGCAGGTCGCCTCGCTCACCGAGGCGTTGCGCGACGAACGCGAGGACGTCGTGATCGGCATCGACGAGGAGGGCGGCGACGTCACCAGGCTGGACGCCGGGACGGGGTCGACGGTGCCGGGCTCCCTGGCGCTCGGCGCCGCCGCCGACGCCGAACTGACCCGATCGGTCGCCGAGGCCATGGGCAGGCGGCTGGCCGACTGCGGCGTGACGGTGGACTTCGCCCCCAGCGCGGATCTGCTCTATCCGACGACGGACCCGGTGATCGGCGTGCGGTCCTTCGGAGCCGATCCGACGGCGGCCGCCGCGCAGGTGGCCGCGTTCGTCGAGGGCCTTCAGACCGCGGGCGTCGCCGCCTGTTTGAAGCACTTCCCCGGTCACGGCGCGGCCGAGTCGGACTCGCACCACGCCCTTCCGGTGCTGCCGCGCACCGAGCGGGAGATGTTCGCCCACGATCTGGTGCCCTTCCAGGCCGGCATCCTGGCCGGAGCGCGGTCGGTGATGACCGGGCACCTGGTGGTGACGGACTGGGGGCCGGAGCCCGCCACGCTCAATCCGCGGGTGCTGGGCGGGGTGCTGCGCACCGAACTCGGCTTCGACGGGCCGATCATCACCGACGCCCTGGAGATGGCGGCGATCTCCGGGCACAGTCCCGATGTGATCGCGGTGGACTCGGTGGTGCCCGAGGGCATCGGCCGGGGCGCCGTGCTGGCCCTGGCCGCGGGCGCCGACGGGCTGTGCCTGGGTGGTGAGCTGGCCGACGAGGGCGTCGCGCTGGCCGCCCAGGAGGCGATCCTGGCCGCCGTGCGTGCGGACCTCCTCACCCCGGAGCGGATCGCGGAGTCGGCGGCTCGGTTGGCCACGATCGGTCTGACCCCGCCGCGTGTCGCGTCGCGCGAGGGGGCGCGGCTCGCGGGTGAGGTCGGTCTGGTGGCGGCCCGCCGGGCGCTGCGCGTCGACGGCGACCTTCGACTGTCCGGCGCGCCGCTGGTGGTGGATCTGGCCGTGGCGCCGTCCATCGCCGTCGGCGACGTCCCCTGGGGTCTGGGACCGGTCCTGCGGGAGACGGCGGGCCCGACGGCCGACGTCCGGGTGCTGCGGCTGACCGAGTCGGCCCCGGACCGGGTGATCTCGGCGGCGGCGGGCGGCCCGGTCGTCGTCACGACCCGTGACGCGCACCGGCATCCCTGGGTGCGGGAGCTGATCGGGCGACTGGTCGCCGCCGGGGTCGAACTGGTACACGTCGAGACAGGGGTGCCGGGGCCGGCCCTCGGGGTGATGCCCCGGATCGACTCGCACGGCGGTTCGCTGGTCTGCCTGCGTGCCGTCGCCGAACTGCTTCTCGACGCGCAGCCGTCGTCGAAGGGATCGTCATGACCGATTCGCCCGCGGGCCGTCACATCTCCGCCGAGATCGACGAGCAGCCCGCCGTGTTCGCCCGGCTGCTGGCGGCTCGGGCCGCGACGTCGGAGGTCGCCTCGGTGATCGCGCGGCGACGCCCTCGCTTCGCGTTGCTGGCGGCGCGCGGGTCCAGCGATCATGCGGCGCTGTACGCGAAGTACCTGATCGAGGTGCTGCTCGAACTGCCTGCCGGTCTGGTCTCGCCGTCCACCACCACTCTGTACGGGGCGCGGCCGGACCTCGGCGACGTCCTGCTCATCACGGTGAGCCAGAGCGGCGGCTCACCGGACCTGGTCGAGGTCACCGAGCGCGCCCGTGCGGCGGGCGCGTTGACCGTCGCCGTCACCAACACCGCGGAGTCCGACCTGAGCGGGGTCGCGGAACTCGGCGTGGACGTCCAGGCCGGTCCGGAGGTCGCGGTGGCGGCCACCAAGACCTACAGCGCGACGCTGTTGGCGCTGTATCTGCTGGTGGACGCGGTGCGGGGCGGTTCGGGGGAGCATGCCGCCGCGCTGCCCGACCTGGCGGCCGAGACGCTGGCCGACTCGGTGGAGCCGGTCGCGGAGGCGGTGCGGCGCTGGCGTTTCGTCGACCGTGTCGTGACCACCGGTCGGGGCTTCTCCTCGGCGACGGCGGCCGAGGCGGCCCTGAAGCTGGCGGAGACGAGCTATCTGTCGGCGCGGTCCTACAGCGGGGCCGATCTGCTGCACGGGCCGGTGGCCGCCGTCGACGAGGAGACGGCGGTGCTCGCGGTCGCGGGGCAGGGCGCGGGCGGCACGGCCACCTCGTCGGTGCTGGACGTCGTGGGCTCGCGGGGCGCCGACGTGGTGGCGGTCGGCTCGGCGGCCCACACGCTGACCGCCTCGGTGCACATCGGCGTGCCCGCGACGGCGGAGGAGGTCGCCCCCGTCATCGAGGTGCTTCCCGTGCAGCGGTTGGCCCTCGGCCTGTCGGTGGCCCGCGGCTTCGATCCCGACCGGCCGCGCGGCCTGAACAAGGTGACGAAGACGCGCTGACCGCGCCGGGAGAGGCGGGCCCGGTTCGGTTGGCGGGTCGCAGGGGCGCCGGGCCGAGTCGCCGGGGTCGCCGGGGTCGGCTCGTCGCCGGATCGCGGCCTCCGGCGGTGGAGTCGGAACCGCCCGCCTGCGGCGCCTGTCTGATCGGCCTGCCCTGCCGGCCTGCCTGTCGGGGACCGATCAGGCCGGCGGTCCGGCCCGGCCGGAGCGGCGGTCGGACGACACCGCCGAGCGGACAGGCGGAGCGGACGAGGAAGGCGGGCTCGGCCTCCCACCTGTCTGAGCGGAGCCGTACCGCCGCCCGGATGCCGCCCCGTCATCCCGGCAGGGGCGCCGGTCGCCGGTATCGCGCGCGCTCGTCCGCGGCACCGCGTCGTTCCTCTCCGGCGCCGCCCGCCACCCGGCCGGGGGCGTCCACCCTGGCTGTCAAGGAGTGGCCGCCCGCTCGGCGGCCGCAGGACGACACCGATGACACGGTCTCGGCGATCAGGCGGCCCGGGCCGCCCTCGTCGACTTCCTGCCCGCTCAGCCGTTCAGCGGAATCCTCGTCGCGAGCTGTCGTCCGCTGCGCTGTCGCGGCTCGGGTCGTCGTATCCCGAGCAGTCGCGCCCCGTCCGGTCCCCTTCGGGCCTGTCGCACGCCCTCTCGTCGCACTCGGGCTCATCGTGCCGGGACGGGATTCGCCCGGCGAGACCTCCACGCGGTCCGCACCGCCGTCACCGACGGACGCCGAGCCCGCGGCGGTCCGTTCGGCGGCCTGCCGGGCGGCAGCGTGGAGATCGGCAGGGCTGCGGGTGGCGGCGTTTCGGACGGTGCCCACCGGCCCCGTCCGGGCGCCCTCCGGCCGAAGCAGGCAGGACGGCAGCCGTTCCGGGCGATCCGCGCCGGGACCGTCGCGATCCGGACCGCCCCGCTCGGGGTGTCTCCGCTCCGGTCTGCCCCGGCTCGCGGTGGCGAGGTCTGGTCGAGCCTGGCCGGGAGCCCCGATCCCGGGCTCGGCCTGCGAGCGGTCGAGCCGGTCGGCGATCACCGCCGACTCGTGGCCGGCGGTGGGCAGGCCGTCGATCCGAGGCTCCTCCGCCCACAGGGCGGTCGCCGGGCGGCGGGCGGGATCGTCGTCGTCGAGCTGCTCCAGGAACGGACGCAGATTCCTGGTGAGGTGACGGTGGATGTCACGCAGCTCATGCGAGCGGAGACCGCTCAGCGCGGCGCGGAGTCGGGCGGCGATGTCGTCGGGCGTCATGCGCGCTGGTCCGTCCGCGCGAGGATCATCAACGGAGAGCCTCCAGCAGATCACGTTGTGTGATCACCATCGTGCCGTTCGACCCCGGTCTCTCGTCAAGCAAGATCGCCCGTCCGACTGAAAGGATCGCAGGTCGAGGGGGTCGGAAAGCGGGCCGACCGACGTCCAGGGGCGGCGACGGAGAGTCCCCGGCCCCGCCGGAGCGCCCTGCGGCACGATGACCCGGCACCGGCAAAGGGTGTAGCCCGCTCCACTGTGCGGGGCGCGACGCGCGATCAGACTGGTCAGCGTCCATCGAATAGCAAGGAGATGACCCTCGTGCGGGAACGGTTAGTCCAGGTGGGGCGTGCCACCAGATACTCCCTGACCACCATCGTCTCCTTCCCGATCGCCCTCACCCTGTTCTGTCTGCTCATGGTGAGCGCGGCGCTGGTTCCCGTAGGGGTCGGCCTCGCCACCACGCCGCCGCTCCTGGCGGCGACGCGGGCGGTGAGCAACGGGGAGCGTCGCCGGGCGGCAGCCCACGCCGGTCGACCGGTGGCCACGAGGCCGCTGGAGTCGGCGGGCACGGGCCTGACGGCCTTCCGACAGGCGTTGAGCGATCCGCTGATCTTCCGGGACGTCACCTGGTTGTTCGTGCGGTTCACCGGAGGCCTGCTCCTGGGCGTCCTCGCCCTGATGTTCCTGCTGGTGCCGATCATGCTCCTCGGCCTGATCCCGACCTGGCATCTCTTCTCGATGTCCCCGACGATCATGGGCATCACGATCAACGGCTGGTGGCAGGCAGGCCTCATCCTGCCGATCCAGGCGATCGTCTTCGCGTTGCTGGTGCCCTTCGTCGTGCCGTGGCTGGGGGCCGTGCAGGCCCGGCTCGATCTCGTCCTGCTGTCCTCGGCGACCCGGCGGCAGCTGGTCGACCGGGTGGAGACCCTGACCGAGACCCGCGAGAACGCCCTGCTGGCCCACGGCGCCGAGCTGCGGCGCATCGAGCGCGATCTGCACGACGGCACCCAGGCCCGGCTGGTGAACATCGCCCTGCGGCTCGGCATCGCGGAGCGGACCTTCGCCGACGACCCGGCGGCGGCGGTGAAGCTGATGCAGCAGGCCAGGGACGGCGCCGAGGAGGCCATGACGGAGCTGCGGGACGTGGTGCGCGCCATCTACCCGCCGATCCTGGTCGACCGGGGCCTGCCGGGGGCGCTCAGCGCCTTGGCGGCCCGCTGCACGGTGCCCACGACCCTGGACGTGGCAGGCGTGGCGGGCGATGCGCCCGGCACCGAGGGCGAGGGAGGCACAGGGCTCGCCGAGTTCGATCCGGCCGTCGTCGAGTCGGCGCTGGGCCGGATTCCGGCCGCCGTGGAGGCCGCCGCCTATTTCGTGGTGGCCGAGGCACTGACCAATGTCGGCAAGCACAGCGGCGCCGGCCTCGTCACGGTGTGGGTGCGGCGGATCGGCGACGATCTCTACGTGTCGATCAGCGACGACGGCCGGGGCGGCATCGACGAGACGGCGGGCACCGGGATCGCGGGCATCCGCCGCCGGGTGGCGGCCCTGGACGGCGCCGTGACGGTGGAGAGCCCGCAGGGCGGCCCGAGCACGATCACCGTGGAGCTGCCGTGCGGGTCGTGATCGCCGAGGACAACGTGCTGCTGGCGGAGGGGCTGAACCTCCTGCTGGCCTCGGCGGGCTTCGAGGTCGTCGCGACGGTCGCGGACGGGCCGAGTTTCCTGGCCGCCGTCGCCGAGCACCGGCCGGACGTGACGGTGGTCGACGTGCGGCTGCCGCCGACCTTCCGCGACGAGGGCATCCAGGCGGCGTTGGCCGCGCGACGCGCCGGACCGGGCCTGCCCGTGCTGGTCCTCTCGCAGTACGTCGAGCGGATGTACGCGCGTGAGCTGCTGCGGGACGGGCGGGGCGGCGTCGGCTACCTGTTGAAGGATCGGGTCAGCCGCGTCGAGGTCTTCCTCGACGCCCTGCGGCGGGTCGCCGACGGCGGCACGGCGATGGACCCGGAGGTCGTCGCGCAGCTGCTCATCCGTCGGGACGGCGATCCCGTGGACACCCTGACGCCGCGCGAGCTGGAGGTGCTGCGGCTGATGGCCCAAGGCCGGGACAACGCGGCGATCGCCACGATGCTGGTCGTCACCGAGCGGTCGGTGCACAAGCACATCGGCAACATCTTCCAGAAGCTCGGCCTGAACCCCGACGAGAGCGGCCATCGTCGGGTGCTGGCCGTGCTGCGTTACCTCGGCGGAGATCGGGAGCGGACCGCGCCCGGCCCGTGAGCGGCGCGGGCGGGCCGCGGGGTGCGGTGCGGGGTGCGGTCAGTCCACCGGCTGTGCCGTGTAGCCGTAGTGGCAGGGGCCGACCGGATGTCCGACGGGCAGCGGTTCGCCGGGCAGCGGCGGGATGTCGACGGACGTCCAGTCCGGCTGGTCGTCGGCGTCGAGGGTCACCGCACCGAGGTCGGTGACGGCGACCTGTTCGCCGTCGACGTAGGTCGCCATCGTGAAGCCCGCGAGTCCGCCGAGTCGATCGAACCAGCGGCCGCAGGCCCAGCGCAGCTCGTCCGGGTCGGTGGCGACGAGTTGTTCCAGATGGCCGGTGGAGCCGTGGCCCGCGTCGTTCTCGATGAGGTAGTAGCTGTAGCCGATGCTCGACGGGTCGGTCTGCTCGCCTTCGACGACCTCGTCGAGCAGGGCCGAGCCCGCCTCGGCGGCCGGGTCGGTGGAATCGAGGGCCAGCACCCCCGCGTACAGGGCGCGGGCCTCGTCGACGCGGCGCTCGATCGCCTCCTCGGCCGAGTCGGAGTCGAAGGAGGGCTCGCCGTCGAGCATGGCCGTCACCTGTTGGACCAGCCTGCTCGCCAGCAACGTGGCGGCGATCGTGTCGTCGGGCCGCCTGGCCAGCGCGATGCGCAGCCACACCTCGCCCGGCCAGCGGTCGTCGGCGCTGTCGCCGTCGTCGAGGGTGGGTGTGAGACAGAGCAGTCTGCCCAGCTCACGTGCCGCCTGCTGATCGCCTGCCTCGGCCTCGCCGCGCAGCGCGTCCATCGTCTTGTCGATGCTCGTCATCGCCGCTCACGCTACCGGGCGGCCTGCGGCGATCGGCGTCACACGGCCCGCCGGGCGCCCGACCTCCGGCGTCGCTCCGAGGCCCGATCAGTCCCACAGCCCGCCGAGCAGGATCCCCGCGGGCACGGCGATCGCGCCGACGAGCAGGGTGAGTGCGACGTTGGCCGCGGCCGCCCGCCGGCGTCGGTGTTCGGCGAGTGCCACGGTCTGCGCGGCGAACGTCGAGTAGGTGGTCAGCGCGCCGCAGAACCCGATGCCGAGCACGGCCCCGGTGACGCCGTCCGTCGGGGCGGAGCCCAGCGAGCCGAGCAGCGCCAGCAGCAGGGTGCCGACGCCGTTGACGATCAGCGTCGGCCAGGCCACACCGGGCCGTTCGCGATGAAGCAGGACGTGGACGAGATGTCGGAGCACCGCTCCCGCCGCCCCGGCCAGCGCCACCAGCAGCACGGTCATCGGAGGGTCCGCAGTGCGACGGCCCGGCCCGCGGCGGTGGCCGCCAGCGCGCAGGCGAGCGTCCCGACGAGGTAGAGCGCCGCCGCAGGCCCTCGGCCCGCCTCGACGAGGCCATGCACGTCGACCGCGTAGGCGGAGAACGTGGTGAAGCCGCCGAGCACCCCGGTGCCGAGGAACGGCCGCCACAGCCGGTGGCGGGCCGCGGCGGCCGGTACCGCGGTCAGCACGCCGATGAGAAGGCAGCCGAGCAGGTTGACGGCAAGGGTTCCGACGGGGAGGTCGGCGGGGTCGGTGAGCAGCCCGATCCCGTAGCGCGCCAGGGTGCCCAGGGCCCCGCCCGCCGCCACGGCGGCGAGCACGGAAAGGTCGCCGAGTACACGCATGATCCCGTGACTCTAGAGCGATCGGGGCGGACGCCGGAGCGTGTCGGCTGTTCCGCGGCGCGTCGACCTGCGCGGATCGGCGACCGATGTGAGGCCCGCCGTGGCCGAGGCGGCGGGCGGATCGGCCTGCTGCCGAGTGCAAGCTGCCCGCTTGCTGTAGTTAGCACTTGGGGTTACCGTGGAGTACGTGCGGAGGGAGTGAACCGGTGGAGCGAGTGGACAAGGTCGTCAATCAGGCGGTCGCCGACATCGGGGACTACATCCGCACCCAACGGAACAAGGCGCAGATCTCGCTCCGTCAGCTGGCGAAGCAGGCGGGCGTCTCCAATCCCTACCTGAGCCAGATCGAGCGGGGGCTGCGGAAGCCGAGCGCGGAGATCCTGGCGCAGATCGCCAAGGGGCTGCGGATCTCCGCCGAGACCCTGTATCTCCAGGCGGGCCTCCTCGAACGTCGAGGCGGCGGGCCGGTCGCCGACGCGATCCAGGCCGATCCGCAGCTCACCGAGCGGCAGAAGCAGGCGCTGCTCGCCGTGTACGAGTCTTTCCTCCAAGAGAAGGAGTGATCCGAAGCGATGCCCACCCTGCCCGGTTCAGACGATGTGAAGACGGTTCGCGAGCAGTCGGACTCGGCGCTCGGTACCGCCGCGGAGCAGGCCCGCACTCCGCTGCTGGCCGCGCTCGGGGCGGGCGACCTGGCGGCGAAGGCCGTCGTCGACCTGCTGGGCAAGGTGCGCGACCGGGTGACCGAGGGCGCCGAGGCCGCGCGAGCGGGCGCGGGCGACCTGCCGAACGACTTCGAGGAGCTGCGCCAGAAGCTCGACCCGGCGGAGCTGAAGAAGCTGGTCGACGCCTACACCCAGGCCGCCCTTCAGCTCTACGGACATCTCGCCGAGCGCGGCGAGGCGACGCTGGACCGGCTGCGGTCGCGCCCCGACGTCCAGCGCGCGTGGAGCCAGGTCGAGGCGGGCGTCGGCACGGCCCAGGAGCGGGTCGAGCACGCCGTCGACGACGTGCGGGAACTCGCCGACGACGTGTTGGGGAAGGTGACGCGCAACACTCGCTCGGCGGGTGAGAAGGCCGCCGTCGCCACCGAGAAGGCGGCCGAGGACCTCGCCGAGGCGACCAGCGAGCAGGCGGACGCGGCGGCCGACGCCGTGCTCGACGCGGGCGCCAAGACGGGTTCCGCCGTGCGGAGCACCGCCCGGAAGACGGCGAACCGGACCGCGCCGAAGAAGAGCGGCACGACGGCCAAGCCCAGGTCGCAGACCAAGGCCAGGCCCGCCGCCGCGAAGACCGCGAAGCCGAAGGCCCAGGAGGAGGACGGCGGAGCCGCCACCTCCTGACGAGGCGGCGTCTCGGCCCGGCCGCCCGCCGCCGTGAGTGGGCGGCCTGCGACAGGACGCGCGGGCGCCGGGGGCGGCGGCCCGCCCGCGACCTGTCTGGACGCCGGAAGAGATCCGCTGATGATGAGAGCAGACCGCGTCGCATCGTAGGGTGGTACCCATGTCCGTGAGTTCGGCGCTCGTGCCGCAGATGTGGATCATCTTCGCGATCTGGCTCGCGGGCATCCCCACCGGGTTGTTCGCCTTCGGCCATGCCCTGTCCCAACGCGCCGACGCCTTCGTCGCCGCCGACAAGCTGAGCAAGAACGCCTGGCTCGGGATCACCGGCGGCGCCACCGCCGCCATGGTCCTGTTCCGCCCCTCCGGCACGGGGACCATCTTCTGGATCGCGGGCCTGGTGGCGGCGCTCGTCTACCTGGTGGACGTGAAGCCGAGGATCACCGACGTGCAGCGCGGCCAACGCTGGTGAGGCGAGGCGCGGGCCGTCGGCGGCTCGACGGCACGGCCTGACGAGCCCGACGGCGCGGGCCACACCCGCCCGAACTGCCTGCACCGCGTTCTGCGAATCCGCTCGAACACCGAGTACCTGGCCGGCCGGGCGGACCGTGCCGGGACCGGGCGGCCCCTGCGACGTCCGGCACGCGCTCACCCGCCCGCCGAACGGTGTCGGAGCGGGGATTCGGGGCGGAGACGTCGTCAGCGACGGAGCCGATTGAGCAGCGTGATGAGGACCGAGCGGTCGCGGGACGGCAGCGTGGTGCCGGCCTGCGAGTCCGATGTCACGGCGCGCAGGGTCTCGATGACGGCTTCGAGGAACTCGATGCCGAAATCGGTGAGTGCCAGTCGTTTCTCTGCCCCTCGGCCGGCGACGGTGAGATAGCCGCGATCGGCCAGGCGGGTCACGCTGTGATCCAGGCTTCGAGGCGGCAGGTCCAGCGCGGTGCCGGCGATGGCCTTGCGCATCGGCGCGGGAGAACGGGCCAGCAGCCGCAGCAGCCGGAAGTCGTAGACCGAGATGCCGTGGCAGTTGCGCAGTGCGTCGGCGGGTCGCACCGTCCACCGCTGGACGGCGGCGATCAGCGTCTCCCACATCACCCACGGCTCCGCCGAGACCGTGCCCGTGCCGACGGCGACGTCGAGCGGCACCCGGTGGGCGGGCGAGGCCTTCCTGCCCGCGACGGCCGACGGTCGAGACATGGGCGGCGAGGTGGCCGCCGCCTGGGTCGACACCGACGCGACGGCCCGCAGATCGCTCGCTGTCACGCCTGCGGTGTACCGGGTGCGTGCGGCGGCGCCGGGCGGCGTGGCGTTGCCGGGCGGGGTGGTGCCGCGCTGCGGCGTGGCGTTGGCGGACGGGATGTCGTCCGGTGGCATGGCGCTGCCGGGCGGGGTCGCGCTGCCGGGCGGGGTGGTGCCGCGCTGCGGCGTGGCGTTGCCGGACGGGGCATTGCGTGGCGTGGCGTTCCGGGATGGCGTGGCGTTGCCGGGTTCCGTGCCGTCGGGCAGGGCGGCGGCGCGTGCGGGGTCGGTCGGGCCGGTGCCGATCAGGTCGACGTCGGTCCGGTTGCTGCCGATCCGGTCGGTGTCGATCCAATCGGCGTCGATCCGGTTGGTGTCGGGCATGGGCGTGTCTCTCCTTGTCATGTTGGCGGGGGATCACGGGTCGGCTCGGATCTCGCGTCGCCGCGCCGAACAGCCCTTCAGGTGTCCGGCCGGTCGGATGTGACCGGCGGCCGGGCCGGATCGGCGGAACGGCGGAAGCGACTGAGCCGGGCCGCGCACGCGAAGTCCGACGGCCCTGCGGTGTTCAGCGGGCCTGTGTGTTCGGCGGCCGGCGAAGTTCAGCGGTCCTGCGACCGTCAAGGCCCTCCGGTGTTCAGCGCGGCAGCGCCGTGATCAGATGCGGAGTCGTCGTCGGGGTGGCGGCGCGTCCCAGACACAGCGGGCAGCGTTGTTCGGCGTAGAAGCACAGTCGTAGTGGTCGTCGGTTCATCGGCCGGAACGCGACTTCTGGGGCGCGGAGCGGCGGACGGGGCCGTAGCCGTTCCACTCGGCGGCGGCGAGGTGCGAATCGCCGGGGCGCACCGTGCGCACGAACCAGCCCAGGCCCGTCATGAGTCCTCCATCGGGAGACAACGCGGGCAGCGCAGCAGCCGCACCCACTCCGCGACCGAGACCAGCACCGCCCCGCACAGTGCGACGCTCACCGACGCATACGACTCGTCCCGGCGATGTTCCAGCCGACGGAACCGACCCGCCCACCGCTCGGGAGGCGCCGGAACGGGCGGCTCGGCCGAGCCCGCCGGCAGGGAGCCGGCGTCAGCAGCGGGTGTTCGCCGTGAGCAGGCGTCGCCGGCGCTGATGCCGGGATCGTCGAGGCCGGGATCGCCGATGCCGTCAAGGCGGCCGACGTCTTCGGCTCGGCCGGGATGCCGGGGTCGGCCGGGGTGATCGGAGCGGCCTGGGTGGTCGGAGCATTGTGGGTGGTCGGGGCGCGCGGGGTGATCAGCCTCGGAGCGGGCGGGGTGGTCGTCGGAACCGGTGGGGTGGTCCGAACCGGGACGGTCGGAGTAGACCGGGTAGGCGGAGTAGGCCGGGTGGTCGGTGCGGGCCGGGTGGTCGGTGCGGGCTGGGTAGGGGGAGCGGGCGGCGCCGGCACTCATGGGTCCACCGCCGGGAGGGACGCGACGCGCAGGTAGGGGCGAATGCGAGCCGCCCGGACACGGGGCAGCCGGAATCGCGGCGACCGGCCGAGCACCGGCGGGGCAGGCAGTGGTCGGGCGCGATCAGCCGCGTGGCCGAGACCCGGGCCAAGCCCGCTCGTCGACGCCGGAACAGCCGGTGAGCGCTCCCCGGACCCGAGGCCGGACTGAAGCGCGTCCCCAGCAGCCGACCGAGCCGACCGGGCAGCGTCGCAGGCGGCGCACCTTCGCCGACGGTCCCGGCCGCCCTGCCGCGACGGCGCGGGCCGGCCGGGCCTGCGAACCGTCGCACCCGACGCAGGGCATGTTCGGCGAGGCCGATCACGTGAGCGTCCCCGCGAACACGCGCCGCCACCCCGGCGACGGCGGCTCGGCGAGCACCGGACTCGTGTCGTTCGACGCCGACCGTCGACATCGCGCGGCCACCACCTCCAGCCGCCGGATCACGGCGGGCCGCCGCAGCCGTGCCTGGTCTGGCGTCGCGGCGTCGATTCCGGTCGCGCTGGAGTGCCGACCGCTCGACTGCCGAGCCGAACCCGTGGGATGGGCAGGCCGGCCTGCCGGTGCCTGTTGTCCAGGCGCCCGATGCCGGGGTGATGACTGCCGGCCGGTCGCGTGCTGCGCCGGTGCATGATGTGCGGCCTGGTGCTCGGCCGAGGTGCGCTGGTTCGACGTGTGCTGAGCCGACGTGCGCTGGGCTGACGCGTGCTGGGTCGACGTGCGCTGGGCCGATGCCCGCTGCCCGGATGTTCGCTGTTCGCAATCCTGCCGCCCGGACGCCTGCCGCTGAGCTGCTGGCGGCTCGGATGCCCGATGCGCCGGGGCTCGGCGCTGGGCGGCGCGCTGATCGGCGGCCCGAAGCCGCGCCCAGTCCGACCGCGACGGCGACCGCCGGGCCGGATGCGTGCCTCGCCACCAACGCCAGACGACGTCCACCGTCGGCAGCCCGATGCAGAGGGCGAGAAGCAGGGCGAAGAGCCGGTCGCCGCCCGCAGTCACGACGGCCGCCCGACGCTGCACAGGCGGAGCGGCCGGCGGGACGCCGTGAGCGGTGGAGTGGGTTCTCCGGCGACGGCCGTGTTCGGTGAGTCAGGCGGGCACGGATCGGCGAACAGTGCCGTGGTCATGGCTCCTCGCTTCCGGTGTGGTCGACCTGGGGCCGGTGGATTCCGGGCCGCGACTCGCAACGCATCTCGTGGGCGTCGGACGCCGGGAAGTCCGTGTCCTGGCGGCCGCACCAACAACAGGTGCGCGTCAACCGGCCGTTGCGTTCCTGTTCGGTCTCGCCCTCGCGTAGGCGCATCCACGGCTTCATCGGTCACCGCCGGGGAAGTAGTCGGGACGGTCAGACCGCCGTTCACCGGCATCGGTGGTGCGGAGCATGGCGCCGCAGACCGGGACGTCGGCGGTTCGGTACGCCGGACCGTGGCAACGAACGAAACCGACAGGCCAGCCGTCTGCCCACCTCATCGCGGTCTCGACTCCGCGTGCCGTCAACGGACGGCCCACCAGATCTGTAGCGCGCCATACCCGGCGCCTAGGGCTGTGAGGAGGAGAAGGAAGACGGTCATGAGCTCACCCCCGTGAGACGGGCCACCCGGTCTGCCGGGGGCACCATCGGATGGTTCGCCACAGTGGAACGTGCGTCAAATGGTGAAATCCGTTGCTGAGCGTTAATTTGGCATTACGATGTGCCACATGAGTCGCGCAACCAAAACGCCTCGCGCACGTGCCCTGGGTCACGCACTCCGCACACTCAGGAAGGAGAAAGGACTGTCGGCACGGCAGGTCGGCCTGGGGTTCGGCGTCCACTCTCACGTCATCGGCCGCATCGAAAACGCCACAAGATCGCTCGGAGCGAACGAGGTATCACGTCTGCTCGGAGTACTCCGAGCTTCACCCGAAGAGGCTAACCACGTCATGAAGCTTGCGGAGGGCCTCGGTCAGCCGAACTGGTATGTCTCCCAGTCGCACATCCCGGACCAGATCTCGATGCTGGCCATGTACGAACAAGAGGCTGAGTCCATCACCGCAGTGTCTCTCGTCCTCATCCCCGGTCTGCTCCAGACTCGGGACTACGCGAGGGCGATCATCGGCTCGATGATCCCCGATCCGGAAGCACGCGTCGTCGCTCGCATGGGTCGGCAGGACATCCTGAATCGAGAGAGCCCCGTCCGTATGACGGCGGTGCTGGACGAGGCTGTACTGACCCGGGCGATCGGTGGGCCACAGGTGATGGCGGCGCAGCTCCGACACCTGCTGCGCCGTATGGAGTCAGGTGCTGTGGATGTGCGCGTCCTGCCCTTCTCGACGGGAGTCCACGGCTCTTTGTCAGGGCCGTTCGACGTGCTGGAGTTTCCTGATGCCTCGCCGATCATCTACCTGGAGTCGCTGGGACGTGGCGAGTTCGTCGATGAGGAAGACGATGTGGACAGGTTTCTCGCGACGCGGGATAGCGTTCTAGGCGCCGCGATGAGCACCGCCGACTCCGCTGCGCTCATCGCGGCGCGGGCAGAACACCACGCAGAGAGCGAGGCATCGTGACGGTACACCTAACTGGATGGCATAAGAGCACCTACAGCGGCGTACAGGGAGGGTGTGTCGAGGTTGGCCACGCCCCCGGCCGGGTCGGCATCCGGGACACGAAGAACCGGGAAGGCGGCACGCTCGTGGTCGATCGGGCGGCGTTCGGAGCCTTCCTCGCGTCGATCCGGGCCGGCCGGCTCCGCTGAGCCCACGGCCGTCACCCGGTTGACGGGTTTCCGCAACAGGTTCACTTCAGACACACGACAGCATTCCGCCCCGTCGCCTCACGACAACGAGGCGGAATGCTGTCGACAGCGTCCCGACGTGTACTCGGGGTGAGGTGCTCGGAGATCAGGGCCTCAGATGCTGTCAGGCATCGTCCTTGTCGGTGCCGACGAGATCCTCGACCTTGTCGTCACCCTCGGACTAATAGTCCGAGCTGCGCTCGAACTCATCCTTCGGTGGGGTGCTGGTAGCAGCTGTGGCCGAATCGGGAGCGTACAGCCTGTACCGTGCGGCTGGACGCGGTGCCGTCTCCGAATGGCGTGGGGAGGCTTGCCAGCCGGGCGTTGATCTCTTGAGCATCGCGCAGCCAGGTCACAAGGGTCTGGCTGATCCTCTCGTCACCGGGAAGCATCCTATTACCGAAGCCGTGCTCGACTTCGGGCCGTTCGTTGCTGCGTCGGATGATGAGGATGGGGCGCTTGAGGATCGTGGCTTCTTCCTGGATGCCGCCCGAATCGGTAATGAGACCCGCTGCGTGGCGAATGAGGGCGAGAAGCACCGGATAGTCGAGTGGTTCAGTCCGTCGGAGCTGGCAGGCGATGTGGTCAAGACCGAATGTTCTGATGTTGCCCCGTGTCCGGTGATGTTGGAGGAACACGACCGGCATGGGTGACGCGGCCAGTTGGCGCAGAATGGCGCCGAGGTTGACGGGGCTGTCGGCGTTTTCTGGTCGGTGGATGGTCGCTAGCACGAATCTTCCGGGCTTCAGTCCGAGAACATCCACGATATGTTTCTGCTTCTGTGCGTCCGGCAGTGCGTTGGTCACAGCTTCGACGATGGTGTTGCCAGTGATTTCTATGCGTTCCGGGACGATGCGTTCGGCGAGGAGGTTGTCCCTGGCGAGTGAGTTGGGTGCGCAGCACAGGTCAGCGAGGTGGTCGATGAGCACGCGGTGGTGTTCTTCGGGCATCGCGCGGTCAAAACTGCGCAGGCCAGCTTCAAGATGCACGAGTGGTGTGCTGGTGGCGTTCGCTGCGAGCGCTCCGGCCAGCGCCGACGTGGTGTCTCCTTGCACGAGCACAGCATCCGGTTCGTGCAGAGTGAAGACCTTATCAAGGGCGGTCACGAGGATTCCAAGTTGATGACCACGGCTGATGTCGCGGTCGTCGTGGGCGTCGAGCATGATGTCCGGTGTGACCTGGTCGGCCATGCCAGCGCTGAAGTGCTGGCCAGTATGCACGACCAAGGCCTCGCGACCGAGGAGATCGGCGACCGGGCCGAGCTTGATGGCTTCGGGTCGGGTGCCCACGACGACGGCGATACGCAAAGGACGGTTGCTTGCGGTCACCAGAACACGTGCGTGCGTTCGCCCGCGCAGAAACGACGCGCGGCGACGAACAGACGCAGGTAAAGCTGGTCGAGTTTGAGATAGTTGGGGATTAGATCGGCCGTGGTCAGAGTTGCCTCGCTGTACTCAAGGCCGGTGCTGGTGCGAGTGGCGTAACAGGCGGGCACGGCGTCGGTGCTGCCGCTGGCAAGCGTGATCGCATCGTCCAGCGCGATCTCCACTAGGCCGGTCACCTCGGCGTCGGCGAGCGGAATCTCTTCCAAATCCACGTTCAAGGGGATCAGGTGCCAGTGCTGGAATTCGCGTTCGATGTAGTCGGGGGCAAGGGTGACGGCTGTCTGCCGGAGGCCGATTGGGTACAGGTCGCCGTAGGCGATATGCAGCCCGAGCTCCTCGTGGACCTCACGCACGCCTTCGGGGATCGTCTCGCCAGCCTGGTAGTGGCCGCCTACGGTGATGTCGGCGTAGTCCGGTCGATCGAATGTGTACCGCCCAGGAGCCTTCTTCTGAAGTACCACGCGCTGAGTGGTGGAGTTGATCGCGAGCGCCGAGAAAGTGCGATGCCACAAGCCCTTGGCATGGGCGATCTTCTTGTCTTCGGTGCCGATGTGTTCGTAGCGGTCGTTGAAGATGTCAACCAGTTTCACAGCTGTCCTCAGTGGCGGTCGGAGAGTTCGGTCTGGAGTTGCCAGTAAGTCTGAAGGGCCTCGAGGTATCGACGTGGTTCACCGACGGTGACCCAGCGCCCGGTGATCCGGTGGACCCGTACGTCGGCGGTCCGGGCGAGTTCCCCGACCGCAACGCCGAGATCGAGTTCTCCTCGAGCCCGCTCGGCTGGGACGAGCAGATCGAAGATCGACGGACGCAGGACCAGCCGGGAGACGACCGCTAAGGGCTCGGCGACGGTTGCGGGGTCAGGCCGTTGCCGGATGCCGATCACGCGGTCGGGATCGTCGGGATGGATGTCGACGACACCGAACGAGGCGATGTCGGCATGAGTGACCAGTTGCGCGGCGATCACGGCGTCGGCCCCGCTAGCGGCCAAGTTATGCATTGCGGCAAGGTCGTATCCACCCAGAAGCACGTCGTCGCCGAACGCGACACCGAACGACTCCTCGGCGGCGAGCCTGTCCCGGACAGTGAGCAGCGGAGTGCCGTTGCCGTAGCCGTGCCCGAGGTCCTCGGCGACCGCCTCCACCGGCACGCCCTCCTCACGCAGCACGTCCACGTACGCGGACACGATAAGGTCATCGGGTCGGGTAGCGACGATGACGGTGGAGGCTCCGGCGCTCACGCACTCGGCGATCACGTGGTCCACGGCGGGCCGATGCCCGATCGGCAGCATCTCCTTCGGGACGATGACACTGAACGGCCGGAATCGCGTCGCGTGCCCCGCTGCGGTAACCACTGCCGTCCAGCCGATGCCACTCATTGAAGACCTTCCATCGCGTTCTCCAGGCTGCGGACGAGATCGCCCACTGCGTTCCGCACGCCGAAGCTCATCTCAATACACGGCACGGTCGTCGCGAGGTGCTCGATAGCGGCGCTCGCCTGGCTGCCAAGTTGTTCCTCTGTCTTCCTGCGAGGGACTAGCCAGGGTCGAACCCAGAACTCATCGCGCGGAGTGAAGCAGCTCGCCGCAATGATTCGGCGGGCTGCGGCCATCGGCAGGCGACGCGCGCGGGTCGGCTCGTTGGTGTTCGTCAGTCTAGGAATAACCACTAGGCGCAACTTCGACCGGGCGATTAAGCGGGCATCGAATGCCTCGGCGAACTCCCGAGCGGTAAAGGAATGCTTGACCACCGAACCGAATTCTGCAGGCATCCTTTCCAATTCGCTGTGGCAGGCCGTTCGGCGGTGAAAAAGGCGCTCGAGCTCAGGAAAGTTGTGAATCGTGCCCCTTGCGGCGGGTACCGGCAATGGCACAGCGACGACGTGATCCCGCTGGTGGACGACGACCCGGTCATTGGATAGCAGGGCAGCGCCGGGCGATCGGAGGAGAGCGGCTGCCACAGTGGTCTTGCCCGCACCACGAGGCCCGCAGACCATCACGGCAATGCCGCCAACGTCGACACCGGCTGCGTGGAAGATGCTTCCACCCGCGTCCTCATAGGTGCGTAGCATGGCCTCCCGTATGAGCCGAATCGGGTACCGATGTGCATCGCCAGTGCCAGCATGGACAAACAGGTCGATGTCCTCACCGTGCGCGGCCACGGCGTACGCGCCTGGCTTGTGTTCAACGTTGTCCGTGGCGACGACGTAGTAGCGGCGACCGGTCGCTTGACGTGCCTCTTGCATCAGGAGCCCGACAACCGGCTCGACTATGCCGATGATCGGCGAGCGCCTGATGATCTCCGTGACTCGACGAAAGGTCACGTCGTCGGTGTGCACGCGGATGTTGAACGCGGCCAAGGCGCGTTCTCCGGGCGGCGTCGTCAGGAAGTCGGACAGATATGCGCGTTGCGTGGACAGCCATTCGGGTTGTGCGGAGATCCTGAACGGTACATCTCCAGCATGACAGGTCCACGTGGACAGACCGCTAGATGAACCAACTGACGAGTTCACGTCGGGCGAAGCTCCTTCACTGTCTGGGCGACCTGTTGGATGCGGTCAGCCCGTTCTGTCTCGGAGATATCACGAAACGCCCGAACGGAGGTCGGGGTGAAGAACTCCTGGACGCTTGCGGGTTCAATTTCCCCGGCCAACCCGCGCAAGGCCAGCATGGCCCGCGCCTGGAACCATGACGCGGGGAATGACGTCTCGGCGAGCGGAGCGAATTCTTGTGGTACCTGGTGGGCGAGGTCTTCTACTCGGCGACCGGCAAGGCTGATACCGCTGGTCAGCAGCGCACGTGCGGCATAGCCGATCAGCGCGTCGAGGATCACCGTGGTGTCGAAGCACAAGGCGGTAAAGAGCACATCGAACAAATTCGACGGCTTCGGGCGCATGCTCGGAATAAGCGGCGGCAGTACGTCTACTAGCACGACACGATCTTCAGCGAGGCAGAAATTGGCCAGGTTGCTGTCTACACGGGCGTCTGCGGAGTCCAGAGCACGCACCCACCCAGCGATCTCGATCACGGCGTCGACGAAACGTGATGGGTCGACTCTGGCGTAGTCGAGCAAGACGGGTCCGGCGACCCAGAGATGCCGCACCGCCAGAGGTCGAGTGTGTTCCACTGATAGGCCTGGAGGTAGGGTCACACCGGCTGCTCGGAGCCGGGATAGGTAGACGTTCATCCTGCTCGCGTCGATGTGATGCGCTACCATTGTGAAAGGAATTGCAGCCGCGTTCTGAACGTCCAGCACCTTGACTACGTCCTCGCCATCGCGCCGATGCGTGGCGAAGTCGCCCTGGCCGGTCATCAGGAGGAATCCCTACTACGGAGGAAGCTTTCGGCATCAACTGCCATCGCGCGGAATTCAGCAACCAGATCGAGCTTCTGACTGTCAGCCAAGGTGCTGGCGGCCGTTGCCGCAGCGGCGCTGGCTGTCTGAATCGAGGGCGGTGTGCCCGTGGGCAGGTGGCGATAGCCATCCTGAATCATGGCGGCTTCGGCGAGCTGGCCCACAGCGATCAGCAGACTTAGCAGTTGCCCGACTTCGTCAGCAGAGCCCGCCGGTCGGGTCGCAGGGAGGTCAGCAGGCTCCAGATCGGCGAGCATCGGCACACTGAGGACGGCCAAGAGCACGTCAGCCAGCTCGTCTCCGATGTTGGTGATCGGGCGATGCGGATCGTCGAGGTCAGTGGTGTCGGTTCCCCGCTGGCGAAGCAGGCACAGGGCGAGGTGCCCGAGTTGGACTGCCATCTCGGCGGCGGCCGTGGTCGCCGTCCACGGTTGCCGCACGGTGCTCGCAAATCCCGCGCGGAGCCGGCGCACGTCGGCGAGCACACAGATCAGATCGTCGGGTGTCATCCGGCATCTCCGATGACCAGCGGCAGGGCACCAGCCGTTCCGCTGCTCCAATAAGGGTCACTGTGCTGGCGGGCAATACGGACTCGAATGCCGAGATCGTGCGTCAGCGCGGCAGCGGTGTTAGTGGGTAGGGCCGCATGGATTACAACTTCTCCACGGTGACGATCGAAGGTGAACGGCGTGTCGGCGTGACCACGTCGGGTTAGTGCAGTTTGGATGGTCGCGTTCGT
The DNA here is from genome assembly GCF_002234535.1 of Actinoalloteichus hoggarensis. Lineage (NCBI taxonomy): Bacteria > Bacillati > Actinomycetota > Actinomycetes > Pseudonocardiales > Pseudonocardiaceae > Actinoalloteichus > Actinoalloteichus hoggarensis. The sequence continues at coordinate 454,561 of NZ_CP022521.1, forward strand.
AGTGACAGGACGGTGAACGTTGTCCGCTTCGCAACGGAGACGTTGGGTGGTTGGGCAGTGGTTGCGTGCCGTGCATACGTCACTGCCGAATACGCCGAACCTGTCGGGTTGACCGAGAACGTAGGCCAAGGCGCAGGAGTTCGTGTGGAATAGCGGATAATCTGGCTGGCGCTGGTGGGTTTTGTGAATGAACTTCCAGAACGCCTCCGGGTAGACGCCTTCGGCTGTAGTGACCCCAGGAGTGGGGGCCAATTCAGGCCACAGTCCGGCTAGCCGGGGCAACGCTGCGGATTCTACCTTCAGGCCAGCAGCCACGGTGCAACGCGCGTAAGCCGCCGCCCAATCGAAGACCGCTTCCATCGTTCCGGTGGTAGAAGAATCCGGGAACGCAGGACGCCAGTAGTGTACGACTGGGACGCCAGCATGCGCCAGGCGTGGAAAATTTTCCTTCAAACCTTCGTGTTGAATACCGCGCTCCACTTCGCGCCCCAATCCAGAATAGCTCAAGTATACGATAATTCGCAGTCCGGATCGATGGGCGTTCGCTACTGTGTCGAGCGTGTCTTCGGGGATCGGACATTTTGTGATCAGGACGATCGGGTTATGAATCTTCTTATGGGCAAGTGCGGCTAGTAGATCGGTGAGGTGTGCACGGGATTTGGACAACGCCATCACGTCAGTCCATGTGTACAGTGCGACGGGGCGATCTGGTGCATAGTACAGCGACGCAGTGAGCAAATCGACTGTTTCTGCTGGTTCGGCCAACTGCTCGGGCCGGACTGCGGTCTGTCCTCGCTCATTTAAAAAACAGTACGAGCAACTCTTCGGGCAGCCCTGGATAGGGTTCACGGCAATCCACGTAGCATGCTGGTCTACGATCTCTGTCTGCGTCCGCATGCGCTTATATCGGCGTTCGTTGGCATCATGCGAGGTGTTCACCGTTCGCACTCCCTTGTCATCCAATCGTACATGCTGACCGAGAGAACTGGGTCTAGTCCCAGATCTTGAGGAATATATCTATCGGCCTCATCGGCTGGATAATTGAGTTCACGCAGATCGGAATTTTGAAGTAGAAGTGTCTTCCGGATGTCCTGGGGAACGCCTGCTTCGGCGCCGAGTCTGCGTATCTCGTGGACGTGTGGCCAGATGGATCCGGCGGTGCCGTGGTCGAAGATCTCTCGTCCCTCGCGGATGGTCGTCTCGGCCACCACGGCGGCGGCTCGTGCCTCGGTCAGTCGGGCATGTGCCCGGCGCAACTGCTCGACCACCTCCGTCACGGACATCACACGCCACCTCACTCTCGGTGTCCGAGATCATGGTGCCCGAACATCGAATTGAAGTCGACCGAGGTGGAGCTGCTGATTCTCCTGCGTAGACCCACGCTCAGAACATGCAAGAATAGTCAGGGATCACTCCGTTGGCCCGGTAATTCACACTCGACACTACGGGTGATTCACGTTTGATGCGTTCCGCCAGCGCCTTCCCCCGTTCGCGCCATGCTTCCTCCACCTTGACGCTCGGGAAGCCTGAATTTCGGTGATCGTCAGGCTTGAACGTGGCCTGATACTCGGCATCCCACGCTACGATGTCGGCGACCAGGTCGTCGGGAAGTTGCAATTCCTCTGCCGCGTCCTCGATGGAATGTCCATACTCTTCCGGGTCGGACCCGTGGTAATAAAAGGGATCTTCTTCCCATCCGGCCAACAGTGCCACTACAATAGAACGAGACAATTTAGCTCCTATGAAGACGTGTGCGGACTTTGTGCTTGAGTGAGATCGGATGCGCGCCTACAATCAACCCGTCGCGGGTGACGGTGATGGCAATACGTCGCCTTTCTCCTTTGAACACGACCTCGTACACCCGGCGGTTTACGCCACTATATCCAATGACCTCACCTCGTTCGAGAGCGGCGAACACCAGCGGGATGATATCTTCTTTAGGTACCCGCATAGTGCCGAACTGTTCGACACGCTGCGAGTCCAGAATGTGTTCCTCGCCGCCATCTGGATTCTTTCCTTCCACCCAGACGATCCGTCCGTCTGGCAGTTTGTTGATGCGGGTGACGTTCTGCGGGTTGATTACCGCGCCTGCGCGTTCTCGGTCGGCGATCCAGTCCGCTCTCTGTTCTTCGGTGGACGGAGCGCCGTGGTCGGTGGGTCCGGCGGCGACGGGTGACCGGTCCGCCTCACCGTCGGTCCGCGATGCTTCCGGCATCGACCCCGGCGGGTCGGCTGCTCCGCCGATTCCGTGTCCTGCGATGGAGACGCAGTAGTCGTTGATGATCTCCTGTGCCTGGATGATGGCGGTGTGGGCGAGGCGTACGTCGTCGCCTGCTTCGGCGCCGAGTCTGCGTATCTCGTGGACGTGTGGCCAGATGGATCCGGCGGTGCCGTGGTCGAAGATCTCTCGTCCCTCGCGGATGGTCGTCTCGGCCACCACGGCGGCGGCTCGTGCCTCGGTCAGTCGGGCATGTGCCCGGCGCAACTGTTCGACCACCTCCGTCACGGACATCGCACGGCCCCTTACTCTCAGTGTCCTCGATCATGGTGTCCGAACACTGAATCCCTGTCGAGGAGAGTTGCCGAATCCGGTGGCAACGTGCGGGCAGAACACGTGACAGTCGGCACGGGCTCGGCACACGAGGCCGACCTGTTCCCTGTGTGGTCGGCGGCAGAGGCGCGCGAAACGGCAAGGAGAACGGCGCGTTCGTCAGTGGTCGGGTATCGCGGCCGTCCTGCTCATGCCGATCGGTGCCGGCGGCTCGCCGGGCTTCTTGGCGGTCATTCGTCCGTCAACGGCCGGCGCCAATAGGGCGATCGAGGCCGAGGTATGCGGTCCCTCGACATGGTGATCGGGAATCGGGCCTTTTCGGGTCGGTCTCCACACCTTGTGCGGCGGAGAGGCCGGCGTGATCCCATGTGATACTCGACGCATAATGGCGTCGTCGATCTGGGGTGGCGAGAGATGGATGAACTGATGTATCGCTCGGTAGACGGGCGTTTAACGGTGCGTCACGTGCGTCTTCAGGGGACCAACGAGGAGATCGGGGAATCGCTCGGTAAGACGGCCCGGTCGCGATATCAGGTGTCTCCGCAAGATCTGCTGCTGCCTGCCGATGTCGCGGCCGGCCGGCGCGAGTGGGCAGCCCGACATTACCCGGAGCTGCTGCAACGTGGTGCGGGGATCGCGCGTTCCTTCGGTCTGGACCCGTCTGACCCGGAGGTCGACGCCCTCGGGGTCGGATTCAACGTGGCATTGCCCGTACCTCCTCAGGTGATGGGCTGTTCGGTGGTCGCCGCTCCGACGACTGATTCGGGAATCGTGTTGCAGCGCAATTTCGACTTCGGCTTCCTCTCGCTCCCGGAGATGATCCTCGGGCCGGGCGCCTACCCGGAGGCGCCCGCGATGCTCAGCGAGCCTTACCTGATGGAGATTCACCCGACCGACGGCGGAATGAGCGCACTGTTCATGTGTGCCTTCGACCTGTGTAACGGCGTGATCGACGGAATGAACGAAGCCGGCCTCGTGGTCTCGTTGATGCAGCTCATCGACCGAACCGACTCGGAGTTCGCGCCACCCGCCGTCGAGCCCGGATTGAACGAATTCGAGGTGCTGCGTTTCCTCCTCGATCGCTGTCGCACCGTCGGGGAAGCCCAGCGGGTGTTCGAAGAGCAGCGGCCTTACCTGTCCTGGCTGCCTTGTCATTACGTCATCGCCGACGCCGACGGCGCCGTGATGCTGGTCGAGCCCGACGACGCCGGGGTGATGCAGATCCGGACGACGCGGGACGGGCCGATGTGCTCGACGAATCACAGCCTGCTCCGGCAGTTGCCGGACTCGTCGCGGAACGACCCGGAGATCCTCGGCTCGCTCGACCGCCTGCGTGTGCTGACGGACACCGTGGTCGCCGACTCCGCCGGATCGTTCGGCTCCGACCGGCTCGCCGCCGCCGCGGGGCAGGTCGCGGTGAGCACTCGCCGGCCGGAAGACGGGTCGGTGCTCGGCGGCACTCTCTGGTCGGCCGCGTATCGACCCGGAGATCGTTCGCTCTCCATTCGCTACTGGGCGGGGCCGGGGGAGACCGACGGCTCCCCGGACTTCTCGCCCGAGATGCGCTTCGCCCTCGCGCCCGCCTAGTGATCTCCCGGCTCGATTTCGCCGCGCGTCAGCGATCCCGACGACCTCTGATCGGGACGACCACCGACCGATCCCTTGCGCCGCCTTCGACAGCGGATCGGGCGGATCGTGGGAATTGAAGGAAGGCGGGTGTGTTGTTCTGGGGGGACCGCGGAACGACACACTCGCCATGCCTCGTCGCTCCGCGGCAAGGGACCGGTCGATCCACGAACGTCGCGTGCTCCTTCGGAGAACAGCGCACACCGCCGTCGTCGACGTGATCACCACGCCGCTCCGCCTCTGCACGGGGGGAGGAGAGATCTCGTACCGCCCGGCGGAACAGGACTGCGAGTGCGGAGCACTCCTCGCCCTGCCGGCATGGTGCGCGATCCCCGAATCGACGTCGGGCTGGCCCTCGCCCGGCAAGCGGTCGGCCGGCGTGACAGACGACCGGGACGAGACTTCGCGGAGCTTCGGGCACGATGGAGGAGGATCAGCCCGCGAACGCCGTCGACCGGAGGCCTGGCAGGCCGCCTGACACGCCGTCCGAGATCGTCAGCCCCGCGACGCAGGCACGTCGGAGGCCACGCGGTGCGGCCCGCCGGCTAGCCTCTCGGCCATGACCTTCCCCGACACCTTCGGCGGGCTGGAGCTGAGCCCGGCCCTGGAGCACCCGAACCTGCTCGCCGATCCGGTCGCCGCCGGGTTGCGGGCGCTGCCCGAGGCCGCCGCCGCCCGCTTCGCCGTCGCCGCCATCGACCCGGACCTCGCCGACACGGCCGCGTTGACCGAGCACTACGGGCTGTCGCTGGAGGTCTCGGCGAACTGCGTCGTGGTCGCCGGGAAACGAGAGGGGGAGCGCCGCTTCGCCGCCTGCCTGATCCTGGCGAACACGCGAGCCGACGTGAACGGCGTCGTCAAGCGTCGGCTCGACGTCCGCAAGGCCTCCTTCGCCCCGCAGCAGGACGCCGTCGACCTCGCGGGCATGGAGTACGGCGGCATCACCGCCGTCGGGCTGCCCGCCGAGTGGCCGCTGCTGATCGACTCGGCGGTGGTGGCCGCCGACTGGGTCATCATCGGCAGCGGCCTCCGACGCAGCAAGCTCGTGGTCCCCGGCTCGGTCCTGCCCGAACTGCCGCACGTGGAGGTCACGCCCGGCCTCGGTCGTCCTACCGGCTGACACCGCCCCGGCGGCTCATACCGCCCGGCGGAGGTCGTCCCTCGAAGGCCGCCCGACGGCGCGCCTGCGCCGGTCAGCCGGTTGAAGCCCTCCGGCGACGGCCGGCCGGCCGCGCGCTGTTCCTCCGTCGAGCCCGCCGGCCGCTGATGCGACCCGGCGGGCACGACGGTCGCCGTCCGGGCGGCGTCCGGGACCTGCTAGAAGACCACCGTGCGGTTGCCGTGCATGAGCACGCGGTCCTCCAAGTGCGAACGCAGGCCTCGGGCCAGCACCACCTTCTCGATGTCCCGGCCCTTGCGGACCATGTCGTCGATCGAGTCGGTGTGATCGACCCGGATGACGTCCTGCTCGATGATCGGGCCCGCGTCCAGCTCCGCCGTCACGTAGTGGCAGGTCGCGCCGACCAGCTTCACGCCACGCGTGTGCGCCTGGTGGTACGGCCGCGCGCCGACGAACGAGGGCAGGAAGCTGTGGTGGATGTTGATCGCCCGGCCCGCCCATGCCGCGCACAGCTCCATCGGGAGCACCTGCATGAAACGGGCCAGCACCACGGCGTGCGGGTCATGGGAGTCGACGATCTTGCGGATCTCGTCGAACGCCGCCAGCCGCGCGGTCTCGTCGGTCCCCGCCTTGGGGAACCGGACGTGGTGGAACGGGATGCCGTGGGCCTGGGTGACGGCGGCGAGCCCGTCGTGATTGCCGATGACGGCGCACACCTCGACGTCCAGCTCGCCCGCCGCCACCCGACCCAGCAGGTCGTACAGGCAGTGCGCGGCCTTCGACACCAGGATCACGACGCGCTGCCGCTCGCCGGTGTCGCTGATCCGCCACTCGGTGCGTTCGCCGAGGCTCGCGGCGACCGGGGCGAACCGCTCGCGCAGCTCGTCCGCCGTCAGCTCCAACGAGTCGACGCGCACCTCTTGGCGGGTGAAGAACCAGTTGGTGTCCGGATCGGTGTGGTACGACGCCTCGACGATCCAGCCGCCCAGCTCGGCGAGGAAGCCCGCGATCGTGGCGACGATTCCCGTGCGGTCCGGGCAGCCCAGGGAGATCACGTAACGGCGTTCAGCTCTCGACACGGTCACTGAGTGTGGCAGCCCCGCTGACCAGGCTCGTCGGCGCGGTACCCGGCATGTCGGCCTCGCCGTCGGAATCCCGCGCGGTCCACCCGGCCGAGGCCCCGAGGCTCAGCCGGGTGACGTCCTCGGCCCGATGCCTTCCAGCATGAGGGTCAGCATCCGGTCGATCCCGGTGTCGTCCGGCCCGACGCGGTCGGGGTCGTGGAACCCGGCGGCGGCAAGGACGCCGGCGACGAGCCGGATCAACTCGGCCACAGTGAGATCCGGCCTGATCTCGCCCGCCTCCTGCGCCCTGGCGAGCAGGGCCGCGCCGCTCCGGCGCAGCAGCTCGTGACAGGACAGCTCCCGGCCGGACTCGTCGTCCCGGAAGGTGATCGGCGCCGTGGCGGCCATGCTCTCGACGACGCCCGCGTCGGCGAGTACCCGGCTCAGCCAGGTGCGCAACGCCGTTCCGGGGGACGGCGCGTCGAGCAGCTCGCCTGCCAGTGCCGACAGGCTCTCGATCCGGTCGCGGAACACCTCCTCCACCAACGCCTGGCGGGTGGGGAAGTGCCGGTAGAGGGTCCCCGGGCCGACGCCCGCGCGCGTGGCGACCGCGTCGAGCGGGGCGTGCACGCCCTGTTCGGCGAAGAGCTCGCGGGCCGCCAGGATCAGGCGTTCCCTGTTGCGTCGGGCATCGGCGCGCAGGGGTCGCGCCGCCCCGGTGCTCGACGGGGTGTCGTGGTCGGTCATCGGACTCCCGCGTTTACCGGAGACTGTCTCCGGTTATGCTCGTCTCGTAGCGGAGACAGTCTCCGCTTCCTTCGGCCCAGTGGTCGTTCCGCCGGGACGCCTACGCCGCCATGGTCCCCGACGCCGCCGCGCGACGTCGGGGGAGCGGGACGAAGCAGTCGACGGTGACGAGGAGAACGCGATGACCGAACACGACGTGCGCCGCCTGCCCGAGCTGGGCCGCGTCGGCGTCTGGACCAACGGCACGGCCTGGCAGTCGCCCGCCCGCAACGCCGAACTCGCCGTGGAGGTCGAAGAGCTGGGTTACGGCGCGGTCTGGTTGAGCGAGGGCGTGACCCGCGACCCCTTCCTCGACGCCGACACCATGCTCCGCGCCACGAGCCGGCTGACCCTCGCGACGGGGATCGCGGTCCTCGCGCTGCGGCAGCCATGGGCGGTCAACACGCTCACCGCCCGCCTCGCCGACGCCCATCCGGACCGCTTCCTGCTCGGCCTCGGCACCAGCAACCCCGCCTTGGTCCAAGACCTCCTCGGCCTGCCCTTCGACAGGCCGCTGGCCACGATGCGCGACTACCTCACCGGGCTCGACCAGGCCCGCGCCACCACCGTGGCCATGGGGCTCGAGCCCGCCGCACCTCGGCAGCCCCGAGTGCTCGCGGCCCTCGGACCGAAGATGCTGGCCTTGGCGGGCAGCCACGCCGAGGGCGCCCACTCCTACCTGGTGCCGCCCGAGCACACCGAGCTGGCACGGCGGACACTCGGCCCCGGCCCGCTGGTCGTGCCGGAACAGGCGGTGGTGCTCAGCACCGATCCCGAGGTGGTGCGGCGGCGGGCACGGGCCCACGTGGCGAGCTACCTGGCGCGGCCCGCCTACCCGGCCAACTGGATCAGGCTCGGCTTCACCGAAGACGACCTCGTGGACGGCGGCAGCGATCGACTGGTGGACGCCGTGGTCGTGGGCGGCGACGCGGAGACGATCCGCGCCCGCGTGCGGGCCCACCTGGACGCGGGCGCCGACCACGTCTGCATCCAGGCGCTGGGAGACGATCCGACGGCGATCGACGTCGACCAGTGGCGAGCGCTGGCTCCCGCGCTGCTCTCCTGATCGGCCGCACTCGGGATTCAGCTGATACCCGGCTCGGTCGGCGACGACCGCTGACGTGCGCCAAGGCCCGCCACGAGAGGCTTTCCGCAGCGTCTCCGGTGATCCGCGGCGCGCCTCTCGATGGGACCTGCGTGTTCCGCGCCGGCCGCACGGCGACGGAGCCTCGTGCCACAGGTGAGGACGAAGGTCGGCGGGTCCCGCTCGGCTCGCCCGCGTCCCCGTCACGTCGTCATTCGCGCGGCGAGCAGGCGGCCCACTGCCGAGGATGGATCGGGGCCGGGCGACGCGCGTCGGTGCGGATCGCGCTGCTCAGGCACGCGGGGGCGGCGCGGTGGCCCTGACCGGTCCGATGGTGCTCGACGCACCCGGTCGGGGCCGTCCGCACCGGTTGGACACGCTTCGAGGACGGCCGCGCCACCGGCTGCGAGGGCGGCATGGATCTTCGCGGCGACGTGAGACTTCGTGGTGACACGGCCCCGCCCACGACACGGCCCCGCCGATCCTCGTCCATGTCCCTTCCCCCGTCGGTCTCCGCCGCAGACGGCGAGCCGGCCGCGCCTTGGCTGCTCGACGATGTCGACCGAGGCCGGCCGAGGCGGGCCGCCGGACGTCGCGGCCTGAGCAGCTCCTGCGGCCTGCGGAGAACGAGCCGGGCGAGCGGACCCGACTCCAGCACCGGACGCCCCGCGCCCCGACGCCGAACGGCCTCGACTCGAACCGAACCACAGGACCGGCGGCACACCGGCGGCGGACAGCGCACCGGCTCAGGACGCAGGCGCCACGCTCGCCCAGTCGACCGTCAGCTCCCCGAGCCTGCTGCCGCGTCCGGCGTCCCGCACCGGCCAACCTCGATCGGCCAGCCGGGCCGTCGTCTCCACCCAGCGCGCCCGTGGACCGAACGGGCTCCTCGGCGCCGCGTTCGCCCAGCAGGCGTCCAAGTCGGCGAACAGGGCATGCACCCGCTCACCAGGCACGTTGCGGTGGATCAACGACTTGGGCAGCCGCTCGGCCAGATCCGACGGCCGCTCGATGTCGGCCGGACGACACGCCAGGGTGAGGGTCGACGGCCCGGCCTCGGTGAGCGTCACCCAGCAGCACCGCCTGCCGATCTCGTCGCAGGTGCCCTCGACGAGCAGCCCGCCGGGTGCGAGCCTGCCGAGCAGCGTCCGCCACGCCTCGGCCGCGTCGGCCTCGGCGTACTGGCGCAGCACGTTGAACGCCCGCACCAGCACCGGCCTGCGCCCCGCCAGCTCGAAGCCGCCCCTGGCGAACTCCAACGCGGGCGGCGCCGCCGTCGGCATCGCGGCCGCGACGCGCTCCTGGTCGATCTCCAGCCCGAGCACCCGCACATCCGGGCGCACCACGCGCAGCCGTCGCGCCATCTCCAGCGTGGTGACCGGCGACGAGCCGTAGCCGAGGTCGACGACCAGCGGGTCCTCGGCGGCGCGCAGCGTCCGCGTCACCACCGTCGCCCCGGTCATCCACCGGTCCACCCGCCGCAGCCGGTTCGGATTCGTCGTCCCCCTGGTCGGCAGCCCCAGCGTGCGAGCCCGCCCGGCCGCCAGCCGGGGCGCCCGTTTCGCCATGATCCGCGTCAGTCCGTCGGCCTGCCGGCGATCACGTCGAGCGTGAAGCGCGATTCGGCGTTCAGCAGCTTGCCGACCTCCTCGGCCACCAGACCCTCCACCATGCCGCCCATCAGCGGGATGCGAGCCGTGACGGTGCCGGTGCCGAGCATCTGCGCCCCGATGCCGTTCTCCTCGACGAGCATCCGGCCGTCGATCCGGACACGGGCGCCCTCCACCTCGGCGATCACGACGCCCTCGTACCGCTGGTCGTCGACGCGGGTCCACGTCTCGGTGCGATCGATCACGATTCCGTTCGGCGCCAGCGAGCGCACCGCCTTGGGCAGGTCGTCGGCGGAGATTCCGTGGCGCAGCCGCACCGTCGCGCCCGTGTCGTCGGCCTGCCTGCTCACCAACGCGGCGTTCGGTCCGCCCAGTCGCCGCAGCCTGCCCGTCAGATACTCCTCGTCGACGAGGAGCCGGTAGAGCTTCGCGGGCTTGAGGTCATCGGTGCGGACGCTGAACTGGATGGGGCGGGCCATGACACGAAAGGCTACCGTTGGCCCCCGTGACCACACCGTTGTCGGGGTCCGCGACCGGCGTCGCCGCCCCGCTGGCCGACGTGCCGCTCGCCGACCACACCACGCTACGACTCGGCGGACCCGCCGCAGGCTTCATCGAGGCCCGGACGGCCGACGAGGTCGTCGAGGCCGTCACCGCCCTCGACGCGAGCACGACCCGGGTACTCGTGCTGGGCGGAGGGTCGAACCTGGTCGTGTCCGACGACGGCTTCCCCGGCACCGTGGTCCGCATCGCCACACGCGGCCGGAGCGTCGAGCGCGTCGCCGCCGCTCCCGACGCCGTGGAACTCGTCGTCGAAGCGGGGGAGGACTGGGACGACGTCGTCGCCGACGTCGTGGCGCGCGGCCTGGCCGGTCTGGAGTGCCTGTCCGGGATTCCCGGCCGGGTCGGCGCGGTGCCGGTGCAGAACGTCGGCGCCTACGGCATCGAGGTGGCCGAGCTGTTGACCTCCGTCGACCTGCTCGACCGCCGCACCGGCGAGCTGCGCACCGTCGCGGCGGCCGACCTGGGGCTGGCGTATCGGACCAGCATCCTCAAGGGACAGGACGACGCCGTCGTGCTGCGGGCTCGCTTCCTGCTGCACGAGCGCGCCGAGTCCCGGCCGATCCGCTACCCCGAACTGGCCCGCACCCTCGGCGTCGAGATCGGCGACCGCGCGCCGATCGCCGACGTCCGGCGGGCCGTGCTGGGTCTGCGGGCGGGCAAGGGGATGGTGCTCGACGCGAGTGACCCGGACACCTGGAGCGCCGGGTCCTTCTTCACCAATCCGTTCGTCGCCCGCGCCGACCTGCCCACCGTGCTCGACGTCATCGCAGGCGAGGTCGGCGCGGACGTCCCGGTGCCGAGGTATCCGGCGGGCGACGACCACGTGAAGCTGTCGGCGGCCTGGCTCATCGAGCGCGCCGGATTCCACAAGGGACACGCGGGGCCCAGCGGCCGGGTGGCGCTGTCCGGCAAGCACACGCTGGCGCTGACGAATCGGGGCGGCGCCACCACCGAAGAACTGCTCGGCCTGGCCCGTGAGGTGCGCGACGGCGTCGAGACGGCCTTCGGGATCGAACTACACCCGGAGCCGGTGCTCGTCGGCTGCTCGCTCTGACTCCGGCGGCCGGCAGGGCGCGGGCCGCCGCCTCGGTCGTCCCCGGTGCGGCGCTCCGACGTCGACGCCGATCGCACGGCCGCGATGGGCGGTCGGGCTGAGCGTGATGCCGCGGCCTCGTGCGGCCGGCCGGACGGGACGACGACTTCGCGGCCGGTCGCGCATCCCGACTCGCGGCGGAACCAGACGGCGGGAGGCTCGCGCCGCCTCGGTCGTCGCCGAGGCGGTGCCGGGCCGTGGGCGGGGTTCACTCGCGACCGGAGTCGCGATCACGGGGCGGGCGGCTCCGGCAGGGCCTCGTCCAGCCGTGTCTTGACCACCTCCGGCGTCGCCTCGCGCACCATGGGGCGTAGACATCGGCAACCGCCCAGTCGAGCCCCGACGACGCAGAGATAGACGCCGATCACTCGCAGCGCGAGCGCCACCTCCCGAGGGTTTCCGAGCTGATGATCGGCGTAGCGCTCCGCCAGCGAGGTGACGGCCCTGCGCACTACTTCGGGACGCTCGCGCAGTGCCTGCCGTACGACGTCACGGAGGCGGCGCAGGAGACGATTGCGCAGTCGGCACAGTTCCTCGGCGACGTCGGCGAGCACCGGGCACACCGAGGGGCCCGCCGATTCCAGAGCCCGCCATTCGGCGGTGCCCATGAGCGCCCGCGAACGGGATCGCACTCGACCCTGCCACCCGGGGCGGGCGGTGTGCCGCTCGATGACGGCGCGCATCCGATCCGGGGCCGTCGGACTTCCGCGGCGTCGTGGCGGGGTGCGGCCGAGGCGTGACCTCGGGGAGGTCGCGCGGCCCGACAGCGGTGTCGTTCGGCGGCGGACGACGGCGGGCGGCGATTTCCCTCGCGACGTCCCACCAGAGGAATGGTGATGGCAGCGGCGGTGGAATGCCGTCGTGCGATCGACCGGATTACGGCATGGGGTTCCGTCGCGTGTCGGATGTCCGCAGCGTCGAGCCGGCGACCTTCTTCGCGCCATTCCCGTGATTCTGCTGGATGAGCAGGAAGGCGTCTGTAGTCGTCTCGGGTGAAGAAATCCAGGCGCGACGAGATCGCGGGTAGCCCGAAAGCGGGGACTCCGATCGACCGTCGTCGCGGGCGCCCGAGCCCTCTCCGGTAGCTCACTGTGCGTGTCCGTGTCGGTGGTTACTCCGTATGGGTGCTCACAGTCCGCAGCTGGGCTAAATCGTTGGTTGAGTGTCGGTCCTCTCGGGTAGAACACCGGCATGAACATGATCGAGGGGCGAGACAGCGTGGATCGTGGTATCGGGGCGATCGTGCCCGCCGAGTCGGGAGGCGGCCTCGTGGTGAACACGCGGCGTGGTCGATCCCTGGCCGTGCTGGTGTCGGGCGACGAGCTGGCGGCACTGGAGGACGACCTGGAGATCGGCGTCGGCAGCCGCCTGGTCGCCTGACGATTCGTCGGATCGAAGAATCGACGTCGGGCCGCCTGGGTGGGCACGCCGCGGCCCGCGTCGTTGATTTCTCCGGCAGGACGCCCTCCGCATCGGGATTCGCATTCCCGCGCCGCCTTCGGTGTTGATTCGAATGCCGCTCGCCTGTTCGCCGGGATCGAGCACGCCATCCTCCTACGGCGTCCGCCGCGGACACGGTGACGTCGTCGGGAAGTTCGTGCCTCCTCGGTCGAAGGTGATTCCGGAAGGATTCGACATGCCGACGAAGCGCGGGCGAGGTCGGGTGCATCGGCGCGAAGTTGATCGCCGGCGTCCTCGTCCCGTGGATTTCCCGTCGTCGTAGGGACTCCCCGGTCGGCGGACGCGAATTGTCGCCCCCGCCCGGTACAACGGCAGTAGCGGCGATGAGTCGACGGCGGCGATGTCAGGAGTGCCCGTGGTCAAGGAATACCGTCGAGGAACCTCACGCTTCGCCGATCTCGTCGCCCCGGTCGCCCCGGTGCGGCTCGCCGAGGCGCTGCTCAGCTGGCTCGACGACAGCCATTCGGCCGCGCGAGAGGCCCAGGACCTGCGGCGACGCGACCCGAGAGGCGACTGGGCGAACCCGCACAGTTTCGGCTTCGATCGTTATCACTATCTGGTGGGGACGGCCGAGACGGTGGCCGAGGAGGTCCCCGGCATCGAGGTGGATCAGTCCCGGCAGTCGTTATTCCTGTGCACGCCGCGAACCGTGATCTATCAATGTCGGGCCAAGGGCGGTTCCCCGGACGACCCGATCCTGGACGACGGCGACGTCCAGCGAAATCTGGTCCTGCGGGATGACGATCCCGCAGGCGTCCATCCGGGATTGTTCACCCGGAAGTTCGCCATCACCGGTGGACGCGAGGTGATCCTGCTGCTGTGGACGGGCTCGGAGGCCGGGCTCGCCGACGCCTGGATCGGCCAGGGCACTCGTGACACCCGCAATCGCATCGACTGGACGTGGGTCCATCCGCTGCGCGACGTGGTCGACGGCATCGGATCGGCCGCGCCCGCGATGTTCCCCGTCGGACCCGCTCAGCAGATGCTGGACCTGCCCGATCTCGACCTGACACCGCGCCGCGACATCGCCGGTGCTGGCCGGGACCGCCCCGTCGCGGGCCGGGCGGAACCCGAGGCGGGCTGAGCCGAACTCAAGATCGACATCCGGCCACCCTCGTGGCACGGCGTGAGCCGCCACGGGGGAGACTGGTCGCCTGGCAACGAGCGGCGACCGACCGGGGGCGGAATTGACGATCACGGGTTCCCCGCAGCGGGACCGGCCGTTCGACCCGGCGCGGCTCGTGCTCGGTCGACGGCTGGCAGGACTGCACACCAGGGACCTCGCCGCCGCGATCGACCGGGCGCCCGCCACCCTCGCCCGCTACGAGTCGGGGCTGGCCACCCCGCCCGCCGACATCCGGGAGCGGTGCGCACAGGCGCTCGGTGTGCCCGTCGGCTTCTTCGAGCCGGGCCGCCCGCAGCTGCGGCTCGACACCGGCCGGGCGCACTTCCGTTCCCTGCGAGCCACCACCGTGGTCGAACGTGACCAGGCGCTCGCCCAGGTGGAACTGCTCTGGGAGATCGTCGTGCGGCTGGAGGAGGTCGTGAACCTCCCCATGGTGGAACTGGACCCCGTCGCGGCGGAGAGCCCGGCCGCCGCGGCGCGCGCGATCCGCCGCCACTGGGGCTTCGGCGACGGACCGCTGCCGCATCTGGTGCGGCAGCTCGAGGCCCGCGGCGTGGTGGTCACCCGGCTGCGGGGCGCGGGCGCTCGGAACACGGCGGCCCGTGATCCCGCCCGATGCGATCCCGCCGCCGACGCGCGGGCGCGCACCGGCGGCCGACGTGGCCGCAAGAACATCGACGCCTTCTCCGCACCGGTCGACGGCAGGCCCGTCATCGTGCTGACCGACAAGGGCGACGTGCTGCGGCGGCGCTTCTCCGTCGCCCACGAACTCGGCCATCTGACACTGCACCCCGATCCGGCGCCGGGGAGTGCCCACCACGAGGGCGAGGCCAACGCGTTCGCCGCCGAACTGCTGATGCCGGAGGCCGTGTTCGGCGACCTGCTGCCCGCCGCCTCCGACGTCGCCGCCCTCGCCGAGCTGGGCGGCGGCTGGGGCGTGTCCATCGCCGCGATGGCGTACCGGGGGCGGACCCTCGGCGTCTACTCCGACTCGGAGTACCGCGGCCTCATGGTCACCCTCACCAGGATGGGCTGGCGATCCGGTGAGCCCGTACGGGGCGAACATCCGGGTGAGGAACCCGCCCTGCTCCTGAAGGCGCTGGACCTGGCGGCCGATCAGGGCCTGCCGCTGTCGCTGCTGGCCGAGCGGCTGCGGATCGGTCTGCCCTGGCTGCGGGAGCTGCTGGGCATCCGGGTGAGCAGGCCTCGGCTCCGGCTGGTCTCCTCGGCGGGCTGACCACTCCGTTCGGCGCGTGGGCGCCGACGGCGGCGAGCGGGGCCGCACCCTCGACGGGGATGCCGCAGCCGGGCCTTCGGCGGCAGGCGGGAGCCCGCCTTCTGCCACCACAGGTCCGGGCAGGCCGGCGACCATCGGATCCTCGGATCCGAGAGGCCGCGAAACCGATCGGAACGGGGCCGGATCGCAGCGGTGCCCGGGTCGGACCAGGCCGGTGTCGCGTCCGCCCCGTCCGGGGCCTCCGTCCGTCGATCAGGGCATCGCGTGCACGCTGAACCGGGCGCCGAAAGGATCGGTGATCATGGCGAGCCTGCCGAAGGGGAAGTCCTCGGGGTCGCTCGCCTGACCTCCCGCCGCGGCGACCCGTCGCACGGCGGTGTCCACGTCGGAGACCTCGAACGTGGTGTCCCAGCCGGTGGGCGTCTTGTCGTCGGCGGCGAAGATTCCGCCGAGGTCGTGGCCGTCCGACCGGATCAGCGAGAGGAACTCCATGCCGGGAATCTGTGTGTTGCGTTCCGGGGTGAAGCCGAAGACCGAGGCGTAGAACTCCGCGATCGGCTCCGGGTTCCGCGTCATCAGGTCGTTGCGCACCAGCGTGTTCGGCTCGTTGACCAGCTCCGCACCCACCAGCGCCCTGCCCTGCCAGAGTCCGAACTGCGAGCCCGCCGGATCACGCACGATCGCCATCCGCCCCTTGTCCAGCACGTCCATCGCCGGATGGACCACCGCGCCACCCGCCGCGACGACCCGCTCGACGGTGGCGTCGCAGTCGTCGGCGGCCAGGTAGACGTTCCACCAGAACTCGGTGGCGTCGGCGTTCGGGTCGGCCATGATCCCGGCGACGGCCTTGTCCCGAAGCGTGCAGATCGTGTAGCCCCCGGTCTCGGGGCCGCCGGTGCGGAACTCCCAGCCGAACACCGCGTGGTAGAACTCGACGGCCCGCGCCAGGTCGGGGATGCCCAGGTCGATCCAGGTCGGCGTTCCGGCGTGCTGGTTGCTGGTGACCTCACTCATGCTGCTCCGATCGGCCGAATCGATGCTGTCGCCGAACGGTAAGCACGACGACGGCGGGCGCGTCGGCTGAGCTGCGGTTTTCCGCCGGGACGGATGAGAGCCGTCCCGGCTGCCGACTGCCGGGACGCCACGTTCCGACGCCGCCGCGCCTGGCGGGAGTCCGTACGGCCGGGAGTTCGCCCGACCGGTGCCGACCGGCCCATGCGCTCGCCGAGCCGGTGCCGACCAGGCTCGGCGGCCACGTCAGCGAGCCGAGAGCACGGAGCACGGCCGCCGTCCCGGCCCGGTGACGAATCGCGGCACGAATCGGAGCCAGGCCATGCCCGCGTGCGAGCCTGCCGTCCGTGTCCGGTCTTCGGCCGCGTCACCCGACGACGGCCGATCACGACTGCCGGAGCGCCGCGGGCCCACCCGCCCGCCGACGTCCCGATGCGGCGGGCCGACCGCCGGACCCGAGCCGCGTCCTCACTGCTGCCGGACGGCTCGCATCGCGGAGTGCTGCGCCCGAGGCTTGAGGACGATGGAGTCGATGTTCACATGCGCGGGCCGGGTGACCGCGAAGGCGATCGTGTCGGCGACGTCCTCGGCGCTCAGCGGTGTCAGGCCCGAGTAGACGCCCGCCGCCCGCTCGGCGTCTCCGTCGAAGCGGACCAGCGAGAACTCGGTCTCGACCATGCCGGGCAGGATCTCGGTGAACCGGACCGGGTCGCCGAGATGCTCGCCACGCAGCGTGCGGTGCATCGCGCTCTCGGCGTGCTTGGCCGAGGTGTAGCCCGCGCCGTTGTCGTAGGCCTCGATCGCCGCGATCGACGTGACGGTGACGACGTGGCCGTTCCCGGAGTCGATCAAGGCGGGCAGCAGCGCCTTGGTGATCCGCATCGTTCCGATGACGTTGGTCTCCCACATCCAGCGCCAGTCGTCCTCGTCCGCCTCGGCCACTCGGGCCAGGCCTCGGGCGCCGCCCGCGTTGTTCACCAGCACCCTGGCGGCGGGGACCGCCGCGACGAATCCGGCCACCGAGTCCCGATCGGTGACGTCCAGCCGTAGTGCGGTGCCCGAGATCTCCTCGGCGAGGCGCTCCAGGCGGTCGACGCGGCGGGCGCCGACGACCACGTGGAAGCCCGCCTCGGCGAGCGCGCGAGCGGTGGCCTCGCCGATGCCCGCGCTCGCACCGGTGACCACGGCGACAGGGCGGTCGTCGGGCCTGCCCGAGTCTGCCGCGGAGGTCGCCACGTCGTTGGCGGGCCTGAGGTCGTTCGCGGTCTTCATCGCGTCGTCCGCCGCGACGGCGGCGCGGTCGGTGCGGGTTCCCTCACTGGTGTTCACGGCTCCCGATGGTGCCCGATCCGCCCACTGCACACCGATCGCGCCGCTCTGTGACACGCGCCACGGATGACGTGTCTACGTCAGGGTGTCGCGGCATCAGGGCGTCGCGGTGTCGGTGCGCGGCGGGCGCCGCCCTCAACGGCCGCGGCGGCGGCCCGCCTGGACCGGTGGACCGTCGATCGCGCAGTAGTGCCCGCGCGGCCGTGTGCCGCCCGGCCGCCTCGGCCGGTCGCTGATCAGCAGTGCCGCGATGATCCCGCCCACCGCGAGCAGCGCCGCGGCCAGCACCATCGCGATGTGGAAGCCGCGGGTGAACGTCGCCGCATCCTCGTAGTCGTCGCCGCCGATGCCCGCGGCCATCGGGAGCACCGCCACCGCGAGCAGCCCCGAGGCACGGGCGATCGCGTTGTTCACCCCCGAGGCGACCCCCGCGTGGCGGGTCTCGGCCGCCGCGAGCACCGTGGCGGTCAGAGGAGCGACGATCAACGACAGTCCCAGGCCGAAGACGATCACGGCGGGCAGGACGTCACGGGCATACGACGACTCCGGGCCGATTCGCAGCATCAGCAGCACCCCGCCCGCGGCGAGCAGCGGTCCGCCGCTCAGGAAGAGTTTCGGCCCCATCCGATCGGCGAGCCCGCCGATCCGCGCGGACAGCAGCAGCATGATCACGGTGACCGGCAGCAGCGCCGTGCCCGCCAGGATCGGCGAGAACCCGGCCGCGACCTGGAGCTGGACCACCAACAGGAAGAAGACCCCGCCCAGGGCGGCGTAGACAGCGGCCGTCACGACGTTCGCCGAGGTGAACTGTCGATTGGCGAACACCTCCGGCGGAAGCATCGGGTACCGCCCGCGTCGCTCCACGGTCACCAGACCCGCCAGCGCGGCGATCCCGACCACCGCGCCCACGGCCACGGTCGCCGAGAAGCCGTCGTCCGCCGCGATCAGCGCGAGGCTCACCCCGCCGAGTCCGAGGACGCCGAGCAGCCCGCCCGACAGGTCCAGCCGGGGCGCCGCCGCCGGATCACGGGATTCCGGCACCTTCCGCAGCACCAGGATCACCACGGCGGCGGCCAACGGCAGATTGAGCAGGAAGATCCAGCGCCAGCCCGGCCCCTCGACCAGCCAACCGCCCAGGAACGGGCCGACGGCGGTGGCGATCCCGCCGAAACCGGACCAGGCGCCGACGGCCCTGGCCCGGTCGTCCCGATGGAACGACGCCGAGATCAACGCCAGGCTGCCCGGCGTCAGCAGCGCCCCGCCGACGCCCTGGAGGATGCGCGAGGCGACGAGCATCTCGACGCCGGTCGCCGCCGCGCACAGCGCCGAGGCGACCGCGAACCAGACGACGCCGATCACGAAGATCCGACGTCGGCCGTAGCGGTCCCCGAGCGAGCCGCCGAGCAGGATGAACGAGGCCAACGTGAGGGTGTAGCCGTTGACCGTCCACTGAAGGTCGGCGAAGTCGGCGTCCAGGTCCCGGCCGAGGGCAGGCAACGCCACGTTGACCACCGTCGCGTCGATGCCCGCGATCGCCGAGCCGAGCACGGTGGCGAGCAGGATCAGCCTGCCTGCGGTGGTGTCGAGTCGCGCCTGTTCCGGATGTGCCGACGCGCCTGCCGCCATGGACCCCGCCTCGTCTGCGATCACGGACCGATCGAGCCGTCAGCGCTGGTCAGCGCCTGTCGTCCCGAGGTTACGGCCCCCAGGAGGTCCGCTCAATTCGTGGCGGGGCACGGCGTCCGTCGACTGCCGACCGGGTCTGGGGCTCAGGTTGAGGGCAGCGCGTCGAGCGGCACGGCGTCGGCCATCAGCCGGGCGCCGAGCTGGTTCGGATGTGAGCCGTCGCCGACGTCGAGATCCGGCCGCAGCCGCTGGGGCCGAGCCGGATCGCGGGTCACGGCGTCGAGGTCGACCACCAGATCGAAGGACGGCGACTGGAACATCGCCGCGTTCACGGCGAGGCGGACGGCCTCCGTCTCCTCGGTGAAGGACCGGTGCTCCCCGAACGGCGTGACCGTGGTCGCCACGACGAACAGGCCGCGATCACGGGCCGCCTCGGCCATGTCCTCCAGCGCGGCCAGCACCGTGGGAGCGTCCACGCCGTTGCGCAGGTCGTTGCTGCCCGAGTTGAGGACCAGCACACGAGCGCCGGGCAGGGCCAGGACGTCCCGGTCGAGCCGGTCCAGCTGGGCGCTGCCGCCGTAGGTCGTCGACGTCAGGATCTGATTCCCGGAGATCGAGGCGTTGGCGACCGCGAGCCTGCGTGGCCCGGGTTCGGCCAGTCGGTCCGAGAGCAGATCCGGCCAGCGCCGGGAGCTCGCCCCGTCGACCCCGACGCCATCCGCGGTCGAGCTGCCGAGCACCACGACGGTGCCGCGTGCCGGTCCGCCGTAGACGACGGCGGCCCCGAGCACCGGCCTGCTCGGATGCCTCTCGAAGACTCCTCCCGTGGCATTCATGACCTGCTCGCCCGCCGCGAGCCAGGTCGGCTCGCCGGTCATCGAATGCAGGGTCACCGGTCCGGTCGGGCCGGGCAGGTGGTAGCTGACGAGTAGCCGGGCGGAGTCGGCGACGGTGACGGCCGCCGGGTCGGTGTAGACGCTCTCGCCCGGCGGGATGCGGAACGAGGTCTGTCCGTCGGCCCGCAGGCGGAGCCGGCTCGCCGGTTCGATCGCCGGTCCGTCGCCCACCGGCCGGGCGAGGGTGACGGCCGCCACGTCCAACGGCGTGATTCCGTAGGTGTTGTCGAGTCGTAGGCTGATCGCGTCGCCGCCCGCGCTGACGCGGATGGCGGTGCGGACGGTGACCTCGGTGAAGCCGAGCGACTCCGCCTGGGCATCCTGCGGAGGCTGCGGCGCGGCCGACCAGGTCGTGATCCCCGGCTGCGGTTCGACGGCGTCGGGCTGTGTCTCCTGCGCGGGACGGATCAGGATCACCGACAGCACGGCCAGCAGGCCGAGGAGAAGAGCTGCCGCCGCGAGCCTGCGCATGGTGGGTCTCCTGATGGTGTCGTACCGGTGCCGGAGATCGATCCTGCCCGGCGGGAAGCTCTGCCCCAAGAGTGTGGTTGAGCCACAGGGCGGGCGTCATCCGGGGAGCCCGCCGTGTCGAGGCGCGGGAACAGTGCGTGGGCCGGGACCGCGTGAGGCCGGAGAACACCGAGCGCTCAGACACACCGGGTGCTCACCAGAGCCATGAGGAAAGGATGATGCGGCGTGGCCGGACTCGGCGCGTGCGTCCCGTCGACGGTCGGGACGAGCGGAGACAGCCAGGTGAGGTCATGCGCGAGGTGACCACACTGCGCGCCGCGGGCCGGGAGCGCACTCCGCGCCGCGTCGCGGTGCTGTCCCTGCACACCTCCCCGTTGGAGCTGCCCGGCACGGGCGACGCGGGCGGCATGAACGTCTACATCATGCAGACCGCGTTACGGCTGGCGAGTCGGGGTGTGGAGGTCGAGGTCTTCACCAGGGCGACCTCCTCCGAGCTCCCGCCGGTGGTGGAGCACGCCCCCGGCGTCCTGGTCCGCCATGTGATGGCGGGTCCGTTCGAGGATCTGGGCAAGCAGGAGCTGCCGGCTCAGCTGTGCGCCTTCGCGGCGGGCGTGCTCCGGGTCGAGGCGCAGAGCGAGCCGGGGTACTACGACCTGGTGCACTCGCACTACTGGCTCTCCGGTCAGGTGGGCTGGCTGGCGAAGGAGCGCATGGGCGTGCCGCTGGTGCACACGGCCCACACCTTGGCCAAGGTGAAGAACGCGGCCCTGGCCGAGGGCGACGAGCCGGAGCCCCGGGTGCGGGTGATCGGTGAGGAGCAGGTCGTCGCCGCCGCGGACCGGCTGGTCGCCAACACCGCGTTCGAGTTCGATCAGCTGGTGTCCCTCTACGGCGCCAGGCCCGAGTCGGTGGCCACCGTGCCGCCCGGGGTCGACCTGCACACCTTCGCGCCCGACGACGTCGGCCAGGCGCGCGCGGCGTTGGGTCTGACGGCGGATGCCGTGGTGCTGACCTTCGTCGGCCGCATCCAGCCGTTGAAGGCACCCGATGTCCTGGTCCGGGCGGCGGCCCGGCTGCTCGCCGACGATCCCGGGCTGCGGGGTCGTCTCGTGGTGTTGATCGTCGGCGGCCCGTCGGGCACCGGGCTGGAGCAGCCGGAGGCTCTGCAGAAGCTCTCCGCCGAACTGGGCATCGGCGACGTGGTGCGGTTCCTCTCGC
Source organism: Actinoalloteichus hoggarensis (assembly GCF_002234535.1). Classification (NCBI taxonomy): domain Bacteria; kingdom Bacillati; phylum Actinomycetota; class Actinomycetes; order Pseudonocardiales; family Pseudonocardiaceae; genus Actinoalloteichus; species Actinoalloteichus hoggarensis. The sequence continues at coordinate 476,434 of NZ_CP022521.1, forward strand.
CGAGGTCGGGCTCGGCCCTCGCGGACGTCTACCGGGCCTCCGACGTGGTGGCCGTGCCGAGCCACAACGAGTCGTTCGGCCTGGTGGCCTTGGAGGCGCAGGCCTGCGGAACGCCCGTGGTGGCCGCCGCCGTCGGAGGGCTGCCGGTGGCGGTGGCCGACGGCCGGTCCGGTCGACTGGTGTACTCGCACGACCCCGCCGACTGGGCGCGCGTCATCCGCTCGGTGGTACTGGATCGAGCGAACCGGGCGGCCCTGGCGGCGGGCGCGGTCGCCCACGCCCGCCGGTTCTCCTGGGACAGCACGACGGAGTCGCTGGTCGCGACCTATCGTGAGGCGATCGGCGCCTTCGCCGAGGACGGCGGCCGCCGGGACGAACGGGAGGACAGGGCAGGGTGAGCGGTGCGGGTGCGGATCGGCGGCGGGAGGTCCAGGAACTGATCAGCGCCGTCCTGGACGAGCGGGAGCTGACCTATCGCCGGGAGGACGCGGGACGGTTCACCGTCACCCTTCCCGGTGTGCGGAAGCTGGAGACGACCTGTCAGCTGACGGTGGGCGCGCAGGCGTTGCGGGTCGAGGCGTTCGTGTGTCGCGCACCGGACGAGGCCCACGAGCAGGTGTATCGGGCGTTGCTGCGGAAGAACGCCCGGCTCTACGGGGTCCACTATTCGATCGACACCCTCGGTGACATCTATCTGATCGGGCGGATCGGACTCGCCGCGGTCGACGAGGAGGAACTCGACCGAGTGCTCGGGCAGGTGCTCGAGACGGCCGACGGAGATTTCAACCTGCTCGTCGAACTCGGCTTCGCGAGTGCCATTCGACGTGAGTGGGAGTGGCGCACGACACGGGGCGAGTCGACCAGGAACCTGGCGGCCTTCGCTCACCTGTTTCGGGATTCAACCCCGGGTTGACCTGGGGCTTCTCCGGGTGATGGCGCCGGACAAGCGCGGAGCGGCTTGGGAGAGAGGGGGAGTCGCGAACTCAAGCCGCCCCGCGCCAGGTCCCGTCTGTCGGGTCACTGAGCGGGGGGCACTCAGGACGCCTGACGGGTCTGCGGTCCGACGGGGGAGGCGAACCGCAGGCACCCTCGTCGGACCGGGGAGTGCGTGGGAGCCGATCCGCGAGAGCATTATCAACTTGGCAGAAGTTTCACATCCGGCACAAGGGGTTGGCGCTGCTCCATTCGAGTGTATCGGTCATGATTGTGTAACGGATCTATTGCATCATCTCGGACAGTAGTCGACATTGGTGAGATGTCTCACCATCCATGCTGCGTTCAGGCGAGGAACTTTGGCGCAAACGCACGCTGAGTAGTCGAATTCGAAGGTGATCCGCCCGGCCCCCTGCCGTCGCGGTGGCTGTCGCGGGCGCCCGTCGACGGGCCTGGCAGGCTGGGCACCATGACTTCAGACGTGGGCACTCTGGTGCTGCTTCGACACGGCGAGAGCACCTGGAACGCGGAGAACCTGTTCACCGGCTGGGTCGACGTGCCGTTGTCCGAGAAGGGGCACCTGGAGGCACGCCGAGGCGGCGACCTGCTGTCGGCCGCGAACCTGCTGCCGGACGTCGTGCACACCTCGCTGCTGCGCCGCGCCATCGCCACCTCCTACCTGGCGCTCGACGCGGCCGATCGGCACTGGATTCCGGTTCGGCGCGACTGGCGCCTCAACGAGCGGCACTACGGCGCGCTCCAGGGCAAGAACAAGAAGCAGACCCTGGAGACCTACGGCGAGGAGCAGTTCATGCTCTGGCGTCGGTCCTATGACACGCCGCCGCCGGAGATCGCCCTCGGCGACGAGTACGGGCAGGACACCGATCCCCGCTACGCGGACCTCGGCTCGGCGATGCCGCGCACCGAGTGCCTGAAGGACGTCGTGGTCCGACTCCTCCCGTACTGGGAGGAGTCGATCGTGCCCGATCTTCGGGCGGGCCGGACCGTCCTGATCGCCGCGCACGGCAACTCGCTGCGGGCGCTGGTCAAGCACCTGGACGGAATCTCCGACGAGGCCATCTCCTCGCTGAACATCCCCACCGGCATCCCGCTGCGCTATGACCTGGACGCGGACCTCACTCCGGTGCGGCCCGGCGGCACCTACCTGGACCCCGACGCGGCGAACGAGGCCATCGCCGCCGTCGCCAGCCAGGGACGCTAGGCACCGGTCCGTTCTCCCGCCGACCGGCGGCCGGCGGGCTCGCTCCGTGTCGGCCGCCGGCCGGGCCCGCGTGCACTGCGGTGTCTCGGTGTCCCGGTGCTCCGTCCAGGTGTCCCGGCGCCGGCCGGTCCGCCCGCTCGTCGGCTCGCTCCTCGGCGGCCTCGGCGGACGCCGACACCGGCCCGACGATGCCCGCCGGTCTGGACCCGGCCCGGCGCCCGCCGTCGGTTCGACATCGGCCGTTCACCCTTCCGGGGAAACTGAGGGTGAACGGCCGGTATCACAGCGTCGAACATCCTGCCTCGGGACTGTCGAAGGCATCACGTCTGCGCCTTCGACTCTGGGCTCAGCGGGTGCCGGCGTGCTTACGATTCGGCTGTGGGCACGGTGGGTTCACTCGCACTGTCGATCGGTCTCGTACTGGTCGGCGGCATCATCGGTCTCCTGATCGGCAGGCGGGTACGCAGACCGTCCGCCAGGGACCGTTCCGTCGTCACGATCGCCGAGCTGCTGTCGCGGCTGATCGGCTCGGCCAGGAACGGCGTCGTGGTGCTCAACCGCTTCGGCGACGTCGTCTTCCACAACGAACGTGCCGTGGACCTCGGCGTGGTCCGCGCCAAGGTGCCCGACTCCAGAGCCAGGGCGGCCGCCGAGCAGGCGCTGGCCGAGAACCGACCACTGGCGGTGGACCTGTCCGAACCGACCAACCGAGGCCGCGCGCCGCGTGCCGTGGCCGCCGAGGTCCGTCCGCTCGGCGACGGATTCATCGTCGTGGACGCGGTCGACGAATCCGAGGCCGTCCGGCTGGAGTCGACCAGACGGGACTTCGTGGCCAACGTCAGTCACGAGTTGAAGACCCCGGTCGGCGCGCTCGCGCTGCTCGCCGAGGCGATCCTGGACGCGGCAGGCGAGCCGGAGCAGGTGCGGCGGTTCAGCGGCAAGATCCTTCACGAGGCGACCCGGTTGGGGACGCTGGTCACCGAGCTGATCGCCCTCTCCCGATTGCAGGGCGCCGAGCGACTGCCCGAGTTGACCGCGCTGGACGTGGAGGACCTGGTCCAGGAGGCTCTCGGCCGATGCAGGTTGGCCGCCGAGTCCGCGGGCATCGAGGTCACCACCGACGAAGACGCGGGCCTCGAGGTGGACGGCGACCGGATGCTGCTGGTCACGGCGCTGTCGAATCTCATCGACAACGCGATCTCCTACTCGCCGAAGGGCAGCCCGGTCAGCGTGAGCCGGAGGCTGGTCGCGGGCTACGTCGAGATCTCGGTGACCGACCGGGGCATCGGCATCGACCCCGAGTTCCAGCAGCGCGTCTTCGAGCGGTTCTTCCGCGTCGACCAGGCACGATCCAGGGCGACCGGGGGCACCGGACTGGGCCTGGCGATCGTCAAGCACGTCGCGGCCAACCACGGGGGCTCCGTTCGGCTGTGGAGCAGCCCCGGAACCGGATCGACGTTCACGCTCAGCGTGCCCGCGAAGGTCGTGCCGAAGCAGGTCTCGGCCGAGCAGTCCGCGGCGAGCGGCGCGCAGACCACAGGTGTGGCCGCGGCGGAGGTGGGCTCCGCCGCGATCGGCTCGGCCGGCGAGATTCGGTCGACGGCCGTCCAACATGAAGGAGTGCAATGACCAGGGTGCTCATCGTCGAGGACGAGGAGTCCTTCTCCGAGCCGCTGGCCTTCCTGCTGCGCAAGGAGGGCTTCACCGCGGCGGTGGCGATGACCGGGCAGGAGGCGCTGGTCGAGTTCGACCGCAACGGCGCCGACATCGTCCTGCTCGATCTGATGCTGCCGGGGATGAGCGGCACCGACGTGTGCAGGCAGCTCCGCCAGCGATCGACCGTACCAGTGATCATGGTCACGGCGCGCGACAGCGAGATCGACAAGGTGGTCGGCCTCGAACTCGGGGCGGACGACTACGTGACCAAGCCCTACTCCGCCCGCGAGTTGATCGCCAGGGTGCGTGCGGTGCTGCGCAGGGGCGGCGACTCCGACGAGCTTCCGTCGCAGATCCTCGAGGCGGGTCCGGTCCGGTTGGACGTCGAGCGTCACGTCGTCACGGTGTCGGGGACGGAGGTCAGTCTCCCGCTGAAGGAGTTCGACCTCCTGGAGTACCTCCTGCGCAACGTCGGGCGGGTGCTGACCCGAGGGCAGCTCATCGACCGGGTGTGGGGCGCCGACTACGTCGGCGACACCAAGACGCTGGACGTGCATGTCAAGAGACTGCGCTCCAAGATCGAACCCGATCCCGGGAACCCGACGTTCTTGATCACCGTCCGAGGGCTGGGATACAAGCTGGAGACCTGATCGGTGACGGTTCGCGACGGCCTCGGCCATGTCGGGTGACCGCGACCGACGTACACCGGCCACTGCGCACGGCCCGCTGGTAGCGAAGCGGTAACGTTGCACGCTATGCGCCGAGCGGTGCGTGACGTCGGACCGTCTGGCGACGATCTTCGACCCTGCGGCCTGCCCGACGCCGGGCGGGGCCGACGTGGCCGGTGGAGCGGACCGCCACTCGACGTGACCCGGTCGGGGACGGCGAGGCGACCTTGCGACGGCGGTGACACCGGCCACCATGCGAGCGTCGCCCACCCGAGCGACGAGCGACCCGTGGACGTTGCCCGGCGGGGGCATGCGCAGCGTCTGGACGAGGTCTGGAAGAGACTGATGGGAGTGTGCGGACAACCGTGATGACCCCCGCATCAGGGCGACCCACGCGACAACCGTCGTGTTCCACTGGACGCACGGGCCCGACCGGGGCACGGTGGAAGCAATGAGTGGGGACGACCGATCGGATCAGGACGCCCCTCGCAGCGTCGCCGAGCTGCTCGCCGCCTACGGGAGCAGCGAGGGCAAGAACGCGCAGGGAGGCGGTAGGCGTCGGCGGCGGCGAGCCGAAGACGCCTCGGAGGCCGCTCCGCAGGAGATCATCGAACGGGTGCTCTCGGACAGCGGTCGAATGCGTCGTATCCGAGACGACGAGCTGGAGGCGCAGGGGCCGCCCGTCTCCCCCCCGCAGCCCGCTGCCCGGCCCGATCCGGCGGCGGCCCCGGGCCCCCCGCCCGGCGCGCGGCCCGCGCAGCCTCCGCAGCCCTACGAAGGCTACGAGGATCCGTACGGCGCCGTGCAGTACGGCGGCGCGGCAGGACCTCACCCGGATCAGGGCCATCCCGAGCAGGACTACTCCGATCGGCGCCCAGAACCGAGCCGACCAGGACCGAGTCGACCAGAACCGGGTCGCCTGGAACCGGGACACCCACAACAGGGGCATCCGCAACCGGGACACCCGGAGCGCAACCGCCCGCAGCAGCCTTATCCGCAGCAGCCCTATCCCGTCGAGGAGGGCTTCCCCGGCCAGGGCTACCCGCAGCAGGACTACCCGACGGAGAGCGGCTACGCCGACCAGGGATACCCGGCGCAGGACTACCCCGACCAGAGCTACCCGGGCCAGGACTACTACCCGGGCCAGGACTACCCGGATCAGGACTACCCGGATCAGGACTACGACGACGCGCCGGGGCCCGAGCCGCGACAGCAGCCAGGCCCGCCCGCCTCGTACCCTCCCCAGCCCGCCGCCGCGCCGGGCTACCCCGACTATCCGGACGATCTGACCGCGACGGCTCAGCATCCGGTGGTGCGGGACGCTCTCGAACCGGAGCCGACGACCTCCGTCGCGGGCAGGCTCGGCGGAGACGAGACCGCACCGCCCCGTCGCGAGCCGATGACCGAGCAGCTGCCGCGCGTCCCGGCCGGTCCGGACTTCGACGAGGACCCCGACCAGACGCCCGGCCCCCGTGCCGCGGCGGCGGCGGAACAGACGATGGCGGGCTCCGACTGGTTCGAGGACAGCTACGCGGGCGGCGAGATCCCGCCGTACCAGGACCCGCCGGAGGACCCCGGCTTCGGTGCCGGGGCCTCGGCGACCGCCGTCGCGCCGCTGCCCGGTCTGGCACCGCCTGCGGCGGGCGTCTCCGCGTCCGAGGAGACCCAGCAGCAGCGGATCGTCGGCGACGGAGACGAATACCTCGACGACTTCGGCGGTCTCTACGGAGACGGGATGGACGGACGACTCGCGGGCCGGGCCGCGACGGCGGACCCCGCGGACGAACGCTATGACGAGTACGGCGAGCTGGACGGCGGGGAGGACGACGCCTACGACGGCCGTGACACCCGCGTCGCCCGGGATGACCTCGACGAGTACGACGACTACGACGACGGCTCCTACCCCGAGGACCGGGTCTTCGCCGACGACGACGCGGCCGACGTCGACATCGACGTCGAGGAGGACGAGGAGGACGAGGAGGAGGAGCGCCGCTCACCGCTGGTCGAATGGCTGGTGATGGCCGGGCAGCTCATCGGCGGCGTGGTCGGCGGCGGGGCGCTCTGGCTGGCCTTCCAGTGGCTGTGGGACAGCATTCCGCCGTTGGCGCTCGGCCTCGCGCTGCTGGTCACCACCGGACTGGTCTTCGCGGTCCGACGAATCCGCCGCACCGACGACCTGAACACCACGTTGTTCACCGTGCTGGTCGGCCTGATCGTGACGGTCTCGCCCGCCGCCCTGCTGCTCCTCGGGCTGTGAGCACGACGGCCGGGGACCCCGCGACGGGCGGATTCCGACGACACCGGATTCCGGTCGGGCTGTCGACCGCGTCGGTGTGGCCGCAGCCGGTGGAAGCCGCGTTCGGCCTCGCCGCGGACCTCGGCTACGACGGCGTCGAGCTGATGGTCTGGGCGGACCAGATCAGTCAGGACCCGGCGGCCGTGCGGCGGCTGGCCCGCAGCCACGGCGTGCCGGTCCTGGCGGTGCACGCGCCCTGCCTGCTGATCACCCAGCGGGTGTGGTCGGCCGACCCGGAGGAGCGGCTCCGTCGGGCCGTGTCGGCGGCTGAGGACCTGGGAGCGACGACCGTGGTGGTGCACCCGCCGTTCCGCTGGCAGCGTCGCTACGCCGACGGCTTCGCCGACCTCGTCGAGGAGCTGTACCAGAGCAGCGGCATCGCCGTCGCCGTGGAGAACATGTTCCCCCTGCGACCGCCCAACCCTCGCCGTTTCGGCGCCCGGATGCAGGCGGCCCGGCTTCGGCCGATGGCCGCGCCCGCACCGTTGCAGGTGTCGGCCTTCCGGCCGTCGCCGGACCCGACCGACCAGGGACACCGGCACTACACACTGGACCTCTCGCACACCGCCGCCGCGCACGTCGACGCCATGGAGCTGGCGGCCAGGATGGGAACGGGGCTCCGGCACGTTCATCTGGCCGACGGCAGCGGACTGGCCAAGGACCAGCACCTGTTGCCGGGGCGGGGCAAGCAGCCCTGCGGTCTGCTCTGCGAGCATCTCGCGCAGAGCGACTTCGACGGCACCGTCGTCATCGAGGTCAACACCAGGAAGGCCAGGACACCCGAGGACCGGGCCGCGGAACTGGCCGAGGCGCTGGCCTTCGCACGGCTGCACCTCTTCCGGGGCTCGCTCGCCCGCTGAACAGGGCGTACTCCCGATCGGGCGGTGGGTGTGCCGGAAGACCCGACCCCGGCGATGCGTCGGGAGCCTCGCCGGGGCGGTGGATCGTCGGGGACGCCGACCGGGGCGGTGGTGTGTCGTGAGCCCCGACTCGGGCGGTGGTGTGTCGTGAGCCCCGACCGGGGCGGGGTGTGTCGTGAGCCCCGACCCGGGTGGTGTCGACGTGCCCGCGCAGACCGTGCCGAGGCGTCGTCCCCGCCGCCTGCTCGCGTGCCGACGCGGCGGGTTCACGTCCAGCGGCCCGCACGCCGGGTTCGCCCGAGCCCGGCGTGGGCATCGCGGGCGGCATCGTCGCCCCGCGGCGGTCGGTATCCGCGCCGCGCCGATCGGGCCCTCCGACACGCCGATCTCGACCGATCTCGGCCCGCCGGGTGCCTGTCACCAGCCCGGATGACATGACGCGATCAGCGGCGTCGTACAGTGCCGCTCGTGAATCCGCTGCGCAGTCTGATCCTCGCTGCGGCGGGCAACGATGCCCTACGCCGCCTGGTCGCCACCACTCCGATCAGCCGTGACGTCGTACGGCGCTTCGTCGCGGGGGAGACGACCGCCGACGCGGTCGCCGTCGCCCGCGACCTCGTCGCCTCCGGACTGACCGTCACCCTCGACCACCTCGGTGAGGACACCACCGACAAGGCCCTCGCCGAGTCCGCCGTGCAGGCCTACCTCGACGTCCTCGAGCGGCTCCGAGAGGAGGGGCTGGCCTCCCGCGTCGAGGTCAGCGTCAAGCTCTCCGCGCTCGGACAGGTCTTCGACGAGCGGCTGAGCCTGGACAACGCCGCGCGCATCTGCGCCGCCGCCGAGCAGGCCGGGACCACGGTCACCCTGGACATGGAGGATCACACCACCACCGACTCCACGCTCCGAGTGCTCGCCGAGCTGCGCAGGACGTGGCCCGGTACGGGCGCGGTGCTCCAGTCGTACCTGCGTCGGACCAGGCGGGACGCGCAGGCATTGGCCGGTCCGGGATCGCGGGTGCGGCTGTGCAAGGGCGCGTACGCCGAACCGGAGTCGGTCGCCTTCCCGACCATGCACGAGGTCGACCGCTCCTACGTGCAGTGTGCGAACGATCTCCTCGCAGGCGAGGGTTATCCGATGTTCGCCACCCACGATCCTCGGCTGATCGAGATCCTCACCGAGCAGGCGCGGCTCCACGAGCGGGCCCCCGGCAGCTACGAGTTCCAGATGCTGCACGGCGTCCGCACCGAGGAGCAGCTTCGGCTCTCCTCGGCGGGCGAGGCCGTCCGGGTGTACCTGCCCTACGGCCAGGAGTGGTACGGCTACCTGATGCGCCGACTCGCGGAGCGGCCCGCCAACACCGCGCTGTTCCTGCGCGCGTTGACGTCGCGGCGCTGATCAGGCCCGGTCGGTCGCCGAGCCGATGTCGTGGGCGCGGCCCAGCTCCACCGACCGGTCCCTGGCAGCCTCGATGGCATCGAGCAGGGCGGCCCGCACGCCGTGCTTCTCCAGCTCACGGATCGCGGCGATGGTGGTGCCCGCCGGGGAGGTGACCGCCTCGCGGAGCATCACCGGGTGGCCCTCGGCGCCGCGGAGCATCGTCGCCGCGCCGACGGCCGACTGCACGATCAGGTCGGCGGCCATCGCGCGGGGGATGCCCACCAGGATGCCCGCGTCGATCATCGCCTCGACGAGGTAGAAGAAGTAGGCCGGCCCGGAGCCGGACAGCGCGGTCACCGCGTCCTGCTGTCCCTCCGGAGCCCTGCGGACCTTGCCGACGCTGCCGAGCAGCTCCTCCACGAGGTCGAGCTGCTCCTCGGTGGCGTGCCGCCCGGCCGAGATCACGCTCATGGCCTCGCCGACGAGCATCGGCGTGTTGGGCATGACCCGTACCACCGAGGTCCCCTCGGGCAGCCTCGACTCGAACAGGCCGGTCGGCAGGCCCGCGCACAGGGACACGACCAGGCCGCGCGGCAGCCCGGCGGCGTCTCGGCGGGCCAGCCGGGGTTCGAGCTCGTCCAGCAGCGGCTCGATGTCCTGCGGCTTGACCGCCACGACCAGCACGTCCGCCTCCTCGGCCGCGGCGGGCACGTCGACGGACCGCACCCCGTAGCGCTCGGTCAGCTCGGCGGCGCGCTGCGGATGGCGTTCGGTGAACAGCAGATCGGCGGCGCGGCGGCCCGCGGTCAGCAGTCCGGACAGCAGCGCCTCGCCGATCTTGCCCGCTCCCAGCACGGCAATCTTGGTCATGGCGCCACAGCGTGCCGGCCGCCTCCGCCCGGACGCCAATCGCACGGCCCGGCGACCGGGGCGAGGTGCCGAGACCGTCCTGGGCCTGTCTGGAGCCCTCCGACGGCCTCTCGCGGCGTGGACGTGGTCGGAGCTCCGGCGGGCCGCCCGCGCGCTCACACGATCGTGTGACGCCGCCCGCGCGGCCGTCGGCTCGCTCGTCGGGGCGTCGGTCGGCCCCGGACGTGACGGCGTCGGGAACCGGAGACGTGACGGCTTCGGGAGGCGGGGACGGGATCGCCTCGCAGAGCCTTGATCGCCTCGGAAGGCCCTTTCGCGAGATCGAGGCGCGACGGCCTCGGCGAGCCGCGCCGTCGGTGCGGCGGGCGCGACCGACGCGGCCCGGCGGGACGCCGGGCCGCGGAACCCGGTGGTCCCCGGCGAAGCGGCGCGTGATGGTGCGTGCCGCCGGATGCCGGCGGCCCCGACGGTCCAGGCGGCCCCGCTCGCGCTTCACCGGACCGGGTGCGTTCGCCGGATCGGGAGCCGGCGTCACCCGGTCCGTCGTCCTCCGACGCGGCACGGCGCCCGGACCGCGTCGGCGGCCGCCGCCGAGACGCGCGGCCCGCCGGCCCTCGGGAGACGTCCGGGCGGCGGGTCGGCGAGGGACCGTACTGCCCTGGTGACGACCTCGCGAGCGGTCTCGGCTGTCGCAGTCACCCCAGATGCCCCGTTACCCTCGAGGGAGCACATGCGTGTCGATACCGTCGGGAGGGGAAGCCCGGCGGCGCGACAGGTGCTGAAGGGTGCGATGACCCATGTCCATGCAGGAGGAGCACACAGAGGGACTCGGGCAGGTTCGGTTTCTGACGGTCGCGGAGGTGGCGGCGCTCATGCGTGTCTCCAAGATGACCGTCTACCGGCTCGTGCACTCGGGCGAGCTGCCCGCGGTGCGTGTCGGCCGGTCCTTCCGCGTCCAGGAGAAGGCAGTGCACAGCTATCTGGATCGGGCGTATTTCGACGCCGGATGAGGTCGACGCGGCCCGGTCTAGAAGATCCGAAGCTCACAGGTACCCTGGAAGGCCGTTCGTGTCGTGTGCCTGCAACCTGCTCTGAGCGCACCAGCACGAGCCAGGTTCGACCACACTCACAGAGGACAGCGAGGAATCCCGGATGGGCTCGGTTATCAAGAAGCGCCGCAAGCGGATGTCGAAGAAGAAGCACCGCAAGCTGCTTCGCAAGACCCGTGTGCAGCGGCGCAAGTTGGGCAAGTAGACCCGAGCCGCGCCAGCGCCCGCACCGTCTGTGGTGCGGGCGCGCTCATGTCCGCCGCCGGTTCGTCGGCGACGGCATCGCCCCCTCGGTAGCATCACGGTGATTCCGGCGCCGAGGGAGGAGACGCGATGAAGCCTCGCGTGGTGCTGGTGACCGGCGTCGCCGGCTTCCTCGGCGGCAGACTGGCGGCGCGACTCGCCCGCGATCCCGAGATCGAACGCGTGCTGGGCGTGGACGTCGTGCCGCCCGCCCCCGAGCTTCGGCGCGCGCTCGGCCGTGCCGAATTCATCCTGGCCGACATCCGTAACCCGCTGATCGCCAAGGTGGTCGCCGCGGCGAGGGTCGACACCGTCGTGCACACCGCCGTCACACCGTCGGCCTCCTCGCGCGGCGGCCGGTCGGTGATGAAGGAGATGAACGTCCTCGGCACGATGCAGCTCCTCGCCGCGTGCCAGACGGCGCCGACCGTCGATCGGCTGGTCCTGAAGTCCACCAGCGCCGTCTACGGCGCCAGCTCCCGCGATCCGGCGATGTTCACCGAGCAGATGGGTCCCAAGGACCTGCCCTCCGGCGGCTACGCCAAGGACGCGGCCGAGATCGAGGGCTACCTGCGCGGATTCGGCAGGCGCAGGCCCGATGTGGACATCACCACGCTGCGGTTCGCCAACGTCATCGGCCCGGACATCGACACGGCCCTCACCAGGTACTTCGCCATGCCGATCGTCCCCACGGTGCTCGGGCACGACGCACGGGTGCAGCTGCTGCATCCCGAGGACGCCCTCGCGGTGCTGGAGCGGGCCAGCCTGGGCAGGCTGCCGGGCGTGTTCAACGTGGGCGCCGACGGCGTCATCATGTTGTCGCAGGCCGTCCGTCGGGCCGGGCGAGTGGCGCTTCCGGTGCCGGGCACCGCCGTACGACCGGTCGGCAACCTGCTGCGGGGCACCAGGCTGCTCGACCTGTCCTCGGACCAGGTGCGGTTCTTGAACTTCGGCCGAGTGCTCGACACCACGCGGCTGAAGGAGAGTTTCGGCTTCACACCGAGGTGGACGACCCGGCAGGCTTTCGACGACTTCGTGACGAGCCGAGGGCTCCGTCCGATCGTCGATCACGACTGGCTCACGGCTCTCGAGCGTGGAGTCCGGGATCGGGCAGGCGGGGCGCCGACCGACCGGAACGGCTGACCGGCCCACCGGGTGCCAGGCGGCAGCGTCGCCGCGATCTCACCAGGCATCGAACGACGTCGGATGACGTGGTGCGGCGAACGAGACCATGTGCCGTCCGGGCGGCGGGCACGAACAGACGACACAGGTGGCGACCAGGAGGAGGAAGACGGTGGCCGATGCTCGGGTGATCCCGTTGCACGCCGTCGATCGTCGGACGACGTCGACCGGCGCGGGATCGCAACGACGAGTCACAGCGGTGCCCGACCTCGGGACCGCCGCCGAGCAGCAGCCCGGTTCGGCGTCGGAGGCGCGGCGGCCCTCGGCACGGACGAGCGGCTCCGCCGACGGGAACCGCGTGCAGGCGGGGCCGGACGGCTCCCGACGGGCGGAGGACGGCGTCGCGGGCTCGACGGCCCGCGCGGGGGACACCGGGGCGGCGAGCACGGCGGGGGCCGCGGAAACGGACTGGGAGGCCAGGGCGGCCGAGGCGCTGGCCTTCCTCCGGCGTCGCCTCACCGGTGACTACCGAGTGGACGACTTCGGTTTCGACCCCGACCTGACCGACGCGTTGTTCCTTCCCCCGCTGCGCCCGCTGTACGAGAAGTGGTTCCGCGTCGAGACGACCGGACTGCACAACATCCCGGCTGAAGGCGGGGCGCTCGTGGTGGCCAACCATTCCGGCACCGTGCCGCTGGACGCCCTGATGACCACGGTGGCCATTCACGACCACCATCCGGGACGGCGGCATCTGCGGATGCTCGGCGCGGACCTGGTGTTCCGGCTGCCCGTCGTGGGCGCGATGGCCAGGAAGGCCGGGCATACGCTGGCCTGCAATCCGGACGCGGAGCGACTGCTGCGGGCGGGCGAGGTCGTGGGGGTCTGGCCGGAGGGCTTCAAGGGCATCGGCAAGCCGTTCCGGGATCGGTACAAGCTCCAGCGCTTCGGTCGGGGCGGCTTCGTCTCCGCCGCGCTGCGCACCGGGGTGCCCATCGTGCCCTGCTCGATCGTGGGAGCCGAGGAGACCTATCCGCTGCTCGGCGATCTCAAGCCGCTGGCCAGACTGTTGGGTCTGCCGTACTTCCCGATCACTCCGCTCTTTCCCTGGCTCGGTCCGCTCGGCGCGATTCCGCTGCCGTCGAAGTGGTACATCGAGTTCGGGGAGCCGATCGACACCACCGACTTCGGCGCGGACGCCTGCGAGGATCCGATGCTGGTGTTCAACCTGACCGACCAGGTGCGCGAGACCATCCAGCAGACCCTGTACCGACTGCTGGCCCGGCGGGGCGGGGTCTTCGCCGACTGACCGCGTGTCTCCCTCGGCGGCGGAGCGCGGGTGTCGTGCCCAGGCGGTGTCCTCACACGGCCGTCCCACCACGTGAGCCGGTGGGACGGGCCGCCGTGGTCCTCCGAGGCCTGACGGCCGGGGCCGAGGTCGGGGCCGGAACATCGGGTGCAGGGCGATCGGACATGCGCGATCGGACACGGTGAACCGGACGCGGGTGAACCGGACGCTGTGCGGAATCCGACTCAGATCGGATCAGACACGGGGACGCTTGCGGTAGCGCAGGCCCGCCGCGACGGCACCGGCCAGGGCGCTCGCGCCGAGCACCGAGTTGACCCCGATGCGCGCGGCCCGCCTGCCGGTACGGAAGTCCCTGATCTCCCAGCCCTGCCGCCGCGCGTGCTCACGGAGCGTCTGGTCGGGGTTGACGGCCACGGCGGTGCCCACGGTGGTGAGCATCGGGATGTCGTTGGAGGAGTCCGAATAGGCGCTGCACCGGCGCAGATGAAGGCCCTGCGCCGCAGCCAGCGCGCGGACCGCCTGGGCCTTGGCCCTGCCGTGCAGGAGATCGCCGACGAGTCTGCCGGTGTACACGCCGTCGCGGCTCTCCGCGACCGTGCCCAGCGCGCCGGTCAGCCCGAGCCTGCGCGCGATCGTCTGAGCCAGCTCGACCGGGGTGGCGGTGACGAGCCAGACCCGCTGGCCCGCGTCCAGGTGCATCTGGGCGAGGGCACGGGTGCCCGTCCAGATCCGATCGGCCATCAGCTCGTCGTAGATCTCCTCGCTGAGCTGAAGGATGTCCTCGACCTTGCGACCAGCGACGAACGACAAAGCCTGTTCGCGGCTGGCCTGCACGTCCCCGGGATTCTCCCGGCCGCCCACCCGGAACTTGACCTGCTGCCACGCGAATCCGAGCAGATCCGAGGTGGTGAAGAACTTGCGCGCCGCCAGACCCCTCGCGAAGTGGAACATCGACGCGCCCATCATCATCGTGTTGTCCACGTCGAAGAAGGCGGCAGCCGTCAGGTCGGGGCGCTGGAGATACTGTTCGCCCGCCTCCGGGGGAGGGGATGTCGCGGCCGCCTCGGCCGAAGCCCGCCCCGCGCGCGCAGCCCGCTCCTCCAGTTGCCGGCTGTTCTCGCGCTTCCGCCACAGTGGCACCGCAGCGCCTCCAGATCCGGTGGTCCCCTCCGCCTCGAATCGGACATTCGAGGTAATGCGGCTCCTAGCCTAGCGATCGAGCTGAGAGCCTGTCGCCGATCCCCGTTCGCGGGCTGCCGCGAGATCCAAGCCCGGCTCGTCGCCGCGCATCGTCATCGCTCGGGCCTGCGGGGGAAGGGATTGATCATCGCAGGCTCGTCCGGAGAAGTCCCGCCAGGCGTCGTACCGCGCGTTGCTGCAGCGCGCGGACCGCCGCCTCGTTGCGGCCCAGCAGGTGGGCGGTCTCGGCGACGGACAGCCCGTAGAGGAACCGCAGCCGCAGGCATTCCTGTTGGTCGGCGACCAGCGTGCCGAGGTGGCCCGTGACCTCCACGAGCGTCAGCCGCGCGAGCACCTGTTGTTCGGGGTCGAGCGCCAGATGATGCGCGGGCAGCCGGGAGTTCGGGTCCTCGGTGGGGACCTCGAGTCGGTGTCTGCTCGACTTCAGATGGTCGAAGACGAGGTTCTTGGCGATGGTGACGAGCCAGGCGCCGAGGTCTCGGCCCTGGTAGCGCAGCGTTCCGATGCGCCGGAGCGCGCGGAGAAAGGTCTCGCTGGTGAGATCCTCGGCGAGTCCGGGGTCCCCCAGCCGATGCAGCGTGTACCGGTGGACGAGTCCCGAGTAGCGCCGGTAGATCGAGTCGAAGGCCTGCGGATCGCCCGCCTGGGCGGCTCTGACCAGCTCCCATGCATCCGTCTCGGGCTTGGGCATGAACCCCCCCGACGTTCATGTTGCAAAGAGTGACCGAATATGTGCTTACTGTGACCAGTGTCTGGATTCTGTCGGCTTTCCGGTCGCCGCGTCCACTTCTGATCGGTAAATCACCAGGTAGCTCGTCTATGGCGTCCGACGCCTACCCACGGTGACGAGAGACGGCGGTCTGTCCGTTTGTCACTCGTACTCGGAGGGATGCGGATGCCTCTCGCCGGTCCGGGTGAGTGCGGACGGTGTCCGCCGACTGAGCCGTCGGTGCGGACGCCCGCCCGTCCGGTGGGTCCGCGGCCGCCTCGGCGGGCCTGTGACGAAGCCTCGGCCTCGCCGTCCCCTCGCTCGTCGCCTGCGTGTCACACGTGGACGGCGGCGGCGATGCGTCCCCGATGACCGCGGGAGTGCACCCCGTGTCCGCACCGTGCGCGTGCCCGCGTGGTTCGCTCGACCGGCGGCGGCGCGGGTCCGACCAGCCGTCCGCCGCTCTTTGTTGGACTTCCAAGTGTCGGTCGCCCCACAATCAGGGAGATACCCGGCGGCGCGGTCCGCACCACGAGTGCGAGTCGACGCCGAAGAGCAGACGAGTGGTGGAGGTCGGACGCTGTGAGTGCGCCCGTCGTTGATCATCGATCGCCCGATCCCGAGGCAGCCGAGCTGATCGCGTTGGTCCGAGAGATCGGCCGCCGCGAGCTGGAACCCCAGGTGAACGAGGCCGAGGCCGAGCACAGATTCCCCAGGGAGACGTTCCGGAACCTCGGCAGAGCGGGCCTGCTCGGGCTGCCCTACTCGGAGGAGCATGGTGGCGGCGGCCTGCGCCAAGAGCTCTACCTCCAGGTCGTCGAGGAGCTCTCTCGGTACTGGCTGGCCGTCGGCCTCGGGGTGAGCGTGCACACCCTCGCCTGTCACGGACTCGCCACCTTCGGCACGTCGGAACAGCAGGCCCGGTGGCTGCCGGAGATGCTCGGCGGCGAGCAGCTCGGTGCGTACTGCCTGTCCGAGCCGCACGCCGGCTCCGATGCCGCGGCGCTGCGGACCCGCGCGGAGGCCCAGCCCGACGGCGGCCACCGACTCACCGGCACGAAGGCGTGGATCACCCACGGCGGCGTCGCGGACTTCTACCTCGTGTTGGCCAGGACCGGCGCCGACGGGCCGAAGGGGATCAGCGCCTTCCTGGTCCGCTCGGACGACGAGGGGATCTCGGCGGCGCCGCCGGAGCGCAAGATGGGTGCCAGGTCCTCGATCACGGCGCAGGTGTCCTTCGACGGCGTCCGGCTGCCCGCCGACCGGATGATCGGCGGGCCGGGCGAGGGCTTCGGCGTGGCGATGTCCGCGCTGGCCTGCGGCAGACTCGGGATCGCGGCCGGGGCCGTGGGCGTCGCGCAGGCGGCCCTCGACGTCGCCGTGGCCTATGCCAGGGAGCGCACCGCCTTCGGCCGCTCGATCGCCGACTTCCAGGGCGTCTCGTTCCTGCTGGCCGACGCGGCGGCGGGCATCGAGGCGGCCCGGCAGCTCTACCTCTACGCCGCCCGCCGCAAGGACGACGGCCTGCCCTTCGCCACCGAGGCGGCGATGGCCAAGCTCATCGCCACCGACACCTGCATGCGGGTCACCACCGACATGGTCCAGGTGCTCGGCGGCGCCGGCTACGTCGAAGATCATCCGGTCGAGCGCTACATGCGCGAGGCCAAGATGCTTCAGATCGTGGAGGGCACGAATCAGATCCAACGACTGGTGATCGGCCGCGAACTGATACAAGGGTGAGATGTCCGCACATCGGGTGACCCTGTTGGTTCGTGAGTCCTGCCATTCCTGCGTGGCGGCGGAGGCCGACGTCCGGCGCGTCTGCGAGGAGCTCGACGTGCCCTGGTCGGCGGTCGACGTCGACACGGATCCGGAGCTGCGTGGAGAGTACGGCGACCGGGTGCCGGTCATCCTCATCGACGACGTCGAGCACGGGTACTGGCGGGTCGAGGAGGCCCGATTCCGCGCCGCCCTGACCCGCTGACCGCCGGAGCCCGCCCGATCGGCGGCCGACCGATCGGGCGAGGAGGTGAACCGCGCCGACCGCCGCGACGAACATGAAGGCGTGGACCATGACGGCGAGGCGCGGATGAGCGGACGACCGACCGACGACGGCACCGCGAGGGACGAGGGCGGGGCTCCCGCCCGGCCGCCGGACGGCGGCGAACCCCTCGGCGCGGGCATCGCCGTCCTGATCGCCCTCGCCTCGGCGGCGGCGGCCCTGTCCGCCGGGCATCTGATCGCGGGGCTGCTCGATCCCGGCTCCTCGCCGTTCCTGGCCGTGGGCGACACGGCGATCGACCTCACCCCCGCCCCGGTGAAGGACTTCGCCATCGCCGTGTTCGGCACGGCGGACAAGATCGCGTTGCTGGTCGGCATGGCCCTGGTGATCGGGCTGCTCGCCGTCGCCGCGGGCCTGCTCTCGCGTCGCGGCCCCGGCATCGGCACGGCCGCGGTCGCCCTGTTCGGCCTGCTCGGCGCCGCGGCCGTCCTGGCACGTCCCGACCTCGGCCCCCTGTCGCTCGTCGCACCGTCGGCGAGCCTCGCGGCGGGTGTCCTGTCCTTCCGGCTGCTGCACTCCGCGGCCTCTTCGGCGGCCGAGGCCGACGTGCGTGCCGTGCCGGGGGAGCCGTCGGCGGGCCCGGATCGGCGGACCGTGCTGCTCTCCACCGGTGCGGTGGTCCTGGGCGCGGGGGCGGCCGGACTGGGCGGCCAGGCTCTCGCGGGCGGCGTCGATCCCGAGGCACAGCGTGCCGCGATCGGCGATCTCGTCCCCGACACGCCCGCGCCTCCGCTGCCCGCCGGGGCGGACTTCGCCAAGGTGGGCACGCCGACGTTCCTCACCCGCAACGAGGACTTCTACCGGATCGACACCGCGCTGCGCGTCCCGCGCCTCCGGGTGGAGGACTGGAGCCTGCGGATTCACGGCATGGTGGATCGGGAGCTGACCCTGACCTTCGACGACCTGCGGAATCGGCCGCTGGTCGAGAAGACGATCACGCTCGTGTGCGTGTCCAACGAGGTCGGCGGCGATCTGATCTCCACGGCGAACTTCATCGGCGTGCCGTTGCGAGACGTTCTGGCGGAGGCGGGGGTCCGCTCCGGCGCCGAGCAGCTGTTCAGCACCAGCTCCGACGGGTGGACCGCCGGGACCCCGATAGACGTGCTGCTGGAGGCCGATCGGAACGCGCTGCTGGCCATCGGCATGAACGGCGAGCCGCTGCCTGCCGAGCACGGATTCCCGGTGCGCATGGTGGTGCCCGGTCTCTACGGATTCGTCTCCGCGACCAAGTGGATCGTCGACGCCGAGGTGACGACCTTCGGCCGTCCCGCCTACTGGGAGCAGCGTGGCTGGGCACGAGAGGCGCCGATCAAGACGCAGTCCCGGATCGACCGGCCTCGTCCCTTCGACGAGGTTCGGGCGGGGCGGATGACGGCGGCGGGCATCGCGTGGGCACAGCACACCGGCATCGACCGGGTCGAGGTGCGGCTCGACGGCGGCGCGTGGCGCCAGGCCCAGTTGTCGACCGAGGTCAACGACCAGACCTGGCGGATGTGGCGCATCGAACTCGACGTGCCCTCGGGCGGCAGACGGCTCGAATGTCGGGCGACCGACCGCGACGGCATCACACAGCCGGAAGAGCGCGTCGCGCCGGTGCCCGACGGCGCCACCGGCCGGCATTCCGTGCTCTTCACCGCGACCGACTGAGACGGCGTCGACGGGCCGCCGCGCTCGATGTCCGGAAGCGGGAGTTCTCGATTCGACGCGGGTCGTGGGTCCGGCGTCGAGACGTCGCAGGTCATCCGTCTCCGCCGGGCGTCGCCGCGGCGTCCCCCGATGCGGTCGTCCGCGGCGCCGTGCTCGCAGGGGGAATCCGGCCGTTCGCCGATGGCCGGCCCGCGGGCTGTCTCGCGCGCGATGCGCGGCGGGGCGCGAGCCCGGTCGTCGCGACGTCGAGGCGCATTCGGGCGCGGGCGCGTTCTGCCGTGGACGGTCCACGCCTTCGCACCGCACGACCGCGGCTGCGGTCGTCTTCTCGACGGAAAGTCCTCGAACGAGGCGAACCGAATCGACGGCCGCCGCGAACACCGGTCAGACGTCAGCGCAAGAAGACTTCCGACAAGGAGTGATCGGCAGTGCGTAAGACCAGGCAGAACGTGATCATCGGCGTGTTTGCCGCCCTGGCTCTCACGGTGACGGCATGCGGCAGCGGGGAGGAGGCCGCCGAGGACACCGGGGCGGCGGGCGCCGCCACCGCGGACGAGACCACCGAACCGGCCGCCTCCGACGGCATGGACTCCTCGGGCATGTCCGAGGCCGCGGGCGTCACCACCCCGGAGGACACCTTCGGTCCGGCCTGCGGAGACCTTCCACAGGGCGACGAGCCCGGCTCGTTGGAGTCGATGGGCCCGCAGCCGGTGGCCGACGCGGCGAGCACCAACCCCGTGCTCACCCGGCTCGTCTCCGCCGTGGGCGCCGTTCCCGGGCTCGGCGACACCCTCAACGGCGCTGAGGGGCTGACCGTGTTCGCCCCTGCCGACTCGGCCTTCGACGCACTCGGTGAGGGCGCCTTCGACGACCTGGCCGCCGACTCCGACGCGCTCGGCGAGGTCCTCGGCTACCACGTCGTGGGCGAGCGTCTCGACGCGGACGGCGTCGCCGAGGCGGGCACGCTGCCGACGTTGCAGGGCGGCGAGCTGACCGTCGAGGGCGAGGGCGAGTCGATGACCGTCGACGGCGCGGCCATCGCCTGCGGCAACATTCCGACCGCCAACGCCACCGTGTTCGTCATCGACACGGTCCTGACCCCCGGGAGCTGATTCACGCGGGTCGGGATCCCCCGGGGCCCGGTCGGAACGGGAACGGTCGACGACCCGCCCCGTCTCCGCCGAGGCCGCGGCGGGCCCGACGATCGAACACCCCGCGCGGGCCGGTGGCGGCCGGGTGGCGGGCCGCAGACACCTCACCTCGCCTTCACGCCGCGTCACCGAAAAGTGGATCTTCGGTGACGCGGCGTCTCACTGTTCGACGCCTTGATCGCTGTTTGCGTTAGCAACTTTGTGCAAGTCTTCACAAGCGGTTACCGTGTAGTCGTCACGGCGGCGCGCGACTCACTCACTCAGCTGGAACGACTGTCGCGTGACGCCCGGTGAGCAAGCATGAGGAGAGTCAGCGTGGCAGCGCAGCGGGATGCGGGTGATGGCTTCACCACGGACACCGCCGCGCCGGGCGTGACCCCCGTGGAGGCCTCGGTGGTCCGAGAACGGGCCAGGGCGATTCCCGAGGCGGCGGTGGCGCGACTGGCGGTGTATCTGCGGGTCCTCTCAGATCTGTCTCGCGACGGAGTGACGAAGATCTCCAGCGAGGAACTCTCCGTGGCGACGGGGGTCAACTCGGCGAAGCTGAGGAAAGACCTCTCGTACATCGGTTCCTACGGAACCAGAGGCGTCGGATACGACGTCGACGTGCTCGTCGGTCAGATCGAACGAACGCTCGGTCTCACCCGTCAGCACAGCGTGGCCGTCGTCGGCATCGGGAATCTGGGCCATGCCCTCGCGAATTACGGCGGATTTCCCGGACGCGGATTCCCGGTCGCGGCGCTGTTCGACGTCGATCCAGACCTGATGGGCGTCCCTGTCGGCGGGATGCCGGTGCACCACGTCAACGACATCAGGCGGGTCTGCGCCGAGCTGGAGGTCACCATCGGCGTGATCGCCACGCCGGCTCAGGGGGCGCAGAACGTCTGCGACAGTTTGGTTCAGGGCGGCGTGCGGTGCATCCTGAACTTCGCACCCGTCGTACTTCAGGTCCCGGACTACGTCGAGGTGCGCAAAGTCGACCTAGCGGTGGAGTTGCAGATCTTGTCGTTCCATGTGGCCCGGCGGGCGGATCAGGAGCAGGACGCGGCGTTCTCCTCGGCACACGCCGCGCCCCAGCCGGGCGTCGCGTCGGTTCCCGGCGTGGTGATCCCGCGATGAGCCTGCTCGCCATCGGGATGTCGCACCGCAGTGCGTCCCTGACGCTGCTGGAACGTGCCGTCGTCGGCGCGCCGGACACCGAGAAGCTGCTCGACGAGCTGCTGCGCTGCGCCAGCGTCGACGAGGTGCTGCTGCTCTCGACCTGCAACCGCGTCGAGGTCTACGCGATGGTCGAGTCCTTCCACAGCGCCGTCGAAGAGGTCACCGGCGTCCTGGCCCGCCACACCGGGCTGGACGGCGCCGAACTGACCGACGGCATGTACGTGCACTACGCCGCGGCCGCGGTGGAGCACCTGTTCACCGTCGCCGCGGGACTCGACTCCATGGTGGTCGGCGAGGAGCAGATCCTGGGCCAGCTTCGTGGCGCCTACACGGCCGCCGAGGCGGCACGGACCGTCGGCCGCGCGCTGCACGAGCTGTTGCAACAGGCGCTCCGCGTCGGCAAGCGGGCGCACTCCGAGACCGAGATCGGCGCCGAGGGCGCCTCCGTCGTCTCCGAGGCGCTGTCCGACGCCGCCGCGCTCCTCGGCGACCTGGCAGGCGGACGGGGCCTGGTGGTCGGTGCGGGATCGATGGGCGGACTGGCCGCCGCGCACCTGCGAAGAGCGGGCATCGCGGAGCTGGTGATCGCCAACCGCACGGCCGACAACGGTGACCGGCTGGCCGCCACCACCGTCGAGGCGGGCACGCCCGCCCGCTCGGTGGGTCTGGACCGGCTCGCGGTCGAGCTCGTCGACGCGGACGTGGTGGTCGTCTGCACCGGTTCGTTGGAGACCGTCGTCGACGTCGACACCGTGCGGACGGCGCTGGCGGACCGGAGGCCGGGCAGGCCGCTGGTCTTCTGCGATCTGGGGCTGCCCCGCGACGTGGACGCCGGCGTGGCCGAGCTGGACGCGGTGTCGGTGGTGGACCTGGACACGCTGCGCGCCCGGCTGCGCGGGCGTGGGGACGCCGACGCCTTCGCCCAGGTCGGCACGCTGATCGCGGCCGAGGTGGAGCACTACTTCGCCGCGCAGCGCTCCGCGTCGGTGACGCCCACGGTCACGGCCCTGCGCAGGCAGGCGGCCGAGGTGGTCGACGCCGAACTGCTGCGGCTGGACTCTCGACTCCCCGACCTCGCACCCGAAGTGCGGGCCGAGCTGAGCCGCACCGTCCGCCGTGTGGTGGACAAGCTGCTGCACACCCCGACCGTGCGGGTGAAGCAACTGGCCGCGGGTGCGCAGGGCGTGGGCTACGCCGACGCGCTGCGCGAGCTGTTCAACCTCGATCAGCAGCTGCCGAACGCGGTGAGCGCGGCGAAGACCGGACTCGGCGAGGGCGCGCGGGCCGGACGGGACGGGGCGGATCGCAGGGGACACGCGGAGTTCGCGGACTCCTCCGACGGTGGAGGCGCGGCGAATCCGTCCGGCAGGACCGCCGCCCCGGCGATGGTGCCTCCGGAGGCGGCTTCCGGCGCCCAGCCGCCCACGACGGCGGTGTTGACCGAGGTCACGAACGCGCCGACCTCGACGGTCGCCGCACCGATGCAGGCCGCGGGCGAGACGACCGAGACGCCGGAGGCGTCCGCGGCAGACGAACGACGGCGACGTGGCGAGGGCGGCTCGGCGGAGCGGAGTCCGCAGGAGCGCCCCGACCTGGATGGTGGGCAGCGGTGAACCGCAGGATTCGCATCGGTACCAGGGGCAGCAGGCTTGCGCTTGCCCAGACCGGATGGGTGGCAGACCAGCTCACGGCGGCGGGAGCCGACGTCGAACTGGTGCCGATCAGCACCCCCGGCGACCGTTCCATGGCGCCGATCGCCGAGATCGGCGTCGGCGTGTTCACCTCCGCCCTGCGCACGGCGCTGCTCGCCGACGAGATCGACGTCGCCGTGCACTCCTTCAAAGACCTGCCCACCACACCGGACCCCGGGCTCTCCGTGGCGGCGGTGCCTCGACGGGAGGACCCGCGCGATGCGCTGGTCGCCCGCGACGGCCTGCGCCTCGTCGAGCTGCCGCCGGGGTCGACGGTGGGCACCGGCTCCCCGCGGCGGGCCACTCAGCTGGAGGCCCTCGGCCTCGGGCTCGTGGTGCGTCCGCTGCGCGGCAACGTGGACACCCGACTTCGCAAGGTCGCCGACGGCGAGCTTGACGCGATCGTGGTCGCCCGCGCCGGGCTGGCCCGCTTGGGCCTGCTCGACGTCATCACCGAATCGCTCGATCCACTGCAGATGCTCTCGGCCCCTGCGCAGGGTGCCCTTGCCGTGGAGTGCCGCGTCGACGACGTGGACATCGAGCACCTGATCCAGTCCACTCTGGACGACCCGGCCAGTCGTGCCGCGGTGACCGCCGAGCGCGCCCTGCTGGCCGCGCTGGAGGCTGGTTGCAGCGCGCCCGTCGGTGCACTGGCCGAGGTGGTGGAGGACCTCGACGACGAGGGGCGCGTGAAGCTGCGCCTGTCGTTGCGAGGGGTCGCGGCGACATCGCAGAGCGATGTGCTTCGAGCCTCCGCCATCGCCGAGACGACCGCAGCAGAGCAGCTAGGCCGCGACGTGGCCGCAGAGCTGTTGGATCTCGGGGCCGCCGTGCTCAGCGGCCCCGAGCAGTAAGGGAGTGGGGAGTGCCCTGATGACCCGTGCACGCAAGATCCCCGGACGTATCGCCTTCGTGGGCACCGGCCCCGGAGACGCGGGACTCCTCACCGTCCGGGCTAAAGAAGTACTGAAAGCGGCCTCGCTCGTGGTCACCGACCCCGACGTGTCCGCGGAGGCGGCCTCGCTCGTCTCCGAGGGGGCCGAGGTCCGGCCCGCCGTCGGCGATCCCGCCGACGTGGCCAAGGACATGGTCGCCGAGGCGAAGAACGGTCGCCCCGTCGTCCGCCTCGTCTCCGGCGACCCGTTCACCGCCGACGCGGTGGTGCGGGAGGCCCAGGCGGTGTCGCGGACGACCATCGCCTTCGACGTCGTTCCCGGCGTCGCGGGTGCCACGGCGGTGCCCGCCTACGCGGGGGTGGCGCTCGGCGCGGTGCACACCGAGGCCGACGTCCGAGGAACGATGGACTGGGCGGCCCTGGCCGCGGCGCCGGGGACCCTGGTGCTGCACGCCTCGGGCAGCCATCTGGCGGAGGCCGCGTCCTCGCTGGTGGAACACGGCCTCGCGCCGCAGACCCCGGTGGCCGTCACGGCGGACGGGACGACGTTCACCCAGCGCACGATCGACACCACGCTCGCCTCGCTCGCCTCGGTGGCCGGGGACCTGCTGGGGCCCCTGGTGATCACCGTCGGGTCCGCGGTGGCCGGTAGACAGAAGCTCTCCTGGTGGGAGTCGCGCGCCCTGTACGGCTGGAAGGTCCTGGTGCCGCGCACCAAGGACCAGGCGGGCGCGATGAGCGAGCGGCTTCGGGCGCACGGCGCGATCCCCGTGGAGGTCCCGACCATCTCGGTCGAGCCACCGCGCAGCCCGGCCCAGATGGAGCGGGCGGTCAAGGGACTGGTCGACGGGCGCTACCAGTGGGTGGTGTTCACCTCGACCAACGCGGTCCGCGCCGTGTGGGAGAAGTTCCGCGAGTTCGGCCTGGACGCCAGGGCCTTCTCCGGAGTCAAGATCGCCTGTGTCGGCGAGTCGACGGCGGAGAAGGTGCGGTCCTTCGGCATCATCCCCGAGCTGGTTCCCTCCGGGGAGCAGTCCAGCGAGGGGCTGCTGGCGGACTTCCCGCCCTACGACGACATCCTCGACCCGGTCGACCGGGTGCTGCTGCCCAGGGCGGACATCGCCACGGAGACGCTCGCGGCGGGGCTGCGCGATCGAGGCTGGGAGATCGACGACGTCACGGCGTACCGGACGGTGCGGGCGGCGCCGCCGCCCGCCGACACGCGCGAGATGATCAAGACCGGCGGTTTCGACGCGGTGTGCTTCACCTCGTCGTCGACCGTCCGGAACCTGGTCGGCATCGCGGGTAAGCCGCACTCGCGGACCCTGGTGGCCTGCATCGGCCCGGCCACGGCCGAGACGGCGACCGAGTTCGGTCTGCGTGTCGACGTGCAGCCCGAGGTCGCGCAGGTGTCGTCCCTGGTGGACGCGCTCGCCTCGCACGCCGCCCGACTGCGTTCCGAGGGCGCGCTGCCGCCGCCTCGGAAGGCCAAGCGGGCGCGTCGCTGACCGAGACGGCCCTGTCGCGGCCGTCGACTCGATGAACGGATCGTTCCCGCCCGACCATGGGCGGGAACGATCCGTTTCGTCGTCAGTGGCGACTCTCGACCGGTGGGGAGGCCGGAGACCTTCCGTCGGATCGGGCATCACCACCCGTGGTGCGGCGGAGATCGGCGAGGTCGCGCCGCGGCGGCGCACAGGCCGTCGGGGCGGGAACGCCCGGGCCGCCCCGCGTGGCGGCCTGGAGCCCCCAGGGCACCGGAATCCGGCAGGATCGAGACCAGAAGAGAGGGCGCCCGGCCGCGACGGCGTCCGCCGAATCGAAGTCGCGGGATCGACGAAGGAGCCGACATGTTCCCGACGCACCGTCCCCGGCGGTTGCGACGCACCCCGGCGGTGCGTCGACTGGTCGCCGAGACGAGCGTGGCACCACGACAGCTGGTGCTGCCGATGTTCGTCAAGGAGGGCGTGTCCGCTCCGGTGCCGATCGCCTCGATGCCCGGCGTCGTCCAGCACGATCTCGACTCGCTCCGGCGGGCCGCCGTCGAGGCCGTCGAGGCGGGCGTGGGCGGCCTGATGCTCTTCGGCGTGCCCGCGGTTCGGGATGCCGTCGGCTCCGCGGGCACCGATCCGGACGGCATCCTCAACCGCGCGCTGACCGCGGTCGCCGCCGAGGTCGGCGACGCGACGGTGCTCATGGCGGACTGCTGCCTCGACGAGTTCACCGATCACGGACATTGCGGCCTGCTCGCCGCGGACGGCAGCGTGGACAACGACGCGACCCTGACCGCGTACCGGGAACTGGCCGTCGCCCAGGCCAGGGCGGGCGCTCAGGTCGTCGGGCCCAGCGGGATGATGGACGGCCAGGTGGCGGCCATTCGCGAGGCGCTGGACGAGGCCGCGTTCGCCGACACCGCGATCCTGGCCTACTCGGCGAAGTACACCTCCGCCTTCTACGGCCCGTTCCGCGACGCCGTGGAATCCCAGCTCAGCGGTGATCGACGGACCTACCAGCAGGACCCCGCCAACGCCAGGGAGGCGTTGCGCGAGGTGACGCTGGACCTCGCCGAGGGCGCCGACGCGGTGATGATCAAGCCCGCGATGTCCTATCTGGACGTGGTACGGCAGGTGGCCGAGATCGCCGACGTCCCGGTGGCCGCCTATCAGATCTCCGGCGAGTACTCGATGATCGAGGCCGCCGCCGCCCAGGGTTGGCTGGACCGACGGTCGGCCGTCCTGGAGACGCTGACCTCGATTCGCCGCGCTGGCGCGGACATCGTGTTGACGTACTGGGCGGTCGAGGCCGCTCGCTGGCTGCGCGAGGACTGACCGGCTCGGGCGTCGACCGGTGTGTGCTCGACGGGGCCGCCGCACCGGTCGACCGGCACGGCGTCGCGGCCGAAGCGGCGGCCGGGCGCATGAACGGCGTGGGTCCGCGTGTGCTCTCCCGCCGGCACCCGCCTGCGGTGGTCACCGGAGCCGTCTCCCCGTCGTGGGGCGGGAGTTCCGAAGAGACGTCGTCGGTCTCGGTCCCGATCTGGGCTCGGCCTCGGCACACTGCGGTGGGCCCTCCGGGGACGGGAATCCGTCGGCGTCGGATCTCGACTCCGGGCGTCCGGAATGGCCGATGATGGTTCACCTGTGACCCGGTCGAGCGCTATGTTGAGCCGATGATCACGCCGGTGGGCCCCGAGTCCGCCCGACCGTCCGCCGCCTCGCAGCGCGGCCCCGAAGCGGCCGTCGACGCCGACACGGATGCCGACACGGATGCCGGTCGGCGGGTGGCGCGGACCGGTGCGGTGGAGCCGGGCGAGGGTTCGGGAGGTCCTGCCGAGGCGGCGGGCCCGCAGAGCGGTGTGCGTGAGACCGAGGCTGGGAAGCAGACCGGGACCGAGACGCCGGCCCAGATCGAGAACGAGGCCGAGAACGAGGACGGGACCGGAACCGGGACCGAGGCGGGGACCGGGCAGCCGACCGAGATCGTGACCTGGACCGGGAACGAAGCCGAGGTCGAAGCCGAGACCGAGACCTCGCCGTCGAACCCGCCGGGCATTCCGATCGAGGTGAGCGTCGCGGCCGGGTTGATGGGCGTGGTGGTCGTCCTTCAGCTGCTTGTTCCGATCCGAACGCTGTTGGCGGGGGTGCCTGCCGATCGATGGGGTTCGGTGGGACTGGCCGTGCTCCAGTGGTTCGGCTTCCTCACCGTGTACGCGTTCTTCGGCTTCTCGGCGTATCGCGGCGCGCACTGGGCGCGGATCCTGCTGCTGGTCTTGGCGGCCGTGGCCGTGTTCGGCTTCCTGGCCGACACCGAGGAGCGGGTCTTCGGGTTCGCCGCGATCCTGCACTGTGTCGCGGTGCTCATGCTGTTCCTGCCCGGTTCGAGGAGCCATTTCGAGCCTGCCGGCCCCGCACTCCGCGGTTCTCGGCCCTCGTGACGGGGCTCCGTCGGTACGCCGACGGGCCGCGCGGCGATCGTCGGATGCCCGATCACGCCGACGATTCGTCCCGATCCGGGTGCGATGTCGGCGCGCGAGGGCGGCGGGGCGGCGCGCCGGACGGCAGTCGGCGGAGCGCGATCGGGCAGCGGGTCGGGCCGTCGAGAGCGGCACCGCGGCCGGTTGCGGCGGCCTCGGCGCCCGCCTGCCGAAGATGTCATCCGAACCGGTGATCTTCGTCCCCGGGCGTGCCGTCGACCCGTTCGGCGGTAGGCGGCGGAACGAGCGGCGGACTCGACCGCGGCGGTCGCGACTCGACCGGGCGATGAACCGATCACCCTGCGACGACGCGGCATCGCACCCGACGATCGACCCCGACCGGCCCCGAGCGGCACGGCGGTGATGGAGCCCTCGATCTCGCCACCGGCCTCGACCCGGTCCGGCCAGGCTGTGGACATCGCGGCGGGCGGCTTCTAACGTTCAGGCGTGTCCACTCCCGAAGATCCGGATCGTCCTGGTTCGCACGAGTCGATCCCGTCCTCGTCGTACCCCGCCGCCCCCGCGGCCAACTCGGGTGTGCAGACGATCCCGATTCCCCGAGAAGTCAAGATCTCCTTCTGGATCTGGATCGTGACGGCGGTGGTGATCTTCAGCTCGGTGCTCTCCCTGTTCGGTCAGCGCGACGAGATCAGGGCTCAGACGATGCAGGAGAACCAGGGCAGCCTGACACCGGAGGAGGTGGACCAGGCGGTCGATCTCGCCTTCGGACTCTTCTTCGTCGTCTACCTCTCCGTCGCCCTCCTGTTCACACTGTTCGCCTTCAAGGCCAAGGCGGGGCGGAACTGGGCGCGGATCGCGCTGGCGGTGGTGACCGGTCTCAACCTGCTCGCCTTCATCAGCGGGCCGAACTCGGGCCATCTGATGAGCATGTTGTCGATCCTCGTCTCAGCGCTCGCCGTGGTGCTGCTGTATCTGCCGAACTCCAGTGCCTACTTCGCTCTGAAGAAGAACCTCCCCACCCGGGGCGTGAACTCGTAGGAACGGCCGGCGTCTGAGACCAGCGGCGGAGTGAGGCGATTCGGCGGGAGACCTCGCCTGCGCCGGCGGACCGACACTGGCACGAGTGAGGGGAATCACAACGGCTCGGTGTGGGCCAGCCCTGTGTAGTGTCCACTCACTTCGTTTCCGGAGGTGGCCGATGCGCGAGCTTCCGCAGGTTCGAGCCCTGCCCGCGTCGGTCGAGCGGCTCGTCGAGATCCGCGATCGGAGTCCGCGTGCCACCCGATTCGCGACAGGCGAAAGACCCGTTATCGGGGACGGTCATCCCCATTCCGCTGGACGATCAAGGAAGCGTTTCCTACTGTGCTGCTCGTGAGCACGCCATTCAATCCACAGGGCCAGGGACGACCGCAGGGTTTCGGCGGCCCGGCACCGCAACCAGGCCAGGGCGGCTACCCGCCCGCGCCGCCCGTCGGGCCCCCCGGCGCATACCCCGCACCGCAGGGTCAGCCAGGCGCCTACCCGGGCGGCATGGGACAGCCCGGCCGCCCAGCGCGGCCCCGCACCGTGGACCTCGCCTTCTACCTGTACCTCGCCAACGCCACGATCGGCGTCCTGAGCGCGCTCGTCCTCCTGATCACCATGAACGCGCTCATCGACGAGCAGGCCGCCGCGGCGGGCGTGAACGCCGAAGCCCTGGGCGAGGTCGTCAGGGGCGCCATCATCATCACCGTGGTGATCACCCTGCTCGTCGCGGCACTCAACCTGCTGTTCGTGTTCATGATGCGCAACGGCCGGAACTGGGCGCGTATCCTGCTCACCGTGCTCTCCGCGCTCGGGCTGCTCTCCTCGCTCAACTCGCTCGGAGACGCGACCGCCAACCCGCTGACGCTGATCCTGACGATCGTGGGCATCGCGCTCCCGCTCGCCGCCGTCTTCCTGATGTTCCGTCCCGAGTCCAACCGCTACTTCCAGCAGAGCTGAGAGATGCCCGAATCAGCCGAGTCGTCCACGACGCTCCCGCCGAAGGTCATCCGGACCGCGGTGGCGTTGTGGTACGCACTCGCCGCGTTCCTGACGCTGCACGCCCTGTTCCTGTGGCTTCGGCCGCAGGGCATCGCGGAGCAGCTTCAGCGGCGGTCGGACATCACCCCGGCGGAGGCGGCCGACTTCGCGGCCGGGCTGGTGCTGGAGAACCTGCTGGTCACGCTGTTCTTCGCCGTGCTCTACTGCGGCTTCGCCTTCCTGCTCGGTCGTCGACGCCGCTGGCCGAGGATCGCCCTGACCGTCGTCGGCGCGCTCCAGCTGTTCCTCCAGCTCGGCGCGGGATTCACCCCGGTCGGCATCGTGGTCCTGCTGCTGGTGGTGGGCGGTCTGGTCGCCGTGTGGCTGCCGAAGTCGTCGATCTGGCTGAACGGCGGCGACCCCGACCGGGCAGGCTGATCGACTTCACCGGAGGGGTCGGCTCGCCGCGGCGATCGTGCACGGTCGGCTCCTGCTCTGTCGGGTGCTGCTGCCCGTCCTCCCGCCTCGGCGGCATCGGCGAGCAGCCCACCCGGCCTGTCTGACGAGCGGGTCGGTCTCCCCGACCGGTCGTCGGCCGGTGCCCACGGCGGTCCCGCTTCGCCTCGGCCGACCGATCCCCGGGGACGGCCGACGTCGCGATCACCGACCTCACGGGCACAGGCCTCCCCTCGGCCTGCCCATGGCAGACTTCTCGGTCATGACCGCTCCGCAGCCGACGACCACGCTCGGTGACCGCCCGGCGGGGGTGCATCGCCTGCATCAGCCGCGTCGGGCCGTGCTGGCCTGCGTCGAGGTGCTCATCGCCGCCGGTCTGATCGTCCTCGCCGTGTGGCTCTGGCGCACCGGCGTGCTGCGCGACGAACTGCCGGTCGGCGACGGCGAGTCCCGAGTGTTGTTGCGCTATGTCGGCGACCGGCTGGCCCTGTCGGTGGGCGCGGGCTGCCTCGCAGGCATCCTGGCACTGGACTCGATCCGACAGTTCACCCTCGCGATCCGAACGAGGCCGCGCCCGGAGCCGCTTCACGGGCCGGTCCCGCCGCCCGCCTGACCCGCCGGCACCGGCCGATCGGGGGACTTGCGAGACTGGTCCGGTGACTCAGGTGCCCGACTCTTCGACGTCCGCGCAGCCGGTGGCCCGTTCGCAGGGCCTGTTCGATCGAGCGAACGGGGTGACTCCCGGCGGGGTGAACTCGCCGGTCCGCGCGTTCCACTCGGTCGGCGGCACGCCTCGGTTCATGGTCCGCGGCGCGGGCGCCTATCTCTGGGACGCCGACGACAACCGCTACGTCGACCTGGTCAGCTCCTGGGGCCCGATGATCCTCGGGCACGCGCATCCGGCCGTCGTCGACGCGGTCCGGACCTCGGCCGCCGCCGGACTCTCCTTCGGCACGCCGACGGAGGGCGAGATCCTCCTCGCGGAGGAGATCATCCACCGGGTGGACCCGGTCGAACAGGTCCGACTCGTCAACTCGGGCACCGAGGCGACGATGAGCGCCATCCGACTGGCCAGGGGCGTCACCGGGCGGAACAAGATCGTCAAGTTCGCCGGCTGCTACCACGGACACGTCGACGCGCTGCTCGCCGCCGCGGGCTCCGGGCTGGCGACCCTCGGAATCTCCTCGACGCCCGGCGTGTCCGACGTGCAGACCGCCGACACGATCGTCCTGCCGTACAACGACCTGTCCGCACTGCGCGCGGTGTTCGCCGAGCACGGCCGGGACATCGCCTGCGTGATCACCGAGGCCGCGGCCGGGAACATGGGCGCGGTCGCGCCGCTGCCCGGGTTCAACGCCGAACTGCGCACTCTGTGCCACGCCTCGGGCGCCCTGCTGATCATGGACGAGGTGATGACGGGGTTCCGCGTCTCCTCGGCGGGCTGGTACGGGCTGGAGGGCGTGGCGGGCGACCTCTACACCTTCGGCAAGGTCATGTCCGGCGGCCTCCCCGCCGCCGCTTTCGGCGGCCGGGCCGACGTGATGGCGGCGCTCGCCCCGGTCGGCCCCGTCTACCAGGCGGGCACGCTGTCCGGGAACCCGGTCGCGGTCGCCGCCGGACTGGCGACGCTGCGCACCGCGGACGCCTCGGTCTACGCGCGGCTCGACGCCAACGCACGACGCCTCGGTGACCTGTTCGCCGACGCGCTGACCGGTGCGGGCGTGCCCCACCAGATCGGCTACGCGGGCAACCTCGTCAGCATCTTCTTCAGCGAGTCGCCCGTGACCGACTTCGCGGGCGCCCAGGCCGCCGAGACCTGGCGCTTCCCCGCGTTCTTCCGCAGCCTTCTCGCGGCGGGCGTCTACGCGCCGCCCAGTGCGTTCGAGGCGTTCTTCGTCTCGGCGGCGCTGGACGACGCGGCGTTCGACATCATCGCCGCCGCACTGCCCGCCGCGGCGACCGCGGCGGCCCAGGCCCGACCGGAGGGAGATCGGTGAGCACCCGGACCGTCGTTCATCTGCTTCGCCATGGTGAAGTGCACAACCCCGAGAAGATCCTCTACGGCAGGCTGCCGGGCTTCCGGCTCTCCGAACGGGGGGAGCAGCAGGCGGCGCGGGTCGCGGAATTCCTGTCGGGACACGACATCGTGCACGTGGTGACCTCGCCGTTGGAGCGGGCGAGGCAGACGGCGCTGCCACTGCTGGCCGCGCATCAGCTCACCCCCGCGATCGACGACCGGCTCATCGAGGCGGACAACCTCTTCGAGGGACAGCGGGTCTCGGTGGGCGACGGGGCGCTGCGGTCGCCGCGGAACTGGCCGAAGCTGCGTAACCCGTTCGTGCCGTCGTGGGGAGAGCCCTATCTGAAGATCGCGCATCGGATGCTGGCCGCCGTGCATCGCGCGCGGGCCGCGGCCGAGGGGCACGAGGCGGTGTGCGTCTCGCATCAGCTTCCGGTATGGACGGTGCGCCGGTTCCTCCAGGGTGACCGACTCTGGCACGACCCGAGGAACCGGCAGTGCGCCCTGGCCTCGTTGACCAGCCTGGAGTTCGAGGCGGAGCGACTGGTCGGGATCAGCTATCGCGAGCCGGCCGGGCCGTCCGGAAGTCAGGTCGCGGGCGCATGAGCAGGCGCTCTCGACTCCTCGGCCTGCTCGGAGCCGCGCTGCTGACACTGGCGGGATGCACCTCCGAGCAGGCCGGGGACGTCCCGGGTTCCGGCCGATACCAGTTCGTCGCCCCTGGCGGCGAGACCCGAATCCGTTACGACGAGGCGGAACGGCAGCTCGCACCGGATATCAGCGGCGACGATCTGATGAGCGAGGGCGAGCAGATCGGCATCGGGGATTTCGAGGACGAGGTGGTGGTCCTCAACATCTGGGGTTCCTGGTGTGGTCCGTGCAGGCTTGAGGCCTCACATCTGCAATACGTATACGAGGAGACGGCAGAAGACGGAGTCGCATTCCTCGGAATCAATGTCAGAGACAACGTGCGTTCGGCGCCGATGGATTTCGTGTCGAATCTCGGAATCACCTATCCGTCGATCTACGACCCCTCTGGTCGATCACTGCTCGGGTTGCGCGGCTTTCCGCGTACCGCTGTGCCGGCGACGATCATCCTTGATCGAAGCCACCGCGTCGCCGCGGTGCTCCTGGACGAGGTGCTGACCGAAGACCTGCTGCCGATCGTGGCGGAGATCGCCGCCGAGGAGTGACGGCCGGTCGGATCGTCGGGCGGGAGCTGATCGGTCTCGGTCAGCGGGAACCGAGGGTTCCCGCCTGGGTCTTCTCTCCAGGCTCAACGACTCCGGGATCGACGGGGTCGGCTCCCCGACGCCCTGTCGTGTGGTGACGGCCCGCCGGACGCGGTAGCGGAGATCCGAGCGGACGGCGGGCCGTTCCGGGGCGGGCCGATGCCGTCCCGTGCCGGTCGACGTGCCGGAGTCGGCGGTCCGACGGTGCGGTACGGCCGAGGTGGACCACGGCCTCGCCGCTGTGCCCGGGTCCCGCACCGAACGCCATCGGCCGCGGTCCACGCGACGTGGGGAGATCGGGAGAACCGAGGGGGGCGGGGACGGGATCCGATCCAGCGGGATGCGGCCCTGTGCCGCCTGGTCCCGGATCGCCTGGTCCTGGGTCGCCCGATCTCGCGGGGCGCGACCCTGCGTCGTCCGAGTCGTCCGACCCGGGGAAACCGTCGGTGTGTGTCGCGGCGGGCGGGTCGCCGTGTGTCGTTCCGGGCCGGCCGATGCTGGTCTGTGCGGGTCGAGATGATCCTCGTGGCGGTGCGGTCTCGTCCGCCGCCTCGGGCCGAGGATCGTGCTGTGGCTCGTGGCGTCGCCTGGTCTGTGGAACGGTCGCGCTCTACCCAGGAGGGTGCGGGGGAACAGGGGCGGCTGTGTCGTGCGACCTCTCGTCGACCGAGGGGGGCATGCCGGGACCACCTGACCCCCGAGGGGCCGACGAGCAGGCCCGGCTCCGGCGGCCGGTGCGGGCTTCACGACGGACTCGGCGTGTCGGATGGCCGTGTTCCACGGCGAGCCGTATTCTCTCAATCCACGGTGCGCCTCCTTCCAGTTCTTTCGGTGGGGTCCGAATAGCATCGAACCGAGAGCCAGTCCGATGAGTATCGGAGAGTCGGCGAGAGCGGTCATGGCTGTCGTCTCCGGCGATCGTAATGACATTTCAGGTCGCGGCGGGTCGGTTGAATTCCCGCCGCGAGCAATCTTGGTAGGAGCAGACCGCCGGAGAAAATGGTTGCGGGCGATCACAACACGATTGAGTGGTCATAGCGCCACGGTCGGTCGAATGTGATTGCGCAGCGCTGTCCTGTCGACCGCACCGGACGGGGGGCGATGGCACCTCTACGGTGGTCAACCGGCGGTTCGACCGCCGCCTGCCGGGATCAGAGGAAGTCGAACAGGCTTCGCAGCATGTCGAACGTGCGATCGATGAGGTCGGACATGCCGGAGATGGCGTCCATGCTGAAGAACACGATGACGCCGACCGCGATGACGGTGATGAGCAGACAGCTCCACAGGGCCTTGAAGGGCCACAGCAGTACGGCGACGATGCCCTTCAGCAGGTAGCCGACGGCGGCGAACGGCGCCAACAGGATGCGCCCGAGCAGTCCGCGGCCGTCCCCGTCGTCGGCGTACCGCCGAGGAGCGGGCTCCTCGTATCGCGGCTCGGGCTGCGGTGCGATCGTCTGCCGCTGCGCCGGGCGGCGCGCTCGCGGCGCCTCGGCACGGCGAGAGACCTCCGGGCGTCGAACCGGCGCGCGTTCCGCGACGTACGGGTCCGCGTACGGGCCCGAGTGAGGCTCGGCGTGCGGCTCGGACCGGGGAGCCGCGGCGGCCTCGACATGCCGGGGATCGCCCGCCGAATACGGCTCGGCGAAGCCGACGGGCTCCGGCTGATACTTCGGCGGCGGCTGCTCCGTCTCGTACGGCGGCGGCTGCTCCACCGCCTCGGCCGGGTATGACGTGGGGATCGGAATGCCCGCGAGCAGCCGCGTCCGAGGGTGGCCCGGGCCGTTCCGCGCAGGCGACGCCTGTGCCGGGTCGCCCGCCGTGCCCGTCGGCCGCACCCGCGTGCCGTCGAGCATCGCGCGTGTCTCGGCGCTCTTCTGCGCGAGCACCGTGGTCACCTGGGCGGGCAGCCAGGCGTGGTCGAAGCCGGTGTCGATCTGAGCCAGGATCTGGTCCGGCCGCGGCCGGTGCACCGGGTTCTTCGCCAGACAGGCCCCGACGACGTCGCGCAGCGAGGGCGGCAGGCCGTCGAGCGTCGGCTCGTTGTGCACGACCCGGTACAGCAGCGCCGTGGAATTGCCCTCACCGAAGGGACTCACACCTGTCGCGGCGAAGACGATGACGCAGCCGAGCGAGAACATGTCGCTCGACGCGGTCACCCGTTCGCCGACCGCCTGCTCCGGAGCCATGAAACCCGGCGTCCCGAAATGCGTGCCGACCTGGGTGAGCGAGACCGCCTCGGCGGCCCAGGCGATACCGAAGTCGATGACCCGCGGTCCGTCAGAGGCCAGCAGCACGTTCGTCGGCTTCACGTCCCGATGAATGAGCCCGCTCTGGTGAATCTCCCGCAGCGCCTCGGCGAGCCCGGCGGTCAATACCCGCAGCGACGATTCCGGAAACGGTCCGAAATCGCTGACCGCCTTGAGCAGCGACGGGCCCTCGATATAGGAGGTCACCAGCCAGGGTGGCCGGGCATTGGGAGCCGCCTCGATCACGGCGGCGGTGAAAGCACCGCTCACGGCGGTCGCGGCGTCGATCTCGCGGGCGAAGCGCATTCGAAACTGTTCGTCTTCGGAGTGCTCCTCACGAATGACCTTGATCGCCACCGGGCGGCCGCCGGGCGAGCGACCGAGATACACCTTCCCCATTCCGCCCGCCCCGAGCAGGCCGAGTACCCGATAACGACCGATCTGTCGCGGGTCGGTCGCAGAAAGCGGTTCCATTGAACTGTTTCCCCACTCCGACTCGACGATTCTCACGACAGGTTCGCTCTGTCGGTCAGGCTACCAGCGTGCACCCCGTGCTCAGGTGCTTCCGCCCGCCGCACCTGTTCCACGCGGTGACGGCCGTCACCTTTCACGACGGCCGGTCCGGCGCCTACCGGCTCCGACGGCGTGGGTGGATCCGCCGACTCCGGCCGCATGCCTGCCGTCCGGACAGCCGTGCCCGCCGGGCGAGCGCGTCGGGCCCGTCTCGGTGGCATCGGGCCCTCGGGCCGTGCGACGGTGAATCCGTCGACTTCGGCGATGGAGTCGCCTGATGATTCGGGCATCTCGGTGGAATCGGGATCGGTGTCGATCGACGGGATCGGATCGCGCAGGCGATTCCCGGCGGTAGACCCGTCGTCACCGGACGGTTCGCGCACCGCGATGAGGAACGAGGCCGGAACGGGCCGGGAATGCCGAGTCGGAATCCGACGGACCTCCCACGCCGAGCCGAGCCCGCCGTCACGCCGAGCGGCGGGCGGGCCGAGCCGAGACGCGGCGGCCGGCCGTGACCGGCGGCGATACGCGGTCCGACGCAAGGTAACCGACGTCTCGCCGAGGAGGAGCCGAGCGAAGGACGTCTGAGTAGGGTGCCTACCCTCGATGCGTGGACCCCTCCGAGTTCGTCATCTCCGGGCCGCTGATGCTGGCCACGGGAGTCGCCGTGCTTGCCGGTCTCGTGAGTTTCGCATCGCCGTGCGTGATTCCGCTCGTCCCCGGCTACCTGGCCTATCTCGCAGGGCTCGTCGGCGCCGAGGCACCGCGGACCCGGCCGGTTCCCGCAGGCGGGATCGCGGCGCGGGAGGAGTCCACCACCGGGTCGGGCGGCGCGACCGCGGCGGGGCCGGACGAGGCTGCGGCCCAACGCCGATCCGGCAGACTCCGGGTCGCCGGTGCCGCCGGACTGTTCGTCCTCGGCTTCACCGCCGTGTTCCTGGCGAGCACGGTGTTCCTCCTCGGTCTGACCGACCTGATCTTCGCCAACCAACCGCTGCTGCAACGGATCGGCGGCGTCGTCACGATCGCCATGGGTCTGGTCTTCCTCGGCTTCGTCCCCGCCCTGCAACGCGACGTGCGGGTGCATCGTCGGCTGGGGACGGGAGTCTGGGGCGCGCCGTTGCTCGGCGGCGTCTTCGGGCTCGGCTGGACGCCGTGTCTCAGCCCGACCCTGGGCGGAGTGATCGCGGTCGCCGCGACCACCGACGCCGACGGCGGGATGCTGACCAGGGGAGTCGTCCTGGTGGTCGCCTACTGCCTCGGGCTGGGCCTGCCGTTCGTGCTGCTCGCCCTCGGCGCGGGCTGGGCGGTGCGCACCGGCGACTGGCTGCGCCGCAACAGCAGGCGAATCCAGATCGCGGGCGGCGTGCTGCTGCTGGCCGTCGGCATCATGCTCGTCACCGGGCTGTGGGGCGTGCTGATCAGCCTGATCCAGGGCCCCATCGGAAGTTTCGAGCTGCCGCTGTGACCGCGACGCCACGCAGGCGGACCCCTGCGCCCCTGGCCTTCCTGCGCAACACGTGGCGTGGGCTCACCACCATGCGAACGGCGTTGACGCTGCTGTTCCTGCTGGCCCTGGCGGCGGTGCCCGGCGCCCTGCTGCCCCAGGAGTCGCTCAACGTCAGCCTGGTCGACGACTTCTACGAGGACTACCCGACCCTCGCGCCGATCCTGGCCAGGCTCGGGATGTTCGACGTGTTCGCCAGCGTGTGGTTCGCCGCGATCTACGTGCTGCTGTTCGTCTCGCTGATCGGCTGCCTGCTGCCGAGGACCTTCGACCACGCCAGGTCGCTGCGCGCCGAACCGGTGCTCACCCCCAGACGCCTCGGCCGACTGCCGCACCATCGGACCGTCGCCGTGTCCGACGACGTCGAGACGGTGCGAGCCCGCGTCGAGGAACGGCTCAAGGGCTGGCGGACGGTGCACCGCGCCGAGGACGACGGCGTACAGACGATCAGCGCCGAGCGCGGCTACCTTCGTGAACTGGGCAACCTGGTGTTCCACTTCGCGTTGGTCGGCCTGCTGGTCTCGATGGCGGCGGGCAGGCTGCTCGGCTACGAGGGCCAGGTCATCGTGCGCGCCGACGGCGGCGAGTTCTGCAACTCCGGCATCTACAACTACGACTCGTTCCGGCCCGGCATCACCGTCGACGGCACCCAGCTCAATCCGTTCTGCATCCGGGTGCACGACTTCAGGGCCGAGTACACCCACACGGGCACGGCGACGTACTTCGAGTCCAACACCTCCTACGTCGAGGGCGCGGACCCCGTCGACGGCACCTGGCACGACCACCTGCTGCGGGTCAACCACCCGCTGCGGATGGCCGACGATCGCGTCTACCTGCTGGGCCACGGCTACGCGCCGGAGTTCACGGTGACGTTCCCCGACGGGGCCGAGCGCTCCGGCGACGTGCAGTGGCGGCCGGTGGACCTGCCCACCATGCTCTCCGAGGGCGCGACGAAGTTCGACCCGCCGAACACCCTGGACGAGCAGGAACGCCGGGAGAACCAGATCGCGGTCACCGGCCTGCTCGCGCCGACGCCGATGTTCACCGAGGAGGGCCTGCTCACCTCCGGCTTCCCCGAGTTGAACGAGCCGATGGTCGCGGTCGACGTGATGCGCGGCGACCTGGGCAACAACGACGGCCGAGGCCAGTCGATCTTCGAGATCGATCAACAGATGGTGGAGGACGGCGCGCTGGAGCGGGTGGCGAGGCAGAACCTCGCCGTCGGCGAGGAGATCGAGCTGGACGACGGCACCACCGTCCGCTTCGACGGCGTCGAACGCTGGACGTCGCTCCAGGTCTCCTACGACCCGGCCCAGTTGTGGGTGCTGGTGTCCAGCATGTTCATCCTGGGGGGTCTCGGACTCTCCCTCATCGTCAAGCGGCGCAGGCTGTGGGTGCGGATCACCCCGCAGGGCTCCGGGGCCGGAACCGGTCGTACCGTGGTCGAGTTCGGCGGGCTGGCCCGCACCGACCAGGCCGGATACGGCGAGGAGTTCACCGGCCTGACCACGGAGGTCATCGCCGGGCTCGGCGAGCCGACGGCGGTGGCGCCGCCCTCCGCGCGCGACGCATCCGCGGAACCACCGGACCAGGCCGGCGACGCGGCCTCGGCCGATGCGACAGGGGCGGCCGACGAGCCGCCCGTGAGTGAGCCGGATTCGGCTCTCGGGAAGGACGCCTGATGCCGGTCGACGAGACCCTGTCCATCTACAGCGATCTGTGCCTCACCAGCGCGCTGGTCATCTACATGCTGGCGTTGTTGCTGCAGGCCGCCGAGTACGGCTTCACCCGCAAGCCGAAGGCGGCGAACAAGGCCGCGCTGGTGGGCGCGGGCGGCGCGGGCTCCGCCGAGGCCGATGCGACCACCCCGACCGACTCCGACGCGCCGCAGGCCCGACGTCCCCTCGCGGAGCGGCTCGGACGGATGGGCGTCTCGCTGACCGTCCTCGGCGCCCTCGTCCAGTTCGCCTCGCTGGTGCTGCGCGGCTTCGCGACCGGCCGGGTGCCCTGGGGCAACATGTACGAGTACATCTCGGCGTTGTCGCTTGCCGCCGTCGTGGCCTGGCTGTTCGTGCTGCGCAGGCATCCGATCCGCGTGCTCGGCGTGTTCGTGCTGCTGCCGGTCTTCATCCTCTACTTCGTCGGCGGCACGGTGCTCTACGCCGAGGCCGCGCCGCTGGTCGCCTCGCTGCGGTCGATCTGGATCGTCATCCACGTCTCGGCGGCGATCATCGGCAGCGGGATCTTCCTGGTGTCGGGGACCGCGAGCGTCGCGTACCTGATCAAGGCCGCGCACCTGGCCAAGCCGAAGCGCTTCGCCTTCGTCGGCGAGAAGCTGCCCGACATCGCCGTCCTGGACCGGGTCGCCTACCGCAGCGCGGTCTTCGCCTTCCCGATCCTCACCTTCGGCATCATCTGCGGCGCGATCTGGGCCGAGGCCGCCTGGGGCCGATTCTGGGGCTGGGACCCCAAGGAGACGGTGGCGTTCATCTGCTGGGTCGTCTACGCCGGATACCTGCATGCGCGGGCGACCACCGGCTGGCGCGGCACCAGGGCCGCCTGGGTGAACGTGACCGCCTTCGCCCTGAATCTGTTCAATCTGTTCTTCATCAACCTGGTGGTCGCGGGTCTGCACTCCTATGCGGGAGTCGGCTGAGATCTACTCTTGACAACCCCTGTGTCGACGGCCTCACGCCGGTGGGGCTACCGTCGTGGCGGATCGATGAACGCCCGATGCGCTGGGTATGGAGGGACCGAACGGTGACCGGACGGCAAGACGAGCCCGAGTCGCCCACGGAGTCGATGTGGCAGCCGCCCGTCAGGGGGCAGCAGCAGGCCGAGGGGCACGGCTACTACGGGGAGCAGGCACCCGCAGCATCAGCACCGCCGGACCCGGGAGCGTCCGGTCCTTATCCGGTGGAGGGAAGCAGCTCCGGCCCGTACTACGTGGACCAGGGGTCGGGGCCGTATCCGGTGGAGGGCGGCTCCGGCCCGCACTCGGTGGAGCCGGGCTCCGGACCGTATGCCGTCGAACCGGCGTCCGGGCCATACCAGGTCGATCCGGCGGTCGCGGGCGGCTATTACGGCGATCCCAACGTGTCCGGCCCGCATCAGCAGCCCGCCTACGGGGCGCCCGGCGCGCCGCAGTACGGGGGCTATCCGCAGCAACAGCAACAGCAGCAGGGCAGGCCCTCCTCGCCGCAGGACCTGTCGTCGGCTCGGCTGCTACGGCAGGGCAAGCGTCCGCCACAGAGCGGTTGGCGTCGGATGCTGTACAAGGCCAGCGGCCACACCGTGAACCTCGGGGAGAGCCCGGCGGAACGCCAACGGCGAGAGCTGATCGCCAGGATCAACCAGCCGTTGCAGGGCTGCTACAAGATCGCGATGCTCAGCCTCAAGGGCGGTGTGGGCAAGACCACCACCACGGCGACCCTGGGATCGACCTTCGCCTCGCTCCGCGGCGACCGGGTGATCGCGGTCGACGCCAATCCGGACCGGGGGACCCTGAGCCAGAAGATCCCGCTGGAGACCACGGCCACCGTCCGCCACCTGCTTCGGGACGCCGCCCGCATCCGCAAGTACAGCGACGTGCGCGCGTACACCTCGCAGGGCCCCAGCAGGCTGGAGGTGCTGGCCAGTGAGCAGGACCCGGCGGTCTCGGAGGCCTTCAGCGAGGAGGACTACCGGCGCACGGTGACGCTGCTGGAGCACTTCTACAACGTGGTGCTCACCGACTGCGGGACCGGATTGATGCACTCGGCGATGCGGGGAGTGCTGGACATCGCCGACTCGCTGATCATCGTGTCGTCGGGCTCCATCGACGGCGCCCGCAGCGCCTCGGCGACCCTGGACTGGCTGGACGCGCACGGGTACCGGAATCTGGTCTCCCGTTCGGTCGCGGTGATCAACTCGGTGCGGCCCGGCTCCGGCAAGGTGGACCTGGACAAGCTCACGCAGCACTTCGCGGCGCGATGCCGGGCGGTCTGCCGGGTCCCGTTCGACGCGCACCTCGAGGAGGGCGCGGAGATCGAGCTGGACCGCCTCGCCCCGGACACCCGCCTCGGCCTGTTGGAACTCGCCGCCACGGTGGCGGACGACTTCCCGCAGGCGATCAGCCGGTCTCGAACCAGCTGACCGCTGCGGGCACACTCAGGCCGGCTCGGCCGATCCGGATCGCCTCGAACTCGCTCGCTCAGGCGGGCGGGTTCCCCTCGTCCTGATCGGAACCGCGCTGCCTGCGCATCCGGTCCTCCCACTGCTGCTGATCGAGCCTGCGGAGGAATTCCGGATCGTCGTCGGGCGCCACGGGGCCCGTCTGCCTGGGTCGTGACACACCGACCCGTTCCGATGCGAACGCACGCCACAGCAGCACGGCGACACTGAGCACGCCGATCGCTGCGAGCAGATACAGCACTGGCGCCACCTCCTTCTCCTCCTGCGAGGTTAACCCGTCTCACGGCGATCGCCGTCGGCCCCCACCGGGAGCGGACGTGAGAGGAGAAGGAGGGATCGCCTTTGTCGAGGCCGTCGATCTCGGCGGTCCCCCGCCGAAGGACGAGGTCAGTTCATCGCCACCGGCGAGCTGGCCTCCCTGGTCAGGTTGGCCAGCAGCGCCTTGACCTCGGACTCGCGGAAACGGCGATGCCCGCCCGGTGTGCGAATCGAACCGATCCGACCCGCGGTGGCCCAGCGCGTCACCGTCTTGGGATCAACGCGGAACATCGTCGCGACCTCTCCGGGAGTGAGCAACCGCTCAGCGGAGTACTGCTCGGTGTGTTGGACGGACCCAGTCACAGGTGACCTCCCTGGAGTGCAACGCTCACCCTCTGCGTCGGGTCGCCTGGTGCCCGGCGGTGAGCGCTTGATGAATCCGGCGTTACCGACACAATCCTGACAGCTCGCCCCCCAGGTACTCGAACGCTTGTGCGTAGGTAAAGGCCAGGTAAGGGACGAATCACTCGGTTCGGACGCGGGGCGGCTCCCCGAGGGGCGGCAGCCGCC
The DNA here is from genome assembly GCF_002234535.1 of Actinoalloteichus hoggarensis. NCBI lineage: Bacteria > Bacillati > Actinomycetota > Actinomycetes > Pseudonocardiales > Pseudonocardiaceae > Actinoalloteichus > Actinoalloteichus hoggarensis. The sequence goes on from NZ_CP022521.1 coordinate 519,465, forward strand.
CCCGTCGCCCGCGTCGGGGTCCGCTCCCGCGGCCCTCGGGAGGCAGAGGAGAATCCCAGAGCATGGACAGTGTGGACCGGCGGATCATCGCGGCGCTGCGGGTCAACGGACGGGCGACCTACGCCGATCTGGGCAGGCAGGTGGGGCTGTCCGCCTCCGCGGTCCATGAACGGGTCGGCAAGCTGGAGTCGTCCGGGGTCATCACCGGGTACCACGCCGTCGTCGACCCTCGGACGGTCGGGCTCGGGGTGACGGCCCTGGTCGGCATCCAGCCCAGCGACGCGGGCGACGACGAACGGATCGCCGAGGTGCTGGGCACGCTCGCCGAGGTGGAGTCGTGCTACGCGGTGGCGGGAGACGAGGCCTTCGTCGTCAAGGTGCGGGTCGCCACCATGGACGACCTGGAACGGGCGCTCGGACGGCTGCGCCGCATCGAGGGGGTGGCACGCACGCGCACCACCGTCGTGCTCTCCACGCGCTTCGAGGGACGTCCCAACGATCCCGACGAGCAGTGGGCCGCCGCCCCGCGCCGGACCGATCCGTAGTCTCGACGGCGTGAGCTCGAACGACACCCGGTCCGGCACGGCCGTCGACGACGCGGGGAAGGAGACGAGGATGACCGAGGACACCGCCGCGAAGCGGAGCACACTCGGCACCGACCTGCTGCTGTACACGGTCGCCCGAGTGTTGGCGGTGGCCGTTCCCGCCACGATCCTCGTGCTGGTGAACACACCGGTGCTCGTGGCCCTGGCGGTCGGGCTGGTCCTCGGCCTCGGCCTGTCGCTGGTGCTGCTGCGGCCGCTGCGGGCGCGCATCTCGGTGGCGCTCGCCGAGCGTGCCGAACGGCGGGGTGCGGCGCGCAGGCAGCTGGAGGCCCAGCTGCGTGGCGAAGACGAACCGGCGACCTGAGAACGTCGCGTAGGGGCGACGGCGCCCGGTGGCCACCCGGCCGCGCCGATCGTGGTTCGTCGAGGGGGCGGGCGGGCCGACTTCGGTGTGCGCGGTCGCGTTCGCGCGGACCTGCGCTCCCGGCTGAGGTCGGGAACCGCCGTCCGGTGCTGAGTCGGTCCGCTCCCTCGCCGCACCTTCCGCAAGACCCATGGACTCTCTTTACCTTCGCCGAGCCCGCGCCGTCGATGCTCACCGCCCCTGAGACCCCCGAGTTGATCCACCCCGAGGCGGCGGACCCCCCGAGGCCGACGGCCGAACCGCCCCGCCTTGCGGGTCGAACAGCCGACACCGCCGTTCAGCGGCATCCGGCTTCGCCCGGGGGAACCAGCCGTCGACTCGTCACGTCCAACCTCCGCGCCTGTCGAGTCAACGACGTTGGCGATGTCGATCACAGGAGGATCTGAGGGCTGATGAGCGACGACTTCGAAGTCGATCCGGAAGAGCTTCGCGGGTACACCGGGCTGACCGATGCGACCGCGGGTCATTTCGACGAGATCGGTGCGTACGCGCGGGACAAGGGCGCGGACACGAGCGGATTCACCGGGCTGTTCGTGATCCTCCAGCCGCTGGTCGGCGCGATCGGCAGCCTGTATCAGGGCTGCATGGAGGACGCGAGCGCCAAGATGCGCAACCTGTCCGCCGCCTTGAACGACACGGCAGCCGATTACGAGTCGGTCGATCGCAGCGAGCAGGGCACCATGTCCACGCTGACCGATCAGACCTCGCAGGTCGCGCCGAACTGACTGAAAGCACTGGGGAGCCAAGCATGAGTTACGCACCGGCGGAGGCCATCCAGCTCGCCGAGCCATCGGCGGGCGATTCGGCCACCAAGGACAAGGTCGAGGGCGCGAGTCTCCAGGTCCAGGCCGTCGACTGGATCTGGCAGCAGGTCACCGGTCAGGGCCTGGTGGACATGGTCATCACACCGATCACCGGTGACTTCGGCAAGATGAAGAACAACGGCGAGGCGTGGAAGAACGCGGCCGACGCCCTTCAGGTCACCAGGAACAACCTGAACACCGGTCTCGACACGCTGATGCAGTCGTGGAAGGGACCCGCCGCCGACTCGTTCAGTACCAAGATCGGTCAGAACTGGACGCTGGGCATCGAGATGGACGCTCAGATGGCGAACCTGGCCGGACTGGCGTTCGACCAGTGCGCGAAGACGTCGGAGAAGATGTGCGACGAGGCGCTCAAGCTCGTCGAGAAGCTGGTGAACAAGCTCATCGAGGCCATCGCACTGGCTCCGATTCCCGTGGTGGGCTGGGCCAAGGCCGTGAAGACGGTCTACGACGCCGTCACCATCGTCAACTCGATCCTCAACATCATCTCCGCGATCACCTCCATGGTGGAGAGCACCATCACCGTGATCAACGGCCTGATCGGCATGGGCTCCGCGGTGATGCAGGTCGGCGACGTGAACAACATCAACAGCGCGCTGAACGCCGCGAATCAGGCCGGGGACAGCGTCGCCCAGGTCGCCGAGGGCACCCAGGGCTTCAACGACGCGCAGACCAAGCTCCAGACGGAGACCGGGGGCAACACCCGGGCTGACGGTACGGTCGACACCGAGGGCAACCTCAATCGTGCCGCCGACAGCTTCGACCAGAACTACGCGGACTACCAACAGGCACGGCAGGACGCGAACTCGCCGCAACCGAGTTCCTGACCGCGTCGGCAATACGGTAGCGATCGACGGAGCGGATCCGTCGCACGGAGGATGGCACAGTGGACCAACAGGCACGACTGGCCCAGTTCGCCGCGGCACGCAGCGAGCTGGATCGCATCGAGGCCGTGGCGGACGCCCGGATGGCCGAGATCAAGCAGCAGCAGCTTCCCGAATCCGGTCTCAGCGAGGCCGAGATCGCCCAGATCGAGCAGTTCGCCAGGAGTAAGGACGCCCCGGCCGAGCTGCGGGCGCTCCAGGAGCGGATCGACAAGGGCGACCTGTCCTGGCGAGACATCGCCGACGGCAGCGCGGTGCAGGACGAGCAGGTGCAGCGCGCGCTGGCCAGCGGGGTGCCGAAGCTCCAGCAGGCCTACACGATGATCCAGGAGGGGCACTCGATCGACGACATCCTCGATGCGGGCGATCCCTTCGCGGGCCCGAACGCGGCGGGCCCGGGCCCGGTCGCGAGCGGCGGCCCGCTCCCCGACACGAGCAGCGGCACCGGCTCGGACGGCAGGCAGGCCCCGCCGCGTCGCGATGACGACGACGAGGAGGGCGGCAGCGTCTTCCGTCGAGGCGGCTGGTGAGCCGGAGCTCGGCGGCGGCGCGGCCTCGTAGGCTCGGATCCCCGCGGCAGACGTCGGCGAACCCCGCAGGGCCTGTCGCGGCGTCTTCCGCGGGGCTCGCCCCGGTGTCTTCCGCGGGGCTTGCCCCGGTGTCCTTCGCGGGGCTCGCCCCGGAACCCCCCTTCCCACCCACGGAACGGAGCCTTCGATGACCGATGCGGCAGGCGGCTTCGGTGCGCGGCTGAAGAACACCTCTCCTGCCGGACGGGTGCTCATCGGCGTGGCACTCCTGTTGGCGCTGCTCGCGGTGGGCGCCTACCTGCTCGGCTCCCTGGGCGGCACCCGATTGCAGGGCACCACCAACGCGGTCGACGCGGCGAACGTGACGCCGTATCAGTGGGACTCGGCCGAGGATCTGCACGTGACCTCCACGGCGCAGGGCGTCGGGTCGAACTGCACCGTCGAACCCGCCGACGGCGGCGAGGTGCGCGACCTGACGGTTCCGGCGAATCCGCAGTCGAGCAATCCGGGGCGGTCGCGGGCCTCACTGGTCCAAGCGCCGTGGTTCGAGGGCACCGCCGAGGTCTCCTGCCAGCAGAGCGTGCTGATCAGAAGCGGCTTCGTCGCCGCCGTCTCGGACGCGACCGGGTCGCGCAGCTTCATCACGACGGCGGCGATCGTGGTGGCGATCCCGTTCCTCGCCGGTCTGTTCGTCGGCAGGCGGCGGACCACCGGCGGCCAGGCGGCCTGATCGGGCGCGACCGAGGCAGCCCGACCAGCCACGACACCGGCGCGGGCACGGCGATCGGAACCGAGACGTGTTCCGGCCTCGGCCCCGCCGTGCCCGGCGGCGGTGCGATCCGTGCCGCAGGCGCCGCGGCGCGCACCCGAGGCACGCGAGCCCCGCCGACGGGCACACGCCGCCGGCGCGGAAGCGGCGGTTCTCGGTCCGTTCCGATACGGGTCCGCAGGCCCCGGCCGGGGAGTACAGTGCGGCGGGTGACCATCGTCGATCGTTGTAGTGCGGTGAGTCGTGCCTGGGTCAGCGAAGCGGTGCGGATCATCGAGGCGGACGCCAATCGCAGCGCCGACACGCATCTGCTGCGCTATCCGCTTCCCGCGGCGTGGGGGATCGACCTCTATCTCAAAGACGAGTCGACACATCCGACCGGCTCGCTGAAGCATCGCCTGGCGCGGTCGCTCTTCCTCTACGGACTGTGCAACGGCTGGATCACCGACGGCACCGCGCTCGTCGAGGCGTCGTCCGGTTCGACCGCGGTGTCCGAGGCGTATTTCGCGCGGCTGTTGGGCCTCCCGTTCATCGCCGTCATGCCGAGATCGACGAGCTGTCAGAAGATCGAGTTGATCGAGCGCGAAGGGGGACGTTGCCATTTCGTCGACGAACCCGACGCGATCTACCGAGAGGCGCGGCGGCTGACCGCCGAACTCGGCGGCCACTATCTGGACCAGTTCACCCACGCCGAACGCGCCACGGACTGGCGAGGCAACAACAACATCGCCGAATCGGTCTTCCACCAGCTCGCCCTGGAGACCCACCCCGAACCGACGTGGGTCGTGGTCGGCGCGGGAACGGGCGGCACGAGCGCGACCATCGGCCGCTACATCCGTTATCGACGACATGCCACCCGGCTCGCCGTCGTCGACCCGGAGCACTCCGTCTTCTTCGACGCCTGGCGGACCGGCGACACCGATCTGGTGGGCACCCGTGGCTCCCGGATCGAGGGGATCGGGCGACCGAGGGTGGAGCCTTCGTTCGTCGGAGAGGCCATCGATAGGATGATCAAGGTCCCGGACGCGGCTTCGATCGCTACGATCCGCTACGTCGTGGGGCCACTGGGCAGGCGCGTCGGCGGCTCGACCGGGACCAGCCTGTGGGGAGCGTTCCGGCTCATCGCGGAGATGCGGGCACAGGGACGCACCGGGAGCCTCGTCACGCTGTTGTGCGACGGCGGCGAACGCTATGCCCAGACGTACTTCTCGGACGAGTGGGTGAGCGGGCAGGGCCTGGAACTCACACCGCACACCGAGGTGTTGCGCCGGTTTCACGAGACCGGCGAGTGGACGGAGTCCGCGCCACGCTGAGGGTGCCGGACCCGGGGGCTGTGGGGGAGAGCGTGAGCGGCGACACCACGAGAGATCGTGGCCTGGGGATCACCGTGCTCGTGGCGTTGGCCGCGGCGTTGGCGGTGGCGGGCATCCATCTGATCGGCACCTATCTGCCGACGATCATGAGCAGTACGGCCCTGCGGACCGCCACCGGCACGGTGCACGACCGGTATGTCTCCGTGCCGGACGAGATCCTGGAGACCGACGTCCCGAGGTATCACTGGACGGGTGGGGAGCTGTATCTCGCCTCGGACGAGGACGGCGCACAGCGACGCAGCCTGAACTGCCTGCTCCGGCCCGTCGACGGCTCGGAGTCGGCGTGGGTCGTCTTGGAGCACCGACCGGAGCACGCCGGGACGCTGGTCTACCGGGGCACGCCCGCGGTGGCGACGCCCGCCGATCTCAGCTGCGTGAACGATGCGCGGGAACAGGTGTTGATCTACACCGGCGCCGACATGGACCGCGCCGCGGCGGTCGCCGACCGATGGTGGACGGTCGTCGTCGGTCTGCAGGCCGTCGGCGCCGCGATCCTGGTCCTCGTCGCGGGCATCGTGATCGGGCGGGTGCGCGGCCGGACGGGACGGGGTCCGCGGGCGGGCTGACCGCCGAAGGACAGCGGGCGGGCCCGCCGTCGACGAGATCATCGACATCCGACGTCGGGATCGGAGACGGGGCGGCGACACCGGCGGACGTCTCGGCGCGCGAGGGCTCTCGGCGCCAGGGCGCGGCCGGTGTCGCCTTTCTCGACGACACTGCGGAACCGAGCCGCCTCGATCCTCGTCGAGGTCTCTCGGGAACGACGGCGGGGGCGCCGTCGAATGAGCCATATCCTGGCAATCGATAACAACTGGTGGGGAAGATCATGAGTGACGAGGTCGAAGTCGCGGTCGACGCGCTGCATGACTACGCGGGCAGCCTGGACGGACTGCACGGCGGAATCGACGCGATTCGGAATTACATGTATGAACAGGGCTGCAACAAGGACGGTTTCACCGGCCTGCTGATGGTGTTGCACCCGGTCATCGACTTAGTGGGCGATCTGTTCAACTCGACCCTCGACTTCGGACAGGATCGGTTGTCCGGCACCGCGGAGGGCATTCAACGCAACGCCGAGGTCTATTCCGAGGCCGAGGCTCAGATCGAGGGCATGTTCAGTCGGCTCCTCGACGGACTCTCCGCAGGACGAGACGCGGTGGTCGACGGTGCCGCTGCCGTGGAGTCCGCAGTTCCGCAGTCGGCGCGAGACGCCGCGACCCAGGCGTGGAACTCGCACGTCGAGAGCACCGCCGAGCGCCGGAACGGGGGTGCCTGATGTCGTATCAGGACGCGGGCGCGGTCACCGAGGCGTTGCAGCCGCCCGAGCAGCCCGGGGGCGAGTCCATTCAGGACATGGTGCGGGAGGCGGGCTGGCAGGTCTCGGCGGTGGACTGGGTCTTCACCCAGGTCACCGGGGAGAGCATCGTCGAGAAGGTGATCATGCCGATCACCGGGGACTTCAATCGGATCGCCATGAACGGCGAGGCCTGGCGCACGGTCGGCACCGCCATCGGGGCGCTCGGCGACACGATGGAGGCCAACGTCGGCACCGTCCGCGAAACGTGGAACGGCAACGCCGCCGTGCAGCATGAGATGTTCGTCCGCACGGTATGGCAGGGCGGGCTGTTCGTCGAGGCGCAGATCGCGAACCTGATCGGCATGGCCTTCGACAAGGTCGCCGAGGGCTCGCAGCTGCTGTGCGCCAAGGCGCTGGACCTGCTCTCGTGGCTGGTCGACAAGCTCATCGACGCGATCGCCAAGATCTGGATTCCGGCCTACGGCTGGGTCAAGGCAGCTCAGCTCGTCTGGGACGCCTACCAGCTCTACACCAAGATCATGGACATCGTCGAGGCCGTCAAGGCGATCATCGAGAGCGCGCGCTCGATCATGCAGTCGGTGCAGAGCATCGGGTCTCAGCTCGCGCAGATCAAAGACGTCCGCAGCGTCGACGACGCGATCGCGCTGGCCACCGGCATCGCCTCCGACGCACAGAGCATCGCGGAGCAGACCAACTCCATCCGGGACAACGCCTCGCAGATCAGCGGCGATCTCAACGAGGCGAGCCGACAGGCGGTCGACGTCGCCCAGGGCACTCGGGACCTTCCCGGGGATCTGCGCGACGGCTGGGACGAGACCAGGAACAACTGGGACGAACAGCGGCAGCGGCTCCGCGACGCGCCCGGCGCGGCCTACGACGCCGCCAGGGACGGCATCGCCGACGGCGCGCAGAACGCCTGGGACTCCACCCGCGACGGGGCGCGGAACGCCTGGAACTCGGTGCGGGACGGCTCGGCCGCGCAGAACGCCTGGAACTCCGCACGAGACGGTGTGACGAACTACGCCCAAGGGCAGTATCAGGAGCGGGTCGGCCAGTACGTGGACGCCGTCCGGGACGCGCCGGGCGCGATTCGCGACGGGGCGCAGAACGCGGCGAACACCGCACAGAACGCCTGGAACACGGCATCGGGCGCGCCGGGGAACGTCACGTCGGCGGCGCAGAACGTGTGGAGCGACCCGAGCGGTGCCGCGTCGCAGGCGTGGAACGCGGGTACCGGCGCCGCCTCCGACTGGGCCGGGGCCGACGCCCACCGACAGAACCTCGGCGAAGCGGGCTCGAACGCCCGTGACGCCTGGAACACGCTGCGCGGCCGGTCGTGATCGCGACCGTGCCGACGATGGGGGAGTGAGCCATGACGAGTCGATTCGATCCAGAGGCGTGGAAGACACCGCAGGTCAGGGCCGCCGAGGCGCAGATGGCCGGTTCCATGGGCAAGGCGCGGGAGCTGCTCAAGCAGTTGGAGACGCTGCGACCGCCGCCCCCGGTGTCGATCTCGGAGGACGACGTGCGGCAGTTGGCCGAGGCGGCCAAGAAGAGCGACGCGCCCGCCGAGCTGCGGCAGCTGGCGCAGAAGGTCGACGGCGGCGCGTTGAGCTGGCGCGACGTGCTGGAGGGGCGTGCCTACGACGATCCGGACGTGCGTCGGGCGATGACGGCGCAGCTCGGCGAGGCCCGTGAGCTCTTCCAGCAGTTCCAGGAGGGCTTCACCCTGGACGAGGTGATCGACGCCCGCCGGGCTGCCGAGCAGGCGCAGGAGGACGAGGACGGCGGCGGCACGTTCCTGCGCTGACGCCCGCCGCGGCCCCCTCGTCGTGCCGTCGGCGGGCGGGCCGCGGCCCGCCGCATCGCGGAGTCCGGCGGAACCCTCACGGGGGGTCAGGCCACCGCGAGCGCGACGGCCGTCGTCGTCGACCAGAGCAGCATCGCCAGACCCGTCTCGCCGAGCACGCCGACCAGCCGCCTCCCGGTCGCGCCGCCCAGCACCGCTCGCAACGCGGGCACGATCAGCGGCACGGCCAGGAAGCCGAGCAGCGCCCACGTGTTGCGGAAACCCATCAGGGTGGTGATGAGGAACGGCACGGTCACCAGGGCCAGGTAGAGGTTCCGGGTGTCGCGGTCTCCTAAGAGCACCGCCAACGTCCGCTTGCCCACGGCCGCGTCGGTCTCGATGTCGCGAAGATTGTTCGCGACGAGCACGGCACTGGAGAACGCGCCGACCGCCACGGCTGCCCCGATGTCGATCCCGCTGATCCGACCGGCCTGGAGGTACACCGTGCCCAGCACGGCCACCAGCCCGAAGAAGACGAACACGGCGACCTCGCCGAAGCCCGCGTAGCCGTAGGGTCGCTTCCCGCCCGTGTAGAACCAGGCCGCCGCCACACAGACCGCGCCGACCGGGGCCAGCCACCACTGCGCCGACGCCACGGTCAGCGCCACACCACCGGCCGCCGCCAGCCCCAGGCTGATCAACGCCGCACGCAGGACGTGCTGGGGCTTCGCCGCTCCGGAGCCGACCAGTCGGAGCGGCCCGGTCCGCACCGTGTCCGTGCCCCGGATGCCGTCGGAGTAGTCGTTGGCGTAGTTCACGCCGACGATCAGCGCCACGGCGAGGCACAGCGCCCCGAGCGCCATCCACCACACGAACTCGCCGAGTCCGATGGCCGCCCCGGTGCCCACCAACACCGGAGACACGGCGTTGGGCAGAGTCCTCGGGCGGGCTCCCTCGATCCACTGTGCGACTGTCGCCATGGCCTCATCCTCTGTCATGGCGTCGCCTGCTCCTAGGGCGAGGCCGCCCTCACCACATCACAGCGTCAGGTGTTCCCCGAACGGGGTCTCGCCTGCTACGCCACGTGGATCGGCCGCCGCGGCCGGGTGCGGCGGCCGCGCTCCGCCCGACGGCCGAGCGTGTCCGGGGGCTTCCGGGCGTCGGGTCGAGCGCGGCGTCTCGCCCGCGAGCGGCTCAGCCGTCCCGGTCCGCCAGCAGCAGCGCCCGCACCGCCCGCCGATCGACCTTGCCCGGACCGCGCACCGGCAGCGTGGACACCATCCGGCAGGCCTTCGGGGCCGAGGCCGCGCCGAGCCGCTCGCGGACCGCCGCCCGGAGGGCCTCGGCGTCCGGCGGCCGGGCGGGATCGACGGGCACCACCGCCGCGGCGACCAGCGCACCCCATTCGGGGTCGGGCAGGCCGACCACGCAGGCCTCGGCCACGCCGGGCTGCGCGGTCAACACCTCCTCCACCGGTGTCGGGGCGATCTTGACGCCGCCGGTGTTGATGACGTCGTCGACGCGGCCCAGGACCCGGAGCACGCCGTGCTCGTCCACCTCGCCGAGGTCGCCGGTCCGGAACCAGCCGTCGACGAACGCCGCCGCCGTGCCCGCCGGGTCGAGCCGGTACCCCGTCGCCAGCATCGGCCCGGAGAGCTCCACCGCCGCGGGCCCGGCGCCCTCGGCGGGGCGGACGCCGACGCCCGCGAGCGGCAGACCGTCGTAGACGCAGCCGCCGGAGGTCTCGCTCATGCCGTAGGTCGTCTGCACCGCGACCCCCTCGGCGCGCGCTCTGGCCAGCAGCGCGGGCGAGGTGGCCGCGCCGCCGCACAGCACCGCGTCGAACCGACGCAGGGCGGCGAGGCCCGCGCCGCCCTCGGCCACCAGCCGCATGAGCTGGGTGGGCACCAGGGATGTGTAGCAGCGGCCGCCGTCGGCGAGCACGGCATGCGCGGCGGCGGCGAATCCGCCGGGGCGGAATCCCGCCGTCGAGTCCAGCACGACGGGCGCGGCGCCCGCCGACAGCGAACGGTTGATCACCTGGATGCCCGCGACATGCCGGGCGGGCAGGGCGAGCAGCCAACGGCCGGGGCCGCCCAGCCGGTCGTGCGTCGCGGCGGCCGAGGCCCGGAGGGCGGCGGCGGTGAGCAGGACCCCCTTGGGAACGCCGGTGGAGCCCGACGTGGGCACGATCACGGCCACGGAGTCGTCGTCCAACGGCCGGTCCGGCCGCAACGCCGCCAGCAGCCGGGCCCGCTCGTCCTCGGGGCCTGCGGGCAGCGGCAGCAGCGCGGGCCCGCCGTCCAGCGCCCGTGCCAGGGCCGCCACGACCAGCTCGGCCGACGGCACGGTGGAGTCGACGTCCAGGGCCAGAAGCGATTTTCGTGTCACCGCCGGCTAGCCTAGGCGGGTGACCGATCCCGCGCACTCCTCCATCGAACTCGCCTGTGACTGGCGATCCGCAGGCGAGTACCAGGACATCCGGTACGAGGTCGCCGACGGCATCGCGAAGATCACGATCGACCGTCCCGAGGTCCGCAACGCCTTCCGGCCCAAGACGCTCTTCGAGCTGTCCGATGCCTTCAACCGGGCTCGCGACGACGATCAGATCGGCGTCATCATCCTCACCGGACAGGGCGACCTGGCGTTCTGCTCCGGCGGGGACCAACGCATCCGAGGCGACGACGGCTACATCGGGCACGACGAGAACGACCCGGTCGCGAGCAAGGGCATCGGCAGGCTCAACGTGCTCGACCTCCAGGTGCAGATCCGGCGGACGCCCAAGCCGGTGATCGCCATGGTCGCGGGATACGCGATCGGCGGCGGACACGTGCTGCACATCGTCTGCGACCTGACCATCGCGGCGGACAACGCGCGCTTCGGCCAGACCGGGCCGAAGGTCGGCTCCTTCGACGGCGGTTACGGCTCCGGGCTGCTCGCCAGGATCGTCGGGCAGAAGAAGTCTCGGGAGATCTGGTACCTCTGCAAGCAGTACGGCGCGGAGGAGGCCGAGAAGATGGGCCTGGTCAACACGGTGGTCCCGCTGGCCGAACTCGAGCGCGAGACGGTGAGCTGGGCCCGGCAGATGCTGCGACACTCGCCGCTGGCGCTGCGGATGCTCAAGGCTTCGCACAACGCCGTCGACGACGGCCTGGCGGGCGTGCAGCAGCTCGCGGGCGACTCGACGCTGCTGTTCTACATGACCGAGGAGGCCCAGGAGGGCCGGGACGCCTACCGGGAGAAGCGCACGCCCGACTTCGACAAGTTCCCGAAACGGCCGTGAACCCCTCGACCGCCCAGGCGCGGGTCATCGTCGACGAGCTGATCCGGCACGGGCTGCGCACCGCGGTCCTGTGCCCCGGCTCCCGCAACGCCCCGTTCTCGCTGGCGCTGGCCGAGGCGGCCAGGTCGGGCCGCCTCGAACTGCACGTCCGCGTCGACGAACGGGGCGCGGGCTTCCTGGCGTTGGGCGCGGCGAAGGCGACGGGCCGTGCCTCGGCGGTGTTCTGCACCTCGGGCACGGCGGCCGCGAACCTGCATCCGGCCGTCGCGGAGGCCGACCGGGCGTGCGTGGGCCTGCTGGTGGTCACCGCCGACCGGCCTGCCGAGCTCCGGGCGGCGGGCGCCAACCAGGTGATCGACCAGCATCGCCTGTTCGGTGCCGCCACCCGGCTGTTCGCCGAGCTGGGCGTGGCGGAGAACCGACCGGGCCAGCAGGCGTACTGGCGCAGCCAGGCGAGCCGGATCTGGCATGCCGTCTCGGGCGCCGCCGGGCCTGCCGGGCCCGCTCAGCTCAACGTCCCCCTGCGGGAGCCGCTGCTGCCGGGAGGCGAGGACCCGTGGTGCGAGCCGCTGGCGGGCCGGGACGACGGCGGCGGCTGGACCCGGCGGCACCGTCCGGCGGCGGTGTCGCCCCTGCGGCCGACCACCGCGCGCGGCCTGGTGCTGCTCGCCGAGCCCGACGACACCGTCGACGTCGCGGCGATCGCGGCCTGGGCGCGGCGCAACGGCTGGCCGCTGCTCGCCGAGACCGGCGGCGTCGGCGTGCCGGACGGCGCGCTGACCGCCGGAATGCACCTGTTGGCGGACGAGGACTTCCTGGCCGCGCACCGACCGGAACAGGTGGTGTGCGTCGGGCGGCCGACGGTCTTCCGACAGGTGCAGCGCCTCCTGTCCCGGTCGGACGTCGACGTGCTGCTGCTCGCCGCGCACGAGGCGGTGGCCCCGGCCAACGACGTCCGTGCCGTCGGCGACGACCTCCGCGACTCCACCGTCGCCGCCGACCCGGAGTGGTCTTCCGCCTGGGAGCGGGCCGACCGAACGACGACGGCCACGGTGGCGGCGTTGCTGGCCGAGCAGCCGGCACCGACCGCGCTGCGGTACACGGCCGAGCTGGTGGCGGCGCTGCCCGCCGGGGCCCTGCTGACGGTCGGGTCTTCGAACCCCGCCCGTGACGTGGCCCTGTGCGCACGGTCTCGGCCCGATCTGCGGGTGCTGCGCAACCGGGGAGCGGCGGGGATCGACGGCACCGTCTCCGTCGCGGCGGGCGCCGCGTTGGCGGTGACCGCCGGGCCCCGGCGTGCGGCGGTGCCCGCGGTGACCGATGCGGCCGACGACGCGGGCGGCGCGGTCGACGGCGCCGCCGGGCGCGCGGACCGTGTCGGGGCGGAGGCCGCCGACCTCGACACGGCCTCGGCGCCCGCCTGCTACGCGCTGCTCGGCGACCTGACCTTCCTGCACGACGTCAACGGACTGCTCGTGGGGACGGCGGAACGGCGCCCCGAGCTGACCATCGTGGTCGTCAACGACGACGGCGGCGGCATCTTCGAGCTGCTGGAGCAGGGCGCCCCCGAGCATCGGGAGTCCTTCGAGCGGGTGTTCGCCACCCCGCACGGCGTGGCGCTGGGTCCGCTGTGCGCGGCCTACGGGGTCGAGTACGAGCTGGTCGCCTCTCCGGAGCGGCTGCGCGAGGCGCTGCGGCCGCGACCTGCCCTGCGGGTCGTGGAGGTGCGCACCGACCGCTCCGATCTTCGAGCCCTGCACACCGCGTTGCGGGACAGGGTCGCCTCGGCGCTGCGCGCGGCGCGCTGATCGGCGGCGGTGCCCGCCGCCGATCAGGTCGCCTCCAGGGCGTCGCGGATCGGGAGCATCTTCGCCGCGGCCTCGCGGACCTCGGCGTCGGGGTCCGAACCGGAGACGATGCCGCAACCGGCGAACAGGCGGACCAGCGAGCCGCGCAGCTCGGCACAGCGCAGGGCGATGCCCAGCTCGCCGTCGCCGTCGGCGTCGATCCAGCCGACCGGACCCGCGTACCGGCCTCGGTCCATGGCCTCCAGCTCGGCGATGAGCGCGACCGCCTCGGTCCTGGGGGTGCCGCCGACCGCCGCCGTCGGATGCACGGCGTGGCCGAGCCGCAGCAGCGCGCCGGGGCCCGCCGTGGTGTCGGGATCGAGCCTGCCGGTGACGTCGCTGGCCAGATGGGCCACGTTCGGCAGCCGCAGCACGCTCGGTGTCTCGGGAACGTGCAGTTCGGTGCAGTAGGGTCGCAGCGTGTCGGCCAGCGACCGGATCGCGAACTCGTGTTCGCTGCGGTTCTTCGCCGAACTCAGCCGCGATTCAGCCGACTCGCCCGCCCCCGGCCACGCGGTACCCGCCAGCACTCGTGACTCGACCGTCTCGCCGGTCTTGCGCAGCAGCATCTCCGGGGTGGCGCCGATGAGACCGTCCACCGCGAACACCCAGCAGCTCGGATACCGGTCGGCGAGGTTCCGTAGCAGAAAGCGCTGGTCGAGCGGGGAGTCGGTCTCGGCGATGAGGTCGTGCGCGAGCACCACCTTGGCCAGCTCGCCCGCCCGCATGCGTTCCACCGCGCCCGCGACCGCCTTGCGGTAGTCGGTGACGGAGAGCCTGCCCTCCGAGTAACGGGTCACCCGCACACGACGCACCGGCTGGACGGCCGGGGCGAAGGGCTCGTCGTCGTCCCGCAGTTCGGTCCGCCAGGTGACGCCGTCACGCCTGCCGACCACCACCTTGGGCACGATCACCACCGAGCTGCCCGGCTCGTCGGCGAAGCTCATGCTGACGAAGGCCACCAGGCCGGTACCCGGCAGACCGACGGCGTCCTCGACGTCGGCGGCGGCGACCAGGTCGGCCCACCACCGCTCGGCCTCCGCGAAGCGATCTGCTCCCTTGACCTCGATGCGGGCGGCCTCGCCCCAGCCGACGAGGCCTTCGCCGCCATGAACCCAGGAGAACACCGGTTCGGGGTCGGGGAGCAGCGCCAGCAGGTCAGCATCCGAATCAGCTGCCACTGTGCGTGCTTGCAGCCTGCCCACAAGCGCCTGACGGGAGGCAGTATTCACTCGTTGAGGGTAAAAGGCGCCATCGTGGGACTGCTAGTCGGCTTGGCCACACCATCAGGACGAGCGGACACCAGACGCCAGACCTGGCCGGGACGCCGGCAGATGACGACTAGAGTTCGCTGTCGTGTCTCAGTCGAGGAGATCCGGGCGCGGTGGTCGGCGGAGCGGGTGGTCCCGCCTCTCGCGGCCCCGTCGGTGGACCACGATCGTGCTGCTCGGTCTCGGAGTGCTGGTCACCCTGATGAGCGTGCTGCTGGTGTCCGGGGCGCGGGTCAGCGACGCCCGCATCGAGGCCGATCTCGGCGAGACCACGGCGGAGGTGCTCTCCGTCTCGCTGCCCAGGACGCTGGTCAGGTACAACACGCCGGAGGGGGCCGTACACAGTCCGCAGACCGGCGTGCTCTACCCGGCGGGACTGAGCGAACAGGATTTGGTGCGCGTCGAGTACGACCGTGAGGAGCCGGATCTCGTCCGGGTCGCCGGGCGGGACTTCACCCTCACACTGCTGCCCGTGTCGCTCGTCCTCGTGTCGACCTGGGCGGTCCTGCTGACGACCGTCTGGCTGGTGTGCCGCTCACGACGCGCCGCGGCCTCGGCGGCGGACCGATCCGACGCGCCCCCGGCGGGCTAGCCGGCGACGTCCCGGCCGGGCGGTCCGCCCGCCACCGTGCGCCCGTCCGCCACGGGAGACCAGGCCGCGGCTCATTGATCGAACAGCCTGCCGCGCAGCTCGTCGTGCCCGGCCTGCCCGCAGGCCAGCAGGGTGCCTCGGCCCGCCTCGTCGCCCGCGGCGTCGGCGATCAGCCCGCCGGCCTCCCGCACGATCAACGGCAGCGGCGTCCACCATCGTCGCGCCGAGGGCGGCGCGGCGATGACCACGGCGTCCGCTCGCCCCGTGGCCAGCAGCGCGGTCTTGTACGGCACCCCGCCCACGTCCTCGGGCCACAGCACCCGGTCGCCGTCCGCCGTCGCGGCCGAGATCCGGGTGAGCCTGGACTGTTCCGGGACGAACTCCGGCCCCGTGGACAGGCGGGTGCCGCGCCCTCGGCCCGCGTACAGCAGCTCCTGCTGCATGGGCATCACGAGGACGCCTGCCGCGACGCCGTGCGCATCGGCGCAGGTGAGGAGCAGGGTGAACAACGGAATCCCGCCGCAGAAGAACGGAACGCCGTCGAGCGGATGGATCAGCCAGCGTCGATCGCCGCCGCCGGGCTCGTCGTCGCCGAGCCTGCCCACGACGGCGTCGCCGGGAGCGTCGGCGCCGAGTCCCGCGCGGATCGACTCCTCGACGGCGCGCTCCACCGCGGTCACGCCCGCCGCGTCCGTGATCGCGGCCCGTCTTCGATCGCCGTGGAAGAGGTTCGCGGCGAGCAGGCCGGCCTGGTGTGCGAGGCAGGCAGCGGTCCGGAGCAGTCCGAAGTCGGCGGGTGGCGCGGGGTGGGCGGTCGTCTTGGTCACGATCTAGGGACGGTCGGGACACGAACAGGTTGCCGTGGGCGTCCTGCGACGCCGGCCACGCCCGCGCTCGACGTCGGCGGCCTCGCTGACGTTCGACGTCGGCGGCCTCGCCTGCCGTCGTCACGTGATCGGGCCGCCCGTGCGGCCCTGTCCGACACCCGCGGCGCTCGACGTCGGCGACGACCGATCCGCTTGTGACGGCAACTCTTCTTCGCGGCGCCCAGGTGTAACATCAGTGGCACGGATCACGCGGCAGGAGGTGCGACGTGGCACTAGCCCGACCGGCCGAGGCGGACCGATCGTCGGAGGAGCAGGCCCTCGAGGCGGGCTTCCGGCAGCTGGTCGAGTCGGAGAGCCGGATCGAACCACGCGACTGGATGCCCGACGCCTACCGGGCCACCCTCATCCGGCAGATCGCTCAGCACGCGCACTCCGAGATCATCGGCATGCAGCCGGAGGGCGCCTGGATCTCGCGAGCACCCACCCTGCGCCGCAAGGCCGCCCTGTTGGCGAAGGTCCAGGACGAGGCAGGCCACGGGTTGTACCTCTACGCCGCCGCCGAGACCCTCGGCGTCGACCGTGCGGAACTGACCACGAAGCTGATCGAGGGCAGGCAGAAGTACTCCTCGATCTTCAACTACCCGACACCGACCTTCGCCGACGTCGGAGTGATCGGCTGGCTGGTGGACGGCGCGGCCATCTGCAACCAGGTCCCGCTGTGCCGCACCTCCTACGGGCCCTACGCACGCGCGATGATCCGGATCTGCAAGGAGGAGTCCTTCCATCAGCGGCAGGGTTACGAGCTGCTGATGACCATGATGGGCGGCACGACCCGCCAGCGTGCGGCCGTGCAGGACGCGGTGGACCGCTGGTGGTGGCCGTCGTTGATGATGTTCGGCCCGCCGGAGGGCTCGTCGCCCAACACCGCGCGCTCGATGGCCTGGCGGATCAAACGCCACACCAACGACGAGCTTCGGCAGCGGTTCGTCGACATGACGGTTCCGCAGGCCAACCGGCTCGGGGTCCGGCTGCCCGATCCCGAACTGCGCTGGAACCCCGACCGCGAGGCACACGACTTCGGCACGCCGGACTGGGACGAGCTGTATCGGGTGGTGCGCGGCGACGGTCCGTGCAACGCGGAGCGGATCGCCCATCGCAGGCAGGCGCACGAGGCGGGCACCTGGGTCCGGGAGGCGGCGACCGTGCACGCGGCCAAGCGGGCGGCGGGCACCGCGCGGGTCGACCGGACGGCGGTCGAGGCATGACGGAGTCTCCCGCCGGGCAGGACGCCGGGACGCCTCGGGCCGCCTGGCCGTTGTTCGAGGTCTTCGTCCGGGGCAAGCGCGGGCTGAACCACGTCCACGTCGGATCGCTGCACGCCCCCGACGCCCCGATGGCCCTGCGCAACGCCCGTGACCTCTACACCCGGCGCAACGAGGGCGTCAGCATCTGGGTGGTCCCCGCCGCCGCGGTCACCGCGTCCAGTCCGGACGAGAAGGACGCCTTCTTCGAGCCCAGCGGCGACAAGGTCTACCGGCACCCCACCTTCTACGCCATTCCCGACGACGTCCCCCACCTGTGAGACCGGCGGCGTACGGGGCCATTCGCCAGCGGACGGAAGGAGGTCGGCACAGGTGTCCTTCGACAACGCCTACGCGGCGCTGGCCGACGAGCACGAGGACACGCGCTGGGCCTACGGCACGGGATTCGACGACGCGCTGAGCAGGGTGGACCGTGCGCTGCCGTCGAACGTCGACCCCGCCGAACTCGCGCGGTACTGCCTGATGCTCGGCGACGACGCGTTGATCCTGGCGCAGCGGCTCGCCGAATGGTGTTCCCGGGGCCCGGAGCTGGAGGAGGACGTCGCGATCGCCAACATCGCCCTGGACCTCCTCGGCCAGGCGCGAATGCTGTTGACGCGGGCGGGCGAGGCGGAGGGCGAGGGCCGCACCGAGGACACGCTGGCCTATCTCCGCGGCACGTCCGAGTTTCGCAACGTCGTCCTCGTCGAGACCGACTGCGGGCCCGGTCCCGGCGGCGACTTCGCCGTCACGATGGTCCGGCTGCTGATCTTCGCCACCTGGCGGCTGGCCTGTTTCCAGCGGTTGACCGAGTCGGCGGACCCGGTGCTCGCCGCCGTGGCGGCCAAGGGCGTCAAGGAGCTGGCCTATCACCGGGACCACGCCGCGCAGTGGGTGGTCCGGCTCGGCGACGGCACGGCCGAGTCGGCGCGCCGGACGGCGGCCGGCCTGGAGCGGGTGCGGCCGTGGCTCGGTGAGCTGTTCGTCCCGCATCCGGTGGAGTCGGCGCTGGCCACGGCCGGGATCGCGGTCGATCCGTCGAGCCTGCGCGGCGAGGTCGCGGCGGTCCTGCGGCAGGTGCTCGCCGCCGCCGACCTCGCGGACCGGACGTCCGACCTGGTCGCGGCCCTCGGGGCGGTCCCGACCGGCGAGCACGGCCGCGAGGGACGTCACACCCCGGCGCTGGCCGACCTGCTCGCCGAGATGCAGTCCGAGGCCAGGGCGGACCCGGCGGCGGTGTGGTGATGACCAGGCCGACTCCGCAGCAGGTTCGGGCGGTCGCGGAGTCCGTCCTCGATCCCGAGCTGCCGATGCTCACCCTCGCCGACCTCGGCGTCCTGCGCGATGTCGAGGTACGACCCGGCGGCCGGGTGCTCGTGACGATCACGCCGACCTATTCCGGTTGTCCCGCGATCACCGAGATGCGCGCGGAGCTGCATCGGTCCCTCGTCGACGCGGGTTGCGCGCAGGTCGAGGTGCGCACTGTTTTGACGCCCGCGTGGTCCACCGACTGGATCAGCGAACGGGGTCGACGCGCCCTTCGGGAGCACGGCATCGCCCCGCCCGGTCCGGCGGGTGACCGCGCGGCCGGTCCGGTGCCGCTGCGGCTGGCCCCGCCGCCGAGCCGCGTCCGCTGCCCGCGTTGCGACTCGCTCGACACCGAGGAGCTGTCTCGGTTCGGCGCGACCGCCTGCCGATCGCTGCGGCGCTGCGTCGCCTGCGCCGAGCCCTTCGAGCACGTCAAGGAGCTGTAGTGACCGGTGTCGAATCCGCGCGAACGGCGCAGGCAGCGGGCGTCGCGGCGCCGCGGAGCACACGGACGAGGGCTCGGACGTTGACGATCAGCCGGATCGACCGGTTGTGCGCGGATGCCGTCGCGGTCACCTTCGCCGTTCCGTCGGAGCATGCGGCCGAGTTCGAATTCCGGCCCGGCCAGTACCTGACTCTGCGGCGCTCGGCCGGCGCGGACCGCGCGGCGGCGGCCGTCGGCGGTGATCAGGATGCCGGGCCGTCGGCGGACGTGGCGGCGGGGACGTCGACCGCGTCGGCCTCGGCGACGCCCGACGAGGCCCGCCGGTCCTATTCGATCTGCTCGGGAGCGGGCGAGCCGCCGCGCATCGGTGTTCGCCGGGTGGACGGCGGCGTGTGGTCGAGCTGGCTGGTGGAGGAGGCCCGCGTCGGCGATCGGGTGTCGGTGCTGCCGCCCCAGGGCCGCTTCACCCCGGATCTGGCGGTGCCCGCGCACCACGGCTTCGTCGCCGCGGGCTCCGGCATCACCCCGGTGCTGTCGATCCTGACCAGCGTGTTGGCGAGGCCGGGACATCGCGCCACGCTGCTCTACGGCAACCGGCGCGGCGACACGGTGATGTTCGCGGAGGAGTTGGCCGACCTGAAGGACCGGTACCCCGATCGGCTGCAGATCGTGCACCTGCTCAGCCGGGAGCCCACCGCCGTCGAACTGTTCTCCGGCAGGCTTGATCGGGATCGCCTACGACGACTGTTCGCCTCGGTGGTGCCCACACCCGACGTGGACCGGTGGTGGTTGTGCGGGCCGGTGGGGCTCGTCGAGGACGCGGGCACGGTACTCGGCGCCCTGGGCGTCCCCGCCGATCGAGTTCGTCGCGAGCTGTTCTACGTCGACGCGCCGCCGCCCGCTCCCCGCCGCCGGGCCGCCGAGGCCGCCGCAGGCCCGACGAGCCGGGTCACCGTGATCCTGGACGGTCGCAGCACCGAGATGACGCTGCCCGCCGACGAACCGGTGCTCGACGCGGCGCAGCGGGTCCGGGCCGACCTGCCCTTCGCATGCCGCGGCGGCGTGTGCGGGACCTGCCGAGCACGGGTGGTGACGGGGGAGGCCGAGATGCGGCGGAACTACGCGCTGGAGCCTGCCGAGGTCGACGCGGGTTTCGTGCTGACCTGTCAGGCCGAGCCCGCGTCGGCGGAGCTCGTCGTCGACTTCGACGCCTGACGTCTGCCGCACGTCGTCGGTGGCGTCGGTCCGCGACAACGCGCCCGGTGGACTGTGCCCACCGCCTCGGCACCGGTTCCCCGATCGGGCTGGATCGGGCTCGGCACCTGCCACCGCCCGCCCCCGCGTGACGCTCATTCGGCTCGTCGCCGGGACGAACGTCACGCGGTGCGGCTGTAGCGGCCGGACTCTCGGCCGGTCAGCGCAGGTGGAGCTGGGTGAAGGTGAACCAGGACAGCTCCAGGCGCAGCTGGCGGGAGAAGGGCAGCGGCTCGCCGTACTCGGAACCGTCGGAGCCGTTCGAGCCCACCTCCTTGAGCACGTGGTTGACGCGATAGAGGGTCGAGGCGGTGGTGTGACCCGCCTCCCGCTCCGCCAGCCCGGCCCGGAGGGCGTCGACGTCGGTGCAGGACACCTGGATGTCGTCGGTGGCACAGGCGACGTAGACCGAGACGTCCGAAGGCAGCACGGCGGCCACTTCGGCCGGGTCGTACTGGTCGGCGTCGTGCAGGAACCGCTCGTTCATCGGGTTGAACAGCGGGGCCAGCTCCGGCGGCACCGAGTCGGGCAGCCTGCCTTCCGTCCGCAGCGACTCGACGATCTCGGTGAGAGAGGCGAGCAGGGCGTCGGCCTGCTCCCTGGGCAGAAGTCCCGCCTCCACCTGCGCGTGGAGCTGCGCGGTGACCTGGTCGGTCAGCAGGGTCAGGTACCGCGTGCTCAGCGGCGTCAGCAGTCCGAGCGAGCTGATCGGCGGCACGTCGAGCGTCTCGTCTTGGGCGAGCACGAGCGCGATCAAACCGCCCTCGCTGTGGCCGGTGACCATCAGGCGGTCTTGATCGACCTCCGGCTGGTCGGCGAGCAGGCGCAGGCCTTCGGCGGCGTGTTGCACGAAGACGTCGAAGTCGATGCTCGCCGGGTCCTCGGCGTAGGGGCCGAGTCCCGTCTCACCGCTGCCCAGCTTGTCGTAGCGCAGCGAGGCGATGCCGTTCTTGGCGAAGGTGTCGGCGAGGCTTCGCAGCGTGCCGATGTCGCCCGGCAGACCTGGGCTGTTTCCCTCGCGGTCGGTCGGCCCGCTGCCCGCGACGAGCAGGACGGCGGGCACCGGCTTCCTGGTGTGCGCGGGAAGCCGAAGGCTGCCATGCAGCTCCAACCCGTCGGGTGCGGTGAAGGTGACGTCGCGATCGGTGCCCGTCCAACTCGTGACGGTGGGCGGCTCCTGTTCGGCATACGCCGCGGCCGAGCCGGCCACGGCGATGGAGGCCGCCGCCAGCACTCCGATCAGGGCGGACATGGGCCGTCGCCCGACGGCGGTCGTGTCGTCAGCGGCAGTGTGGTCAGAACCTTCTCGACGGGTACGCATCATCGGTTCCTCCCTCTCTGGCTCGTCGTGGCGGCGAAGCTGGGCAACGCCGATTCCCGCCCGAGGAATCCTTCCGCGCTCGCCGTGGCGGCCGGGAGGATCAGCGGACGCATAAAGAGATATCACATAAATAGCACCCGTTGGGCCGGTTTCGGAGATCGCGACCTCGGGCGGCCGGTTCAGCGGGTCGCCGACCGCCACCACCCGACGACCTCCTCGGCCACCCCCGGCGCGGCCACCAGCAGGACCTCCGGCGGCGGATCGCCTCGGCGGTCGTCGGCGGCCGAAGGTCGGCGGATCACCGCACCGGCCTCCGAAGCAAGGGCCAGCGCGCCCGCGACGTCGCGTTCCGGACAGCCGTGCAGCACGGCGGCGCTCACATGACCGAGCGCCACCTGCGTGATCGCCAGCGCGGAGCAGCCGAGGACCCGCACCCCGGCGTGTGCCTGGGCGGCGAGCCTGGTGAACTCGATCAGGCCCGGCCAGAGACCGGTGCGGGTCAACTCCGTGCACACCACCGCCCCGGCCGTGGAGCTCCGCCCGCCGCCGAGCGTCACCGGGACGCCGTTCGCCCGCATGCCCCGCCCGCGCGCTCCCGCGTAGACCTGGCCCCGGAACGGGTCCGCGACGGCGCCGACCAGCGGCCCGGTCTCGTCGAGCATCGCCAGGCTGTAGGCACACCAGGGCACGCCCGCCACGAAGTTCGCGTTGCCGTCGACGGCACTGACCAGCCAACGCCGGGAACTCGACCGGACGACGCCGTCGAGGCCGGGTGGGTCCGCGCCCGCCGGATCGCCGTCCGCGCCGATCAGCGGGATGTCGGGGAAGTGCTCGGCGAGCACTCGGCGGGTGTGCCGTTCCAGCGTGCGATGGGTGTCGGTCACCCAGTCGAACGGCGAGTCACGTGCGGCGGGCCGGGCACCGCGGCCCGCCTTGGCGATGATGACGTCGGCGGCGTCGCCCGCGAGGCGCCCGGCGATCTCCAGCGCCCGGGACAACAGCCCGGGGTCCATCGGCTGCCCTGACACGGACGGCATGAGGGTCATGCCGCCTTATCGTGACGTCCGCCGGTGTCTCCGATGCGACCAGAAGATGACGTGCGCCAGATCACTGAGCCAAGAGTTCGGATCATCGACCTTCCGGTCACCGCGTGCCCGCGCGGGCACGGTCTCGGCGCCGACCGACGCGCCCGGCGCGCCGACCGCCCGCGACGGCACGGGTTTCGAGACACGCCGAAGAGTTCGTCGGCGCGTCGTGGCGTGGCCGATGACGCCGATCACAGCTGATCACACAGGGTGCGACGGCGTTCACGGCGATGTCGCGGGACGGCAGCCGCCGTTCGGAGGTCTCCTCGGCGCCTTCGAGTCGCGGCCGTCCTCGCTCATGGCACCCCATGGCCTGCCCCGCCCCAGTAGGCTGAGCGGCGTGGTGAGGGCAGGCCTGGACAAGAATCCTCGGGAAGTCGCCGACATGTTCGACGGCGTCGCGGAGCACTACGACCGCACGAACACGGTGCTGACCGCCGGGATGGATCGTTACTGGCGTCGCGTCACCCTGGGGGCGCTGGCCCCGACTCCCGGCGAGCGGATTCTCGATCTCGCCGCGGGCACTGGGGTGTCCACCGTGGAGATCGGCCGGTCCGGCGCCTTCTGCGTCGCCGCGGACTTCTCCCTGGGGATGCTGCGTCGGGGCCGTGACCGCAAGGTGCCGATGGTCGCGGCGGACGGACTGGCGCTGCCCTTCGCCGACGGTGCCTTCGACGGCCTGACGATCATGTTCGCCCTGCGGAACTTCGCCGACACCGAGGGCGCGCTCCGGGAGATGCACCGGGTGGTGCGGCCGGGCGGCAGGCTGGTGATCTGCGAGTTCTCCACCCCGCCTTCGCCGCTGTTGCGCGAGCTCTACTTCAAGGGCGTGCTGACCGCGCTGCCGAAGGTCGCGAACCTGGTGGCCTCGAATCCGGTGGCCTACTCGTACCTGAGCGAGTCGATCCGTGCCTGGCCCGACCAGGAGGGCCTGGCGCGGCTGATCGGCGACGCGGGTTGGGAACGGGTCGCGTGGCGCGACCTCACCTTCGGGGCGGTCGCCGTGCACCGGGCCACGCGGTCGGCCTGAGTCCGCCGACCGGCCGGTGTGAAGCCTTCGTGAGTTTCGTCTCGATCTCGCGCCCGCAGGGGTGCGCGGTCGCCGTCTCGGCGGTTCGACATGGGCGGCGTCCTCGATGTGGAGGGCGGCCGATCAAGATCGAGAGGACGCCGCGGTCGCGAGGGGTCGCGCCGTGATCGACATCGAGCGGATCCGCTGATCAGGCATGGTCGTCGCGTGTCCGCGGAGGCTGCCTCGCCCCGGTCCGAGGTCGAGTGAGCGCCTCGCGGCGGAGCCCGTCCGGAAGAGGCAGGCCGACGGGCCGCCACGGGAGGCCGGCGCCTGAACGCTCCAGTGGCGGCGTGACCTAGACTCCCCGCAGACTTAGTGAACTCGTTCACAAGGAGCGGAATGAGCGGGGGCGATGACGTGACCTCATCGGGACAGACCGACAGGCGTCGCGCCGGTGACGACGCCCAGGTCATCGTGGTCGGGGCGGGCCCGGCGGGCGCGACCATGGCCGCGTACCTGGCCAGGGCGGGCGTCGACGTCCTGATGCTGGAGAAGTCGACCTTCCCCCGGGAGAAGGTCTGCGGTGACGGACTCACCCCTCGCGGGGTCAAGCAGCTCATCGACCTCGGCATCGACACCAGCGAAGAGGCGGGCTGGCTGCACAACAAGGGCCTGCGCGTCCTCGGTGGCGGCGTGACGATGGAACTGGACTGGCCGCAGCTGGCCACCTTCCCGCCCTACGGCGTCGTCCGCCCCCGACAGGACTTCGACCAGCTGCTCGCCGACCATGCGGTCCGCGCGGGCGCCAGGATGCTCCAGAACACCACCGTCACCGGCGCCGTCGTCGAAGACCGCACCGGTCGGGTCACCGGTGTCCGGGCCAAGACCGGCCCCGAGCGCACGCAGGTCGCCTACCGCGCGCCGCTGGTGATCGCCTGCGACGGCGTCTCGGCCCGGCTGGCGCTGTCGGTGGGCATCGATAAGCGGGACGACCGCCCGATGGGCGTCGCCGTCCGCCGGTACTACCGCAGTCCCCGGACCAACGACGACTACCTGGAGTCCCACCTCGAGCTGTGGGACCGCAGCGACCCGGGCGAGCCCCGGCTGCTGCCCGGATACGGCTGGCTGTTCCCGGTCGGCGACGGCACGGTGAACGCGGGCCTGGGCATCCTCTCCACGTCCAAGGCCTACGGCAGGACCGACTACCGGGCGCTGATGAAGACCTGGCTGGCGGGCACGCCCGAGGAATGGGGCTTCCGCGAGGAGAACGCCGTCGGGAAGATCCAGGGCGCCGCGCTGCCGATGGGCTTCAACCGGACCCCGCACTACCAGGCCGGTCTCCTGCTGGTCGGCGACGCGGGCGGGATGGTGAACCCCTTCAACGGCGAGGGGATCGCGTATGCCATGGAGTCGGCCAAGCTGGCCGCCGACTGTGTGATCCACGCGCTGGCCCGACCCACCGCCGCGTCGCGGGAACAGGCCCTGCGGCACTACCCCGTCGCGGTCCGGCAGGCGCTGGGCGGCTACTACCGCATGGGCGGCATCTTCTCGAAGCTGATCGGAAACCCGCTGGTCATGCGCGTCGCGACCCGATACGGGATGCCGATCGAACCCCTGATGCGTCGGTTCGTGCTGAAGCTGCTCGCGGGTCTCTACGACCCGAAGGACGGCGACGTGATGGACCGGTTGATCACCACCGCCACGCGGCTGACCCCCAGCGCGTGAAACCGGCAGGCAGGCAGCGGTTCGGCCTGCGGCGCACAGCCATCACTTAGGGCTGCCTAACAAGAACGAGACCGAAACCCACCCCTTAGGGTTCCAGCGGATGGCGGCTCAGCCACCCTGGATGGCAAGGATGAAAGGACGGCGGACGACGTGTTGGAGTCTTACCTCCCGCTCGTGTTGCTGTTCGCGTTGGCGGCTCTGTTCGCCTTGTTCTCGGTGACGGCAGCTCCATACATCGGGCCGCGCCGCTACAACAGGGCCAAGCTCGACGCGTACGAGTGCGGGATCGAACCCTCTCCGCAGCCGGTCGTCGGCGGTGGCCGGGTCCCGGTCAAGTTCTACCTGACCGGCATGTTGTTCATCCTGTTCGACGTCGAGGTCGTCTTCCTCTACCCCTACGCCGTGGCCCACGAGGCACTGGGTGTGTTCGGACTCTTCGCGGTCGGGACCTTCCTCATCGCCGTCACGATCGCCTTCGTCTACGAGTGGCGACTCGGCGGCCTGGACTGGGATTAGTCGAGCAGCAGCGGTCGTCGGGGAGGAACGCGAGAGACCATGGGACTTGAAGAGAAACTGCCGAACGGCATCCTGCTGACCAGCGTGGAGAAGCTGGTCAACTGGACGCGCAAGACGTCGATGTGGCCCGCCACCTTCGGGTTGGCCTGCTGCGCGATCGAGATGATGACCTCCGGCGGATCGCGCTACGACATCGCGCGCTTCGGCATGGAGCGGTTCAGCGCCACCCCGCGCCAGGCGGATCTGATGATCGTGGCGGGCCGGGTCACCAACAAGATGGCCCCGGTGCTGCGGCAGATCTACGACCAGATGCCGGAGCCGCGCTGGGTGCTGGCGATGGGCGTCTGCGCCTCGACCGGAGGCATGTTCAACAACTACGCGGTGGTGCAGGGCGTCGACCACGTCGTGCCGGTGGACATGTACCTGCCCGGCTGTCCGCCCCGCCCCGAGATGCTGCTGGACGCGATCCTGAAGCTGCACGCGAAGGTGATGGACGAGCCGCTCGGCCCGAAGCGCGCCGCCGTGCTCGCCGAGAGCGGCCACCGCACCGAACTGGTGCCCTCCTCGGTTCGTTATGCGAAGAAGAAGTGAGCGGGTGAGGCACTCGTGAGTGACGAGATCGACAAGAAGCTTCCGGACCGAGGTCCGCTCGCGGGCGACGGCAGCCTCAGCTCCGCCGAGCTCAGCAGCCGGGACGAGGCCGAGCACGAGGCACGCGGCGGCGTCGTCGCAGGACGAGCCCGGCAGGGCATGTTCGGCGTGCGCGGCAGCGGTGACACCAGCGGCTACGGCGGCCTCCGGCTGCCCGCCTACGTCCCGCCCGCCGCGGAGCGGCCGTTCGGCGGCTGGTTCGACGAGATGACCGACGAGCTGTATCTCGCGTTCGGGGAACGCGGCATCCCGGCGGACGCGATCCAGCAGATCACCATCGACCGCGGTGAGATCACCTTCTACCTGCGGCGTGAGCACCTGCTGGAGACCTGTCGAACGCTGCGTGACGACCCGGCGCTGCGCTTCGAGCTGTGCAGCTCGGTGTCCGGAGTGGACTACGGCGTCGACGTGCCGATGCGCCTGCACTCGGTGTACCACCTGACCTCGATGACGTACCGGCGGCGCATCCGCCTGGAGGTCGCCGTCGACGTCGACGACCCGCACATCCCCAGCGTCGTCGAGGTGTATCCGACGGCGGACTGGCAGGAGCGCGAGGCCTGGGACATGTTCGGCATCGTCTACGACGGTCACCCGGCGCTGACCCGAATCCTGATGCCCGACGACTGGGACGGCCACCCGCAGCGCAAGGACTACCCGCTCGGCGGAATCCCGGTGGAGTACAAGGGCGCGGAGATCCCGCCGCCGGACCAGCGGAGGTCCTACTCATGAGCAGAACGCACAGCACCAGCCCCGAGGCCGAGGGCGGCGACACGGTCGCCGACGTCACCACGGGCACCGACACCAGCCCGGCGGGACAGTCCGGCGGCCGCGACCCGTACGAGGCCACCTCGCGGCGGACCACCGAGGGTCAGGTCTACAACGTCAGCGGCGGCGACTGGGACGAGATCCCGACCTCCGCCGACAACGACGAGCGCATCGTCATCAACATGGGCCCTCAGCACCCGTCCACGCACGGCGTGCTGCGGCTCGTGCTGGAGCTCGAAGGCGAGACCGTCACCGAGTCCCGTGCGGTGATCGGCTACCTGCACACCGGCATCGAGAAGAACACCGAGTACCGGACCTGGACGCAGGGCGTCACGTTCGTGACGCGGATGGACTATCTCGCGCCGCTGCACAACGAGACCGCCTACTGCCTCGGCGTGGAGAAGCTGCTCGGCATCACCGCACCGCGTCGCGCCGACATCATCCGTGTGCTGCTCATGGAGCTCAACCGGATGAGCTCGCACCTGGTCTACCTGGCCACCGGCGGCATGGAGCTCGGCTCCACCACCGGCATGGTGTTCGGCTTCCGGGAGCGCGAGGAGGTCCTGCACCTCCTGGAGTTCCTGACCGGCCTGCGGATGAACCACGCCTTCATCCGACCCGGCGGCACCGCGCAGGACCTCCCCGTGGGCTATGAGAAGAAGATCCGCGACTTCCTGAAGGTCATGGAGAAGCGGATGAAGGACTACGACAACCTGTTCACGGGCCAGCCGATCTGGCGGCGCAGGCTGGGCGGCGTCGGGTACCTCTCGCTGGACGGCTGTCTCCAGCTCGGCGTCACCGGACCGATCCTGCGCTCCGCCGGACTGGCCTGGGACCTGCGCAAGGTCCAGCCGTACTGCGGGTACGAGGAGTACGAGTTCGACGTCCCGACGCTCACCGAGGGCGACGCCTTCGCGAGGTATCTCCTGCGTGTCGAGGAGATCCACCAGTCGATGCGCATCATCGAGCAGACGTTGCCCAAGCTCGCGGAGACCGAGGGCGAGCCGGTGATGGTCGCCGACGGCAAGATCGCCTGGCCCGCGAAGCTCACCATCGGTCCGGACGGCCTCGGCAACTCGCTGGAGCACGTGCGCAAGATCATGGGCCAGTCGATGGAGTCGTTGATCCATCACTTCAAGCTGGTCACCGAGGGCTTCGACGTGCCTGCGGGCCAGGTCTACGTGCCGGTCGAGTCGCCCCGCGGCGAACTGGGCTACCACCTGGTCTCCGACGGCGGCACCCGACCGATGCGCGTGCACGTCAGGGAGCCGAGCTTCGTGAACCTCCAGGCGTTCCCGGCGATGACCGAGGGCGGCCTGATCGCGGACGCCATCGTGTCGGTGGCCTCAATCGACCCGGTGATGGGTGGTGTGGACCGGTGACGAGTCATTCCGAGCAGGCCGCCGAGGCGGGCGCGCGGACGAGCGGTACGACGGCGGACACGGCGGAGACCGCCCGGCCGATCGAGCAGCCCGACGCCGCCCTGTTCGACGGTATCCGGGAGAAGGCCGCGCAGGTCGTCGCCCGCTATCCGCAGTCCCGGTCGGCGCTGCTGCCGCTGCTGCACCTGGTGCAGTCCGTCGAGGGCTGTGTCACGCAGGCGGGCATCGCGTTCTGCGCCGAGCAGCTTGATCTGAGCACCGCCGAGGTCAGCGCGGTGGCGACGTTCTACACGATGTACAAGCGTCGACCGTGCGGTGAGCATCTGGTCAGCGTGTGCACCAACGCGTTGTGCGCCACGCTGGGCGGCGACGACGTCTATGCCAGGCTCAAGGAGCGGCTGGGCGTCGGTCACGAGGAGACCGCGGGCGAGCCGGGCACGCCGGGCTCGATCACCCTGGAGCACGCCGAGTGTCTGGCGGCCTGCGACCTGGGGCCGGTCCTCCAGGTGAACTACGAGTACTTCGACAACCAGACGCCGGAGTCGGCGCTGGAACTCGTGGAGGCGTTGCAGCGCGGTGAGCGCCCGACCCCGACCAGGGGCGCGCCGCTCACCGACTTCAAGCAGGCGGAGCTCCAGCTCGCGGGCTTCTTCGAGGGGCGCGACTCCGACATCGCGGGACCGTCGGCCTCCGACGAGACGGTGCGGGGAGCACGGATCGCGGCCGAGCGGAGCTGGACCGCACCGCCGATGCCGGAGGACGCCGAGCTTCCTCCGGTCCCGGAGAAGAAGTGATGCGCGCGTCGAGACCCGTAGGGCTGTCGAGAACCGCGTGGTGTCCGACGCCGGTCGGCTGGCGCCGGGTGGGCAAGCAGGGAGTAGAACGGCGATGAGTGAACCGAACTCGACGAAGACCTCGTCGAACGGGGTGGCACCCCTGACCCCGGTGCTGACCCGTCGGTGGCTGTCCCCCGAGTCGTGGGGGCTGCGCACCTACGAGCAGCTGGAGGGCTACTCGGCGCTGCGCAAGGCACTGGGCGCCCACCCCGACCAGCTCATCACCTTGATGAAGGACTCCGGGCTGCGCGGTCGTGGCGGTGCGGGCTTCCCCACCGGCATGAAGTGGGGCTTCATCCCGCAGGGCGACGGCAAGCCGCACTACCTCGTGATCAACGCGGACGAGGGCGAGCCGGGCACCTGCAAGGACGTCCCGCTGATGATGGCGGACCCGCACTCGTTGATCGAGGGCGTCGTCATCACGTCGTACGCGATCCGGGCGAACTTCGCCGCGATCTACGTGCGCGGCGAGGCGCTGCACTGCATCCGCAGGCTGACGGCCGCGGTGAACGAGGCCTACCGCGCGGGCTACCTGGGCAAGAACATCCTGGGCTCCGGATTCGATCTCGACGTCGTGGTGCACGCGGGTGCGGGCGCCTACATCTGCGGCGAGGAGACCGCGCTGCTCGACTCGCTGGAGGGCAAGCGCGGCCAGCCGAGGCTGAAGCCGCCGTTCCCGGCGACCGCGGGCCTCTACTCCTCGCCCACTGTGGTGAACAACGTCGAGACGATCGCGAGTGTTCCCTACATCGTCAACGGCGGCTCCGACTGGTTCCGGAAGATGGGCCGGGAGCGCTCGCCGGGGCCGAAGATCTACTCGCTGTCCGGACACGTGGAGCGGCCCGGCCAGTACGAGGCGCCGATGGGCACCACGCTGCGGGAGCTGCTGGAACTCGCGGGCGGCATGAAGGACGGCATCCCGCTGAAGTTCTGGACGCCGGGCGGCTCCTCCACCCCGCTGTTCACCGCCGAGCACCTCGACGTCCCGCTGGACTTCGAGGGCGCCGCGGAGGCCGGGTCGATGCTGGGCACCACCGCCCTGCAGATCTTCAACGAGACGGTCTCGGTGCCGTGGGCCGTGATGAAGTGGACCGAGTTCTACAAGCACGAGTCCTGCGGTAAGTGCACCCCCTGCCGGGAGGGCACCTACTGGCTGGTGCAGATCCTGCAGCGGATGGTCCGAGGCGAGGGCCTGGAGTCCGACATCGAGACGCTGCTCGACGTCTGCGACAACATCCTCGGCCGCTCGTTCTGCGCGCTGGGCGACGGCGCGGTGAGCCCGATCACCAGCGCGATCAAGTACTTCAAGCAGGAGTTCCTCGACCTCTGCGAGAAGAACAGGAATGGCACCGCGGCCGACCCCGCGAGTCCCGCTCTGGCAGGAGCCCGCTGATGACCTCTGTTGAGAACAAGACCGATGCCGCGCCGGTGCCCGAGGGACACGTCCGGCTGACCATCGACGGCATCGAGGTCGACGCGCCGAAGGGCGAGCTGCTGATCCGCACGGCGGAGCGGCTGGGCATCGTCGTGCCCCGGTTCTGCGACCACCCGCTCCTCGACCCGGCCGGCGCCTGCCGCCAGTGTCTGGTCGACGTGGAGATGGGCGGCCGGAAGATGCCCAAGCCGCAGGCCTCCTGCACGATGACCGTGGCCGACGGCATGGTCGTCAACACCCAGCGCACCTCGCCGGTGGCGGACAAGGCGCAGCAGGGCGTCATGGAGCTGCTGCTCATCAACCATCCGCTGGACTGCCCGATCTGCGACAAGGGCGGCGAATGCCCGTTGCAGAACCAGGCGCTCAAGCACGGCCGCACGGATTCGCGGTTCCACGAGCACAAGCGGACCTTCGCCAAGCCGCTCGCGGTCTCCAGCCAGGTTCTGCTGGACCGGGAGCGCTGCGTGCTCTGCCAGCGCTGCACCAGGTTCTCCAAGGAGATCGCGGGCGACAGCTTCCTCGACCTGCTCGAGCGCGGTGCGCAGCAGCAGATCGGCACGGCGTCGACGGCGGTGACCGAGGGCGGCATCACCGCCAGCGGCGGCCTGACCCTGCTGGAGGGCGGCGAGTCCGCCGCGGTGGCGGGCGGCGACCAGAGCTACTTCTCCGGCAACACCATTCAGATCTGCCCGGTGGGCGCGCTGACCAGCGCCGCCTACCGGTTCCGGGCGCGTCCCTTCGACCTCGTGTCGACGCCCGGCGTCTGCGAACACTGCTCCTCCGGCTGCGCCGAGCGCACCGACTGGCGGCGGGGCAAGGTCACTCGCAAGCTCGCGGGCGACGACCCCGAGGTCAACGAGGAATGGCTGTGTGACAAGGGCCGGTTCGCGTTCCGCTACACCACGGCGCCGAACCGGCTGCGTCGCCCGCAGGTGCGTGACGCCGAGACCGGTCTGCTGCGGGACGCCTCATGGACCGAGGCGCTGCGGGTGGCCGCCGACGGCCTGACCGCGGCCCGAGAGGGCCGGGGCGCCGCCGTGCTGACGGGCGGCAGGCTCACCGTCGAGGACGCCTACGCCTACAGCAAGTTCGCCCGGATCGCCCTGAACACCAACGACATCGACTTCCGCGCGCGGCCGCACTCGGCCGAGGAGCTGGCGTTCCTCGGCTCGCAGGTGGTCGGCAGCACGCCGGAGTCGGGCGGGGTCACGTTCGCCTCGCTCGAGGCCGCGCCCGCGGTGCTGTGCGTGGCCTTCGAGCCCGAGGACGAGGCGCCCATCGTCTTCCTGCGGCTGCGTAAGGCCGCGCGGAAGAAGGGCACCAAGGTCTTCCACCTCGGACAGTGGTCCACGCCGGGCGTGCGCAAGACCACCGACCGACTGAACCCCGGCAGGCCAGACCCCGGCGGCGGGCTGCTCGCCTGCGTTCCCGGCGGCGAGGCGGCGGCGCTCGACGCGTTGCCGACCCATGCCGAGGACATCGAGAGCGCGCTGACCTCCTCGAACGCCGTGATCCTCGTCGGCGAGCGTGCCGCGGAGGTGCCCGGCCTGTTCTCCGCGGTGCTGCGACTCACCGAACGGACCGGGGCCAGGGCCGCCTGGATTCCGCGACGTGCTGGTGAGCGTGGGGCGCTGGAGGCGGGTGCGGTCCCGACCCTGCTGCCCGGCGGCAGGCCCGTCACCGACGAGACCGCCCGCAACGAGGTCGAGCTGGCCTGGGGGCTTCAGGCGGGGACGCTGCCCGCGACCCCGGGTCGCGACACCTCGGCGGTGCTCGCCGCCGCCGCGGCGGGCGAGCTCGACGCCCTGGTGGTCGGCGGTGTCGACCCCGACGACCTGGCGGACCCAGAGCTGGCCGAGCGCGCCTTGAACAAGGTCGGCTTCCTGGTCAGCCTGGAGCTGCGCAGCAGCGCGGTCACCGAACGCGCCGACGTCGTGCTCCCGATCGCTCCCTCGGTGGAGAAGTCGGGCAGCTACCTCAACTGGGAGGGACGCGAGCGGCCGTTCGTCACGACGATCGACGGCACCGGCGTGCTGCCGGACTGTCGGGTGCTGGACACGCTGGCCGTCGAGATGGACGCCGACCTGTTCACGCAGACGCCTGCCGCCTCGGCGGGCGACCTCGCCCGGCTCGGCCGCCACGACGGCACCAGGCCGCCCGCGCCGACCGTGGCGCCCGCGACCCGGCGCGTGCCGACGGCCGACCAGCTCACGCTGGCGACCTGGCGGCAGATGCTGGACAACGGTTCTCTCCAGGAGGAGGAGCCGAACCTGGCGGGCACCGCCCGCACCCCGGTCGCGCGTCTGTCGCCCGCGACCAGCGCCCGGCTCGGACTCGCCGAGGGCGATCTGCTCACGGTGCGCACCGAGCGGGGTTCGGTGGCCCTGCCGCTGAGCCCGGCCGACCTGCCCGATGACGTGGTCTGGCTGCCCGCCAACTCCGGTGACTCGACGGTGCGGCGCAGCCTGGCGGCCGGACACGGTTCGCTGGTTCACCTCGACGGGGTCCAGAACGGAGGAGCCCGATGAACCCCGCAGCCGAGCTGCTGGTCGACGACCCGATCTGGCTGATCCTGATCAAGGTCGTCGTGATCTTCGCGATCCCGATCGTCATCACCATCCTGATGATCTGGGCCGAGCGGCGCATCATCGGCCGGATGCAGCAGCGTCCCGGCCCGAACCGTGCGGGGCCCTTCGGCATCCTGCAGTCGCTCGCCGACGCCTTGAAGCTCGCCTTCAAGGAGGACATCCGGCCCTCGATGGCCGACAAGTGGGTGTACTTCCTGGCGCCGATCCTGGCCGCCATCCCCGCGCTGCTCGCGATGGCGGTGATCCCGCTGGGCGGCGAGGTCACGATCTTCGGCGAGCGCACGGTGCTCCAGGTCGCCGAGGTGCCCGCGGGCGTGCTGGTGGTGCTGGCCTGTGCGTCGATCGGCGTCTACGGCATCCTGCTCGCGGGCTGGTCCTCCGGGTCGCCGTATCCGCTCCTCGGCGCGCTGCGCTCCGCCGCCCAGGTGATCTCCTACGAGATCGCCATGGGCCTGGCGATCGTCAGCGTCGTCTTCTACGCGGGATCGCTGTCGACCTCGCAGATCGTCGAGGCACAGATGCAGCAGGGCTGGTTCGCCCTGCTGCTGGCACCGGCCTTCCTGATCTACCTCGTCTCGATGATCGGTGAGACCAACCGGGCGCCCTTCGACCTCCCCGAGGCCGAGTCCGAGCTGGTCGGCGGCTTCCACACCGAGTACTCCTCGTTGAAGTTCGCCATGTTCTTCCTCGCCGAGTACGTCAACATGGTCACGGTCTCGGCGCTGGCCACCACGATGTTCCTCGGCGGCTGGGCCGCGCCGTGGCCGCTCTCGCAGATCGGCGACGGCGTCCTCAACACCGGCTGGTGGCCGCTGCTGTGGTTCGCGCTGAAGCTGGGCGCCTGTCTGTTCCTGTTCATCTGGGTGCGGGCCGCACTGCCTCGGTTCCGCTACGACCAGTTCATGCACCTGGGCTGGAAGGTCCTGGTGCCCGCGGCACTCGGCTTCTTCGTCGTCGTCGCCGTGATCCGCGTGCTGCGCGAGTCCGAGGGCGTGAGCCCGACGCACATCATGATCGTGCTGGCCGTGCTGCTGGTGATCGTGGTCGCGATCAGCTTCCTGTTCCCGGATCGGGCGGCTCCGCAGGACGAGGGCCCGCCGGTGTCGGGCAGCGGTTACCCGCTGCCGCCACTGGACCTCAAGGTGCCCGACGTACCGGTCCGGCGCAGTGTCTCCGCGACGTCGGAGCAGAAGCCGGCAGGCATCGCGGGCGGCACCAGGCGCGGCGCGACTCGCTCCGTGGGCAAGGCGGACGACTCCGCTTCTTCCGCACCGGCCAGCTCCCCCAAGGAGGGCGGCGATGGGACTGTTTGATCCCCTCAAGGGCTTCGGCGTCACCTTCTCGACCATGTTCAAGAAGGTGGCCACCGAGGAATACCCTGAGGTCAAGAAGATTCCGGCGGAGCGTTTCCACGGCCGCCACCAGCTCAACCGGCACCCCGACGGACTGGAGAAGTGCGTCGGCTGCGAACTGTGCGCCTGGGCGTGTCCCGCCGACGCGATCTTCGTGGAGGGCGGCGACAACACCGAGGAGGCCCGTTACTCGCCCGGTGAGCGTTACGGCGCCGACTACCAGATCAACTATCTGCGTTGCATCGGCTGCGGACTCTGCGTCGAGGCCTGCCCGACCCGGTCGTTGACCATGACGACCGAGTACGAGCTGGCGAACGACAATCGACAGGACCTCATCTTCACGAAGGAGGACCTGCTCGCGCCGCTGCTCGCAGGCATGGAGCAGCCGCCGCACCCGATGCGCCTGGGCAAGGACGAGCAGGACTACTACGTCCACGGTCCGGAGCTGGCCAGGAAGGCGGGCGTGCCCGCCGGTGCCACGGTGGAGACCGGTTCTGAGGAGGCCCGACGGTGAGTCTCGACATCCTCACCGCCCTGCCCGGCTCGGTGTTCGCCGCCATGGCGCCCGACCAGGCTCCGGCAGCGGACGTCATCGGCACCGGGGAGGCCGTCGCCTTCTGGATCCTCGGGCCCGCGGCTCTGCTCGGCGCTCTCTGCATGATCTTCGCCCGCAACGCGGTGCACTCCGCGCTGTGGCTCGTGATGACGATGCTGTCGCTCGGCGTCATGTACATGGTCCAGCACGCGCCGTTCCTCGGCGTCGTGCAGATCATCGTCTACACCGGCGCGATCATGATGCTGTTCCTCTTCGTCCTGATGCTCGTCGGACGGGACAGCGCGGACTCGGTGGTCGAAGTGCTCCGCGGTCAGCGGCTGCTGGCGGCGCTCTTCGGCATCGGCTTCGGCATCCTGGTCGTCGGCGCGCTGGCCCGCTCCCTGGAGTCGGTGCAGTCGGTCGGCCTGGAGCACATCAACAGCGCACCGGACGGCAACGTCGCGACGATCGGCGAGGCCCTCTTCACCGACTACCTGTTCCCCTTCGAGCTGACCGGTGCGCTCCTGGTGGTCGCCACCGTGGGCGCGTTGGTCTTCGTGCTGGTGGACAAGCGCGACAAGGTGCGGCTCACCCAGCGGGAACGGGCCGACGCCCGTTTCCGGGGCGAGCTCTCGCGCCCGTCGCCGCTGCCCGGCCCGGGTGTCTTCGCCACCGCCAACTCGGTGGCCACGCCCGCCCTGCTGCCGGACGGTTCGGTGGCTCCCGAGTCGCTGTCCGCGCTCATCGAGTCCACCGCGGTGGAACGCCTCGACGCCGACGCCGCGAACGTCTCGGGTAGCGTTCCCGCGCCGGAGGCCAGGGAGCTGACCTCGGGCGGCGGCGAGCCGGCCGAGTCGGCGGGCTCGGCGGAGAAGAGCAAGTCCGTTGAGGCGGCGGGCTCGGCAGCTGAGTCCGATGCCGCCTCGGCGGGGGAGGACACCTCGGCTGAGTCCGATGCCGCCTCGGCGGGGGAGGACACCTCGGCTGAGTCCGATGCCGCCTCGGCGGGAGAAAACACCTCGGCGGACGCCGACGGGACCGACACCAGTGGTGAGGAGGGTAGGGCGTGACACCGACCTACTACCTGCTGCTCTCGGCGCTGCTGTTCACCATCGGCGCCGTGGGCGTGCTGGTGCGACGCAACGCCATCGTGGTCTTCATGTGCGTGGAGCTCATGCTCAACGCCGTGAACCTGACGTTGGTCACGTTCGCGAGGATCAACGGAACTCTGGACGGCCAGATCATGGCCTTCTTCGTCATGGTCGTCGCGGCGGCCGAGGTCGTCGTCGGCCTCGCCATCATCATGTCGATCTTCAAGACGCGCCGGTCGGCCTCGGTCGACGACGCCAACCTGTTGAAGTACTGAGGGGTCGAGCGTGGAGACGTTCCTGGCCGCCCAAGGCTCGCTCGCCGAACCGAGCATCGCCGAGGGCGTGGCTCAATACGCGTGGCTGCTGGTCGCGCTGCCCCTGATCGGCGCCATCGTGCTGCTGATCGGTGGAAAGCGCACCAACGCCTGGGGGCACCTGCTCGGCTGTGCCACGGTGATCGCCGCCTTCGTCTACGGGCTCGCGGTCTTCCTGTCCATGGCAGGTATGTCCGGCTCCGAACGGGTTCAGGAGCTGCACCTCTACGACTGGATTCCCGCCGGTGCGCTGAACGTCGAGTTCGGACTGCGCATCGATCCGCTGTCCATGGTGTTCGTGCTGCTGATCACGGGCGTCGGATCGCTGATCCACGTCTACTCGATCGGCTACATGAGCCACGACAGCGACGGCGGCGTCGGCCGGTCCAACACCGAGCGTCGGCGGTTCTTCGCCTACCTCAACCTGTTCGTCGCGGCGATGCTGGTCCTGGTGCTCGGCAACAGCTTCGTGACGCTGTACCTGGGCTGGGAGGGCGTCGGACTCGCCTCCTACCTGCTGATCTCCTTCTGGCAGCGCAGGCCCGCGGCGGCCAGCGCGGCCAAGAAGGCCTTCCTGATGAACCGGGTCGGCGACGTCGGTCTCGCGGTGGCCATCTTCCTGATGTTCCGTGAGCTGGGCACCACCCAGTACACCGAGGTCTTCGCCAGGGCGGGCGAGCTCTCGCCCGGTGTGCTGCTGGCGATCGCGCTGCTCCTGCTGCTCGGTGCCTGTGGAAAGTCCGGCCAGTTCCCGCTGCAGGCCTGGCTTCCGGACGCGATGGAGGGCCCGACTCCGGTCTCCGCGCTCATCCACGCCGCGACCATGGTCACCGCGGGCGTCTACCTGATCGCCCGCGCGAACCCGATCTACACGCTGACCCCCGACGGCAGGCTCATCGTCACCGCGATCGGTGCGCTGACCCTGCTGATCGGCTGCATCATCGGCTGCGCCTACGACGACATCAAGAAGGTGCTCGCCTACTCGACGGTCAGCCAGATCGGCTACATGATCCTGGCGGTCGGGCTCGGCCCGGCAGGGTACGCGCTGGGCATCTTCCACCTGCTGACCCACGGCTTCTTCAAGGCCGGACTGTTCCTCGGGGCGGGCTCGGTCATGCACGGCATGAACGACGAGGTCGACATGCGGAAGTATGGGAACCTCCGCAAGTACATGCCCGTCACGTTCATCACCTTCGGTCTCGGGTACCTGGCGCTGATCGGCTTCCCGTTCTTCTCCGGCTTCTACTCCAAGGACGCCATCGTCGCCGCCGCGTTCGCCGAGCCGGGCTGGCGCGGCTGGGTGTTCGGCGGTGCCGCAGCCCTGGGCGCGGGCCTCACGGCCTTCTACATGACCCGGCTGATGCTGATGACCTTCTTCGGCCCGGAGCGGTGGAAGGACCAGAAGTCCGCCGACGGTCGCGACTTCCACCCGCACGAGTCCCCGGTGTCGATGACGGCGCCGATGATCCTGCTCGCGGTGGGCTCGGTCGCGGGCGGCTTCCTGCTCCAGTCCGGCGATTGGCTGGTGAACTGGCTTCAGCCGTCGCTCGGCACGCTGGAGGAGCACCACGGCGTCCTGCCGCACTCGGTGATCCCGTTCATCGTGGTGGGCCTCTCCGCCCTGGGCGTGGTGGCCGCCTGGCTGGTCTTCGGCGCCCGCCGAGTGCCCGCCGTGCGTCCGGCCCGCGTCTCGTTCCCCGTTCGGGCGGCGCGCGCCGACCTGTACGGGAACGCGCTGAACGAGGCACTGTTCGCCCGCCCCGGCACGTGGCTGACCCGCGCCCTGGTCTACGTCGACAACAAGGGCGTCGACGGGGTCGTGAACGGTGCTGCCGCGTTGCTCGGCGGTTCCTCCGGACGGCTCCGCCGGGCTCAGACCGGTTTCGTCCGCTCCTATGCGCTGAGCATGTTGGGAGGCTCGGTCCTCGTGATCGCGGCTCTGTTGATGGTGAGGTTCTCGTGACCACGAGGTCGGGTGACATCCCTCTCGTCGGAGAGGGCGAGAACGTCGAGAACACGGTGGCCGAGAACTACCTGGCCGAGAGCATGAGGGAGGAAAGGTGAGCGGTCCGATGGTGCTCTTGGCCCTGCTGATCCTGCCGCTCGTCGGCGCGCTGGTCGTCGCCTTCCTGCGTCGGAACGAGCGGACCGCGAAGCTGACGGCCCTGGCCTTCTCACTGGTCGAGCTGGTCTTGGCGGTGCTGGCCTGGACGGCGTTCGACCCGAGCGGCCCGAGGTTGCAGCTGACCTCCTCGGTCGACTGGATTCCCGCGTTCGGCGTGCACTTCTCGCTCGGGGTCGACGGCATCGCGTTGGTGATGATCGCCCTGATCGCGGTGCTGGTGCCGATCGTGATCGGCGCCTCGTGGGAGGACCGGCTGCCGGAGGGACGCACCGCGGCGGGCTACTTCTCGCTGCTGCTGGTGATGCAGTCCCTGATGGTGGGCGTCTTCGCCGCCACCGACGTGCTGCTGTTCTACGTCTTCTTCGAGGCCGTCCTGGTGCCGATGTACTTCATCATCGGCCGGTTCGGCGGTCCGCGCAGGCAGTACGCGGCGGTGAAGTTCTTCCTGTACTCGCTGCTGGGCGGGCTGATCATGCTCGCGTCGGTCATCGGCGTCTACGTGGTCAGCACCGAGGAGCTCGGTCAGGGCACCTTCGACTGGGAGACCCTGGCCGCCACGATCTCCGACGCGCCGCTGAGCACGCAGATCTGGCTGTTCCTCGGCTTCTTCATCGCCTTCGCGATCAAGGCGCCGCTGGTGCCGCTGCACACCTGGCTGCCGGACGCCGGTGCGGAGGCCCCGGTGGGGGCGGGCGTGCTGCTGGTCGGCGTGCTCGACAAGATCGGCACCTTCGGCTTCCTCCGGTACTGCCTGCCGCTGTTCCCACTGGCCAGCCAGGAGCTCGCTCCGCTGATCCTGGTCCTCGCGGTGGCGGGCGTGCTGTACGGCTCGCTGCTGGCCGTCGGACAGAGCGACATGAAGCGGTTCGTCGCCTACACGTCGGTGGCACACTTCGGCTTCATCGCGCTGGGCATCTTCGCCTTCAGCACGCAGGCACAGAGCGGTGCGGTGCTGTACATGGTCAACCACGGCATCTCCACCGGAATGCTGTTCCTCGTGGTGGGCATGGTGATCGCCAGGGGCGGTTCGCGGCTCATCCAGGACTACGGCGGTCTGGCCAAGCTCACCCCGGTGTTGGCGGGCCTGTTCCTGGTGGCGGGGCTCTCCTCGCTCGCGCTGCCGGGCACGAACTCCTTCGTCAGCGAGTTCCTGGTGCTGATCGGATCGTTCCCGCGTGAGCCGGTCTTCACCGTGCTCGCCGCGATCGGCATGATCCTGGCCGCGCTGTACGTCCTGTGGGTCTATCAGCGGGTGATGCAGGGGCCGCTGCGCGGCGATGCCCTGACGGGGCTGGCGGGCGGCCCGGGGGCGGCGATCGATCCGAACTCGGAGTCGCTGCTCACGAAGCTCAAGAGCAAGGTGCCCGATCTCAGCGCCCGCGAGATCGGCGTGCTGGCGCCCCTGGTGGTGCTGATCGTGGTGCTCGGGTTCTACCCGGCGCCGGTGCTCGAGGTGATCACGCCCTCGGTCGAGGCGACGATGACCGAGGTCGGTCTCAGCGATCCCGTGACGGGGGCGGAGTCCACGGTCGGACCTGCGACAGGCGGACCTGAGGCAACCGGTCAGGAAGGCGACTGAGGTGTTGACAAGCGTGTCCGTTCTCGCGCAGAGCGAGAGCGTGGAGAGCTACTCGATCGACTGGTGGGCGATCAGCCCGCTGCTCGTCGTCTTCCTGGCCGCCTTCGTCAGCGTGCTGCTGGAGGCGTTTCTGCCGAGGTCGCGGCGGTGGGCGGCCCAGGTCGGACTGTCGATCGGAACGCTGCTGATCGCGGCGTTCGCGATGATCCTCTACATCAACGAGGATCTGCGTGTGGGTCTCGGACTGTCGGAGGAGGTTCCGGTCGACCCGGCCTTCGCCGACGCCACGCACCAGGTGGCGCCCGTGACGACGTTCAACGGTGCGCTGGCCGTCGACGATCCGACGCTGTTCCTGTGGGGCACCCTGCTGGCGCTGGCGCTGCCGTCGTTCCTCATGATCGCGGATCGCTCGGTGGAACCGGGCGGCGCGTTCGTGGCGCAGGCGGCCCTACGGCCGGGTTCCACGCAGGACCGTGCGCAGACGACGGTGCCCGGCATGCAGACCGAGGTCTTCCCGCTGGCGTTGTTCGCCCTCGGCGGCATGATGGCCTTCCTGGCGTCCAACGACCTGCTGACGATGTTCGTGGCGCTGGAGGTCCTGAGCCTTCCGCTGTACCTGATGTGCGGCCTGGCACGACGACGCAGGCTGATCTCGCAGGAGGCGGCGGTCAAGTACTTCCTCCTCGGCGCCTTCGCCTCGGCGTTCTTCCTGTACGGCATCGCGTTGCTCTACGGCTTCGCGGGCTCGGTGCAGCTGTCCGCGATCGCCCAGGCGACCGCGGGCACCGACCGGTCCGAGACCCTGTTGTTCGCCGGGTTGGGACTGTTGGTCGTCGGCCTGCTGTTC
Organism: Actinoalloteichus hoggarensis; assembly: GCF_002234535.1. Classification (NCBI taxonomy): domain Bacteria; kingdom Bacillati; phylum Actinomycetota; class Actinomycetes; order Pseudonocardiales; family Pseudonocardiaceae; genus Actinoalloteichus; species Actinoalloteichus hoggarensis. Next base: position 561,208 of record NZ_CP022521.1, read on the forward strand.
AAGGCGTCGGTCGGTCCGTTCCACTCGTGGACTCCGGACGTCTACCAGGGCGCTCCGACACCGGTCACCGCCTTCATGGCGGCGTGTACCAAGGTCGCCGCGTTCGGCGCGATCCTGCGGGTCTTCTCGGTCGCCTTCGAGGCGTCGAGCTGGGAGTGGGAGGGCGTCCTCTGGGCCGTCGCGATCGCCTCGATGGTGATCGGCGCCGTGCTGGGTCTCACCCAGACGGACATCAAGCGGATGGTGGCTTACTCGTCCGTGGCCCACGCGGGCTTCCTGCTGGTTGGTGCGATCGCCCTGACCGACGACGGCCTGGCGGGCACGATGTTCTACCTGCTGGCGTACGGCTTCACCACGGTGGCCGTGTTCGGCGTCATCACCCTGGTGCGCGACTCCGATGGTGAGGCGACTCACCTGTCGAAGTGGGCGGGTCTGGCGAAGCGGTCACCCTTGGTAGCCGCGGTGTTCTCCTTCCTGCTGCTCGCGTTGGCGGGCATCCCGCTCACCAGCGGGTTCATGGGCAAACTGGCGGTCTTCTCGGCCGCGGTGGCCGACGGAATGGCTCCGTTGGTGGTGGTGGCGCTGATCGCCAGCGCCGTCGCCGCGTTCTTCTACGTGCGTGTCATCGTGCTCATGTACTTCAGCGAGCCCGCCGCCGACGGTCCTACGGTGAGTGTGCCCGGAGCCTTCACCACCGCTGCGATTACGCTCGGTGTGGTGGTCACGCTGCTGCTCGGCGTGCTGCCGACGTTGGCCCTGGACTGGGCAGGCATTGGTGGGTTCATCTCCTAGATCCCTGGCGTCGACCCTCCCTCGTCGTTCTCAGGGAACAGCGTCGACGAGACGTCCGGCGACACGCCGACGCTCGTCGCGCTGTTCCCGGCGGCGCCGGGGGACGGTGATCTGCGACAGGCTCTGCGGGGATGAGCCCTTGGCGAGAAGGCGGCGGTGACGTGGCGGGCACGGGTCCGACTCAGGTCGGTGGAGGTCGTACCTCACAACTGGACATCACGGACGCGGGACTGGCGGACGAGGTCTCCGCGAGCCTGGCCGAGGTCGAGGATCTGCTGCACGGGTTGCTGCGCAGCGATCTCGACTTCGTCACCGAGGCGGCTCTGCATCTGGTCGACGCGGGTGGGAAACGGTTCAGACCGACGTTCACCCTCCTGGCCGCGCAGTTCGGCGGCCAGGGCAGATCGGACGTGATCAAGGCGGCGGTCGCGGTGGAGCTGGTCCACCTGGCGACGCTGTATCACGACGACGTGATGGACGAGGCCACCATGCGTCGCGGCGCGCAGAGCGCCAACGTCCGCTGGGACAACGCGGTGGCCATCCTCACCGGCGACTACCTGTTCGCCAGGGCCTCCTACCTGGTGGCGGATCTGGGCACCGAGGTCGCCAAGATCATCGCGCAGACCTTCGGCGAACTCGTGACCGGACAGATGCGGGAGACCGTCGGGCCGAGCGCGGACGCCGACCCGGTCGAGCACTACCTCCAGGTGATCAGCGAGAAGACCGGGTCGCTCATCGCGACGGCCGGTCAGTACGGCGCGATGCTCTCGGGCGCCACGGACGAGCAGACCGCGGCCTTGCGCAGGCTCGGGCAGCTGATCGGCATCGCCTTCCAGATCTCCGACGACATCATCGACATCGACTCGCCCGCGCAGGAGTCCGGCAAGGTGCCCGGCACCGACCTGCGCGAGGGCGTGCTGACGCTGCCGATGCTCTACGCGCTCGCCGAGGAGTCGCCGCGGACCGAGCGGCTGCGCGAGCTGCTGGCCGGGCCGATCAGCGACGACGACCTGCTGCACGAGGCTCTCGACCTGCTGCAAGCCTCCTCCGGGGTGTCGGCGGCGCGCAAGACGCTGACCGACTACGCGGACGAGGCCCGGCGTGAGCTGGCGGTGCTGCCCCGCCATCCGGCGCGGGACGCGCTGGGCAGCCTCATCGAGTACGTGGTGGCCCGCAGCAACTAGCCCGGCCCCGGCACGCCGCCCGTGTCCGTCCCCGCGGGCACCGGGCCGTCCGGCGAGGGAGAGCCCGCGCGTGCTCGTCCTCCCACGATGACCGCCCGCGTCGCGACCGCCGTCAGCGACTCCGCGATGGTGCGGCCTGCCCTGGCGAGGGAGTCCGACCACGTCGACGTGACTCCTGGTGAGCCCGGCGTCGGGCGTGCCGATCGACGAACGGCCGTGGTCGTGTCGGACGAGGCCGCCGCATCAGAGCTGGTCGGGCCTGGAGACGGTCGACTCCGTCTGACGCCGGGCGGCGGTGGCGGCGTCCGGCGTCGGCGCCCCCGCTCGGCGTGCCGTCCGCATCGCGTCGATGCTGAAGACGGCGAGGGCGAGCCACACGAGGGCGAATCCGATCCACCGGGAGACAGGCATCGGCTCGTGCGCGATGAGAACCGCCCAGAGCAGCTGCAACGTCGGTGCCAGGTACTGCAGCATCCCCATCACGGTCAGTGGGATGCGCTGGGCGGCGAAGCCGAACAGCAGCAGCGGGAGTGCGGTGACCGGACCTGCCGCGACAAGCAGGGCGCTGTGCAGCGGGCCGTCGACCAGGAAGGTGGCCGCGCCGGTCACCTGCAACCAGACCAGGTAGGCCACGGCGAACGGGGCCAGCACCATACTCTCCGCGGTGAGGCTGTTCAACGAGTCCAGCGGCACCGTCTTCTTGAGCAGACCGTAGACCGCGAAGCTGCTCGCGACCACGAGCGCGATGACGGGCAGTCTGCCGTAGTCGAGGGTCACCACCAGCACCGCCACGACCGCCACGCCCAGCGCGATCCACTGCATCCGACGCAGCCGCTCCCCGAGCACCATGACGCCGAGCAGCACGCTCAGCAGCGGGTTGATGTAGTAGCCGAGGGAGACCTCGATGACGCGCTCGGTGAGAACGGCATAGATGTAGACGCCCCAGTTGACCGCGATCAGTATCGCGGCGACGGCGATCAGGGCCCAACGGCGCGGGCCGAGTCCGCGTAACGCGGACAGTCTGCCCAGCAGCAGGCAGACCAGGGCCATCAGGACGAGGGTCCAGGCGAGGCGATGCGCCAGGATCTCGACCGCGCCGGCCTGATCGACCAGTGCCCAGAAGCCTGGTGTGGCGCCCCACAGCACGTAGGCCGCGACTCCCGCCGCCAGGCCGCGTCGTCGACTCGGGCCGGTGTTCGTTCGGTCGGACGCCGGACCGGTTTCGGGAGTCGTGGCGGGCACGTCGGCGAGCCTACGCCGAACGTAACTCACGTTTCTCGCGTTGGAATCCGCCGGATATCGCCACCCCGATTGCATGCGCGGGCACTATTCCTGGAAGGCTTGGGCACCGCTGAAGAGAACCGGTCTCGACAGCGCGTGGCCCGGGCCGCGGCGGCGTCCTGACGTGGATCTTCCGTCGTCGTCTCGGTAGGCGGGCCTTCTTGACGACATCGCGCTTGACGTGGCGATCGGGTCTGCTTCGATAGGGCCGGGCCGGTGGGCGGATCGGTTCGATGAGGTGGGACGGTCGACGAGACGACGTCGACCACCGGACGGCGGCTCCGCCTGCCGTCCGCGGCGGATGGTCATGGCAGCGCGTTCCGGACTGTGCACGCTCCGGGCGTGGCCGTGCGGCTAGGAGGGACTTCCTGTGACCTCGATCTTCGGGCAGGTATGGCTGTGGAGCCTGCTCGCCTTCGCCCTAGGAGCCTTCGTCACCTGGGCGCTGTTGGTCCGCCCGGCCCGACAACGGCTCGCGCGGCTCGACGCCGAGCGTGCGGCGGGTGCCGACGTCCCCGACGATGTGGACGTCGCGCAGGCACGCCCGTCGCCGGAGCACACCCGACGCGACGCCGACTGGCTGCGTGCGGACGCCGACGGTGACGATCTGCTCGCGGGACTGCGCGGCACCGCGCCGGACCCGACACAACGGCAGCCGATCCCGGAGACCTACGAGGAGCTGTGGGAGGCCGAGCCCGCGCCCGCCGCCCGCCCGCCGCTGCCGCCGAGGATGCCGGAGCCGCCGCGTGCCGCCCCGCCCGAGCGGACGCGGTCGGACTTCTTCACCGAGCGGCAGTCGGCGCCGCACCACGAGGAGGAGGCGGGCGAGCATCGAGGACAGCGGACCGTGCGTGCGGCGGGCCCGCTCGACCAGTACCAGGGCCCGAGGGCCGAACCGCAGGGGCAGCGCCGTCGTCCCGAACCACGCGCGGACGAGACCGCGGTGATCGGCACCGCCGGGCCGGCCGGGCTGCCGGAGTCCGGGCGAGACGTGGCGGGCAGGCAGTCGCGACAGGCGCTCGGTGCGGCCGGTTCTCGCCCGCAGCCGCAGAACGGCGCTCGACGGGACGAGGCGATCGGCTGGCCGGACGAGGGACGTGAGCGCCCGTCGGCGCAGACGCCCCGGCCGCAGGACCGACGGCCCGCCACCGGCCTCGACGACCGGACTCCGTCCGGGGCGCTCGGCCGACCGGTCTCCGAGATCGAACCCGCGGGTTCGCCGGCGGCGAGTGGTGCCCGGTTCGACGCCTTCGAGGGCGCGTGGCCCGACGGCGACGACGCGGGGACGTCAGGCCGTACGGCCACGAGCGGCCAGGATTTGGGTCCTGCCGACTTTCCCACCGAGGCCCCGGACCGGTCCGACGTCCTCGGCTCCGCGACACAGCACGGCAGCCGGCCGCTACCGGCCGATGCTTTCGAGTCCGCCGGGCCCGACCTCTCCGGGCCCGACCTTTCCGGGTCCGACGTCACCGGGCCTGGCGTGACCGGGCCTGACTTCACCGAATCCGACTCGACGGGCTCGCTGTCGGCTCGGGGCCGCTCGACCTCGGAGGAGGGCACCGAGTCGCGCACCGACTTCTTCCGACGGCCCGACCTTCCCCCAGACCCTTCCGCGGACCTGCACGCTGAGCAGCCCGAGCCGGACGGCCTCGCATCGCACGGGATCGAGGAACCCGGGATGGAGCAGCCGGCAATCGAGCGGCTTGGCGAGCGCCGGCCGGATGAGTCCGGGCTGAACGAGCGGTCCGCCGCGGAACACGAATGGCCGTCGGGGGCGGCCACATCGGGTGAGCGGCAGGCGGACGAGGAGACGACGGCCTGGCCGTCGGGTCCGGACCTGCCCGAGTTCGCCTCGCCGCAGGCCACCGGTCCGGACGACGACGGGGCGACCGGGACGAGGCCGTTCGACCAAGAGGACGACGGGGTCTGGCCTGCGGACGTCGACGAGTCGCCCGCGGAGACCGGCTGGCCCGAGGCGGAGCAGTCCCCGGAACCCGCCACCGGGTCGGAATCCCCCGCCGAACCGAGCGTGGGCGAGTCCCTGGCACCGACGCCGCCCGTCAGGGACGTCGCGAACCTGCCGTCGGTCGACGCTTCGACGCCCGATTCAGCCGATTCGACGCGCGATTCGGCGAGGGAGGCCCACGAGGACCGTCCGGCCGCGGAACTGCCCGCCATGGAACTGTCCGCCGATGCGCTCAGCGCTGCTGCCGAGGAGCGGGCGGGGGCCGAGGCGGCGGGGGACGAGCCTGCGGCGGTGGCCGTGCCCGTAGCCGACGCGGAGCCTTCGCCCGTGACCGACGCCGAACCGGAAGACGACCGGGACCGGCCGGGTCGATCGGACCGGCCGGACCGGGAACAGCGGGAGGACCGAGACCGGGCGGCCGAGGAGACGGCGATGATCCCGGTGGTGTCGATCTCCGATGACGACGTCTCCACGCCGGCCTCGGGCGGGGAGAGCAGGCCGTTCTCGAATGACATCCCGCATGTCGCCGGGCGGTCGTCGGCTCGCAGACCGGAGCCGACCGTGGACCCGCTGATCGGCCTGGACGACCTGGAACTGGGCGATGCGACGCCGTCGACCCCCGACGAGGCACGCGAGGTCGACGAGGCGGTCGAGCCGGATCGACCGAGGTCGCTGTTCGAACCGGTGTTGGAGGCCGACAGCGCGGTGCCGGGCCCGGCACCCAGCGGCGGCGCCGCGGAGTTCGTCTGGTTCGCGGGCCGGGGGCAGAGCGGCGGCCAGGGCGGCACCCCGCCCCGCCCCGCCTCGCCCGTTCCGCCGGGCCCGCCGCCCGCGATCCCGAGGCCCGTCATCCCCACCCCGTCCAGCACCCCGGGCCGGGAGCCCTGGATTCCGATCCAGGACGTCGACGGAAACGAGCTGGACGCGGCGACGCTCGCCCCGAAGGGCGCGCAGCCGTTCGGACCGGGCTCGGCACCCGCCGCCCCGGACGGGTCCGCGCCCACGGCCGACTATCGGATCAAGGCCAACGCGAAGAGCCGCACCTACTACACCGAGCAGTCGCCGCAGTTCGCCACGGCCAAGGCACAGGTCTGGTTCCGCAGTGAGACCGACGCCCAGCGTGCGGGCTTCGCGCCCTGGCACACGCGCAGGTCGGGTTCCGCCGGTCGTTGACCCGAGCCAATCGCCGACCGTGGCGGGGCTCGGCGGTGACGTGAGACGGGCGGGCGTCGATCGATGATCGGCGCCCGCCCGGGTTCGTCTCCGCAGCCGGTGGCGGCCTGCGGACGGCGGCGTCAGCCCACGACCGTCCAGGTCTCCCGACCACGGAGCAGCCCGGCCAGGTCCGGCGGCGTCGTGGCGGCCTCGGCGACCTGCGCGCGAGCCTGATCGTCGTAGGTCGGCCGGGACACCGCGCGGAACACCCCGGTGACCGTCGGATCGAGGTCCTGACCGCCCAACCGGGACAACGCGAACGCATAGCCGGGATCGGCACGGGTCACGTCGTGCACCACCAGGGCGGCCCGATCGGTCTCCGAGGTCTTGACCACCCGCAGACCGAAGCCGTCGGCCACCACTCCGTATTCGCCCTCGGCGCCGAAGACGATCGGCTCGCCGTGCCGCAGCGGGATGATCCGCCGCTCCCGCTCACCGGGCTCCTTGAGCACGTCGAACGCGCCGTCGTTGAAGATCGGGCAGTTCTGGTAGATCTCGACCAGCGCGGTTCCCCGGTGTTCGGCCGCCGCACGCAACACCTCGGTGAGCTGCTTGCGGTCGGAGTCCAGCGCCCTGGCCACGAATGTCGCCTCCGCGCCGAGCGCCAGCGACACCGGGTTGAACGGCGTGTCCACCGATCCGACCGGAGTCGACTTGGTGACCTTGCCGACCTCCGAGGTCGGCGAGTACTGGCCCTTGGTCAATCCGTAGATGCGGTTGTTGAACAAGAGGATCTTCAGGTTGACGTTGCGCCGCAGCGTGTGCACGAGATGGTTGCCGCCGATGGACAGCGCGTCGCCGTCGCCGGTCACCACCCAGACCGAGAGGTCGGGCCGTGACGTGGCCAGCCCGGTGGCGATGGCGGGCGCCCGGCCGTGGATGGAGTGCATCCCATAGGTGTTCAGGTAGTACGGGAACCGCGACGAACAACCGATGCCCGACACGAACACGATGTTCTCCTGCCGCAGCCCCAGCTCGGGCAGGAAGGACCGCACAGCGGCCAGCACGGCGTAGTCGCCGCAGCCCGGGCACCACCGCACCTCCTGATCGGAGGTGAAGCCCTTCGCGGTCTGCTTCTCGTCGGTTCGTGGGACTCCCTCGGTCCCGCCGATCAGCGGCAGGCCCAGGTCAACAGCCGTCATCTGTCCTCCTCGACAGCAGGCGCTCGGCGCGAAGTCGGGTCCTTGAGTTCTGGCTCGGTGCCTGCGGTCGACGACGGGCGGCACCCGCACGGCCGCGCGTCATGCGCCGACCTGCCGGATGATCTCGGTCAGCACGTCCTGCAGCTCCTCCGCCTTGAAGGGCAGCCCGGCCACCTTCGTGTGGCTGACGACGTCGACGAGATACCGCGCGCGGATCAGCATCGCGAGCTGACCGAGATTCATCTCCGGCACGATCACCTTGTCGTAGGCGGCCAGCACGTCGCCGAGATTGCCCGGCATCGGGTTGAGGTGCCGCAGGTGCGCGGACGCGACCGACAGCCCGGCGGCCCGCACCCGACGGCAGGCCGCGCCGATCGGGCCGAACGTGGAGCCCCAGCCGAGGACGAGCACCCGAGCCCGTCCGTCGGGGTCGTCCACCGGCACGTCCGGCACGGTGATGCCGTCGATCTTGGCCTGTCGCAACCGCACCATGCGATCGTGGTTGTCGGGGGAATAGGAGATGTCCCCCCGACCGTCGGACTTCTCCAGCCCGCCGATCCGATGCTGTAACCCCGATGTCCCCGGCACCGCCCACGGCCGGGCCAGCGTCTCCGGATCACGCAGATACGGCCAGAACTCGGCGGAGCCGTCCGGCGCGTTCGGCTCCGTCGCGAAGGGCACCCGCAGGTCGGGCAGATCGTCCACCTCGGGGATCAGCCAGGGCTCCGAGCCGTTGGCGATGTAGCCGTCCGAGAGCAGCAGCACCGGAGTCCGGTAGGTGAGGGCGATCCGCACGGCGTCGAGGGTGACGGCGAAGCAGTCGGCGGGCGAGGCGGGTGCGAGCACCGGGACGGGCGCCTCGCCGTTGCGGCCGAACATGGCCTGGAGCAGGTCGGCCTGCTCGGTCTTGGTCGGCAGGCCGGTCGACGGGCCGCCGCGTTGGATGTCGCAGATCAGCAGCGGCAGTTCGGTCATCACCGCCAGACCCACCGTCTCGGCTTTGAGGGCGATACCCGGACCGGAGGTGGACGTCACGCCCAGCGCGCCGCCGTAGGCCGCTCCCAGCGCCGCCCCGATGCCCGCGATCTCGTCCTCGGCCTGGAAGGTCGTGACGTCGAAGCCCTTGTGTCTGCTCAGCTCGTGGAGGATGTCGGAGGCGGGCGTGATCGGGTACGTGCCGAGGAACACCGGCAGCTCCGCGAGCCTGCCCGCGGCGACGATGCCGTAGGCCAGCGCGGCGTTCCCGGTGATCTGGCGGTAGGTGCCCGGCGCCAGTTTGGCGGGCGCCACCTCATAGGTGACGGCGAAGGCCTCGGTGGTCTCGCCGTAGTTCCAGCCGGTGCGGAAGGCCACGACGTTGGCCTCGGCGATGTCGGGCCTGCGGCGGAACTTCTCCCGGAGGAAGCGTTCCGTGCCCTCGGTCGGCCGGTTGTACATCCAGGACAACAGGCCGAGGGCGAACATGTTCTTCGACCGCTCGGCGTCCTTCTTCGACACGCCCAGTTCGGTCAGCGCCGTCCTCGTGAGCGTCGCCATCGCCACCTCGTGCACCTGGAACCCCGCCAGGGAGCCGTCTTCCAACGGATTGGCCGCGTAGGCGACCTTGGCGAGATTGCGTTTGGTGAACTCGTCGGTGTTGACGATCAGGATGCCGCCCTCTGGCAGGTCGGCGATGTTGGCCTTGAGCGCGGCGGGGTTCATCGCCACGAGCACGTCGGGACGGTCGCCCGGGGTGAGGATGTCGTAGTCGGCGAAGTGCAGCTGGAAGCTCGACACGCCCGGCAGCGTTCCGGCGGGCGCTCGGATCTCGGCGGGGAAGTTCGGCAGTGTCGCGAGGTCGTTGCCGAACGCCGCCGCCTCCGAGGTGAATCGGTCGCCCGTGAGCTGCATTCCGTCGCCGGAGTCACCCGCGAAGCGGATGACGACGCGATCGAGCCGTCTGCCCGCCGTACGGGCCGCCGACCCCGTCGCGGACTCGGCATGGCCTGTGTCGTCGTGATCGGTCACCGTCATGGCTCGGTTCCTCACAGCTGTCGGGGACAACGGCGTGGTCGGGCGGGGAGCGCGGGGGCGAACTCCGATGTCCGGCCCGTGTTCGGTCCCCGCGGACGTGTGAGACGGCGCTACCGGGGACCGGCTGGAGCGTAGAAGGCGGCACTCGACGCGGGATCGGGCCGACAGGCTCAGGTCGTCGCGGCTCCCCCTAGGACTCCTGCCCGGGCTCGTCTCGCGCGGGCTCGTCTCTCGACCACCAGCGTACCGACGTATGAAGGTCGTACGCCTTAGATCTTTCGGGGGCCTATCGTGCCGGTCGGCCGCCCGGCCGGGACCCCGCCGTGCCCTCCGGCATCGCGGGCCGTTCCAGCAGCTTGGACAGCACCACGGTGGAGACGGTGCGGTCGATGAAGTCCACCGCGCGCAGCCGTTCCAACGCCGTCTCCAGATGCTGGATGCTCGCCGCGCGAAGATGCACGATCGCATCCGCCGCCCCCGAGACCGTGTAGGCGCCGACCACCTCGGGCAACGGCTCCAGTCCGACCCGGATCTGGCCGGGGGTCACGTTGCCGTGGCAGTACACCTCGACGAACGCCTCCGTGCCCCAGCCGAGCGCCTCTGGGTCCACCACGGCCGTGAAGCCGCGCAGCACCCCGAGATCGAGCAGCCGGTCGACCCGCCGTTTCACCGCGGGCGCGGACAGGCCCACGCGGGCGCCGATGTCGGCGAAGCTGGAGCGTGCATCCGCCACCATGCACGAAATGATTCGATGGTCAGTCTTGTCCATACGAAACATTCTGCCTATCAAGACGCAATAGTGCGGCGTTGTTCGTTCGTCTTCGACGATTTACATTTCGATCCATGACGGTGGCTGATGTGCGTGGTCTCGGCTCTCTCGACCAGACGGGCGGTCTCACGACCCTCCCGGTGCCCTCGGCGCCCGCCGAACCGAGACTGCCCCGTGCCCGGCGGTACCTCATGTGTCCGCCCGAGTACTTCGAGGTCGCCTACGCGATCAACCCGTGGATGGACCCCGACGTCGCGGTGGATCGGACCGAGGCGATGCGGCAGTGGCAGGAGTTGCGGGCGGTCTACGAGCGGCTCGGCCACACGGTGGAGGTGATCAACCCGGAGCCCGGCCTGCCGGACATGGTCTTCGCCGCGAACTCGGGCACCGTGGTGGACGGCCGTGTCCTGGGCGCCCGCTTCCGCGCTCCGGAGCGGGCCGCCGAGGCGGAGCACTACCGCCGGTGGTTCCTCGAGAACGGCTTTCGTGACGTGATCATGCCCGCCTGCACGAACGAGGCGGAGGGCGACTTCACGTGGACGGGATCGCTGCTGCTCGCCGGGACGGGGTTCCGCACCGACCCGGCCGCGCACGGCGAGGCGCAGGAGGCGCTGGGCGTCCCCGTGGTGTCGCTGCGACTCGTCGACCCGCGGTACTACCACCTCGACGTCGCGCTCTTCGTGCTCGCGGAGGCCGGCCTCGGCCGTACGCCGCTGGTGGCCTACCTGCCAAGCGCGTTCTCGCCCGGCAGCCGGGAAGTGCTCGGCAGGCTGTTCCCCGACGCGATCCTGGCGAGCGAGCAGGACGCGGCCTGTCTCGGGCTCAACGCCGTCTCCGATGGTCGGCACGTCGTGCTGCCGACGGAGGCGACCGGGCTGGGTGCCCAGGTCGCCGAGCGGGGATTCGAACCCGTGTTCGTCGACGTCGGCGAGCTCCGCAAGTCCGGTGGCGGCCCGAAGTGCTGCACGATGGAGCTGCGGTCCTGAGCGAGCCTCGGTGGCACCCGGGGATCGGGGCGGGCGCCGACGCTCGTCGATCGGTGCTCGGGCAGGCGTGGTCAGCGCGTCCGCCAGGCGTGGGCGGCGGTGCCCGCGCCCGCCGTCCGACTCCGCGGCGGCCGGCCTGCCCGTCGCCGGCGTGAGGCGTCGTGGCGTGCCGAACGCCGCGGCCGCCCGACGAGGCGGCGTCCGCGCCGGACCCGGCCGCGACCGACTGGACGAGGCTGACTGGACGAAGTCGGCCAGGCGAGCTCTAGACGAGGCCCGGCCACACGAGATCAGCCTGCCGCACCGCCCGGCCCGGCATCCGGGATCCATACCGTGGCGGCGAGGCCGCCCGCGGGCTGGGCGATCAGCTCCAATGTTCCGTCGTGGGCCGCCACGATGGCCGCGATGAGAGTGAGACCCGGGCCGTGACCCTGTGTACGAGCGGTCCCTCGATCACCGCGCCGAGGCGGTTCGGGAGCTGCTGCCCGCGACGGCCAATCCGGTCGCGCCGGAGGACGTGGCCGTGAGCAGGCCGTCGACGCGCTCGCCGTCCGCAACGCGGCGGACCAGGCCTTCACCGGCCTGCTCGTCGGCCTCGGCTCGGTGGCGCTGCTCGTCGGCGGCATCGGCGTCGCCAACACCGTGATCATCTCGGTGTTGGAGCGGCGACGGGAGATCGGTCTCCGGCGGGCGTTGGGAGCCACCCGAGGGCACATTCGATCCCGGTTCCTCACCGAGCCCCTCGTGCTGTCCACGCTCGGCGGGCTCGCGGGCGCCCTCCTCGGCGTCGGCGTGACCACGGCGTTCGCCGCGGTACAGGGCTGGCCGATGGTCGTCCCGGTGGAGGTGCTCGCGGCGGGCGTCGCCGCGACCGTGCTGCTGGGCGGACTGGCGGGCCTGTATCCGGCGGTGCGAGCGGCCCGTACCCCGCCGACGACGGCGTTGAGCGGCTAGACCCGCCGATCGGGCGCTCGTCGGGCGGCTTCGACCGGTCGTGCGTCGGATCGGCGCCGTGGATCCCGGATCAGATCGGGGCCGGGGCCTGACGGAGTGGTGCCGTCGACGCGACGGACCTTCGGCCCGGCCCGGCCCTGGTGCGGCGGCGTGCCGTCGCCGCGGCGACCTCGGGCCGGGCGGGTGGCACCCGGACGGGCGGACCCGGACAGGCGGGCAGGGACGGGCGGGCACTCGCGTCCGGCCTGACGTCGACGAGCCCGGCGCGCCGGGTCAGTCCGTCACGAGGGCGAACTCCTCGATCAGGCGGTTCTCGTGATGTACGGCGACGCGGTTGGATCGCGTCCAACTCTGCTCGATCGACACGTTGACGGCGCTCTCGTCGGATAACCGGGCATCGAACTCGGTGATCAGCCGCGCGGTCTTGGTCTTCACCAGTTCCCGTCCGTTCAGCAGGACGCTGAACCGGGAGACGAGACTGCCGTCCACGATGGCGACGGCGACGAGGTCGTCGCCGATCTGGATCTGTCGTCTGCGTCGAAACGTGTCCACTGCGAACCTCGATGTCATCGTGGGGTGACCTCTCGATCCTTTACCTGGGATTCTCCCATCGGACACCGTCAACCCGGATCGGCCCGGACGGCCTCGGACTCGGCTCGGCGTGGACGACGGTCGGTCGACCGCCGCCCCCGGCGTCGAGTCCGTCCCGTCGACTCGGGCGGTCCGGTCCCGGCTGCGCGCCGCGTGAACGGAACGGCCGAGTGGGCAGCGGCCCGCTAGCGTCGACGGCATGAAGGTCGTCGAACTGCTGCCGAGCCTGCACGTGATCGTCTTCGACCACGGCCAGGTCTATCTGTGGAGCGACCCGGACTCGCTGACACTGATCGACACGGGTCATGCGGGCTCCGGCGCGGACATCGCCTCGGCGATCCGCGGCCTGGGGAGACAGCCGACGGAGCTGAAACTCGTCATCCTGACGCACTGGCACCCCGATCACACCGGCTCGGCCGCGGAGGTCGCGGACTGGCACGACGGCGTCACGATCCTGGCCCACCGCGCCGACGCCCCGGTGATTCGCGGCGAGCGGCCGGGGCCGCCGCCGGTTCTGCTCGACTGGGAACGGCCGTTGCACGACCGCGTCACCTCCGGCGTCCCCGCCGCGCCGCCGGTACGGGTCGACCGGGAGCTGGTCGACGGCGAGCTGCTCGACTTCGCGGGCGGCGCGGCCGTGATCGCCGTCCCCGGTCACACCGACGGCAGCATCGCCCTGCACCTGCCCGTGCATCGGGCCCTGTTCACGGGCGACACGGTGGCGAACGTGGGCGGTCGGACCATGCTCGGCGTGTTCAACACCGATCGCGCGCGAGCCGCCGCCTCGCTGCACCTGATGGCCGGGCTCGATGTGGACCTGGTCCTGGTCGGCCACGGCGACCCGATCCTCGGCGAGGGCGCGGCCCGGCTCCGGGCGGCGGCGGCCGAGGCGGGCTGACCCGCTGGACGCGCGGGGCGGTGTCCAGAGCGGCGTGCTCTCGGTGAGTCGAGGCCGGTGAGTCGAGGCCGGGTCCGTCGTAGGAGGGGCCGACGGCGGGGACTGCCCTAGGTCGGAGTACTCGCCTGTCGCCTGCGCCGGCCCGCCACCCGCGGACCGTCGGCCCCGCGGATGGTCGGCCATGGTGTGACGAGGGCAGGCCCGAACCGCGGGCGATGCCCCGGTTCGGGCGGGGCCGGGCGGTCCGGGGCCGCCCGGCGCGAGTACGTGCTCCCGCCCACGACGCGGGCCACGCCGGGCGGGCGAACCCGTGCCCTCGGCGCGTCACGCGGAGTCGGTGAGCACCTCGCCCAACGCGCGGGCGTACATCCGGCCGGGGCTGGGCGTCGACGGCGGGTGAAGGAATCCGGGAAGCATGGGAGGACTCACGGCGAACGGTGCCAACCGCGAGTACAGGGCGTTCGCATCGGCGGGTCGATCCGCGGGCTGCTTCTCCAGCAGATCCAGCACGATGCGGTTCAACTCGAAGGGAACGCCCGGCACCGGCGGAGCGGGCTCCTTCACCTGGCGTTCGAACACCGCGTAGGCGGTCGGGCCGGTGAAGAGCTGTCTGCCCGTGAGCATCTCGTGCAGCACGCAGCCGAGGGCATAGAGGTCGCTGTGCGGCCCGGCGACACCCCGCTGGATCTGCTCCGGCGCCATATAGGCGGGGGTCCCGAGGATCTGCCCGGCCCTGGTGAAGCGCGCCGCGTCGGCCTCCCGCAGCATCGCGAGGCCGAAATCCAGGACCGTCACGCTCCCGTCCGGGCAGAGCATCAGGTTCGTCGGCTTGAGATCGCGATGGCAGATCGACAAGCGGTGGGCCGCCGAGAGCACCGCACAGGCCTGCGCGCCGATGGAGGCGACCCACTCCACCGGAAGCGGGCCGTGCTCGGCGATCAGATCCGCGATCGTGACACCCTCGATGAACTGCATGACCTGGAAGAGCCGCTGGTCGAACATGCCGAAGTCGAACAGCATCGGCGCGCCCGCGTGCTGCAATCGCGCCAGGATGCGGGCCTCCCGGATGAAGCGCAGTTCCGACTCCTCGTCGGGACCACCGGGTAGATACAGGAACTTCACCGCCACCCGCCGATCGAGATGCCGATCATGAGCGCCGTACACGGCGCCCATGCCGCCTCGACCGAGCGGAAGCTCTTCCAGCTCATATCGATCGGCGACGAGCATGCGCCCTCCCACGAAACACGCGATCCGGTACCCGCACCCTCTGCCCACGTCCGACGAAGGCCTGAGATCAGCCTGGCCGGAGGTGACCGTCGGCGAGGCCGTCGAGCCCGGACCGCACCAGGGCCGCACCCGCTTCGGCGGCCTGCCGGAGAGCGTCCTCCATGTCGACCAGTGCGCGGAAGGCACGACCATAGGCCTGCTGTTCGGCCGGCGGAAGCCGCGGCACCCGCACCCGACGTGCGTCCAGCCGACTGGAGCCCGACGGCGCGAGCCTGCCCGCGTGCCGGAGGAAGCCGGCGAGGAAGTCGGGGTCCAGTCGAGTCCGGTCCACCTGGTACGCCGTGAGGTGCGGGCCGAGTACCGCACCCCCGTGGGCGGCGACCCGCACGGGCCCCGTCGGCGCGGTCACCACGTCGCCGGGTTCCACCGACACGAGGTCATCGCTCGAGCGGGTCAGCCCGGAGGCGGGCCCGCCGCTCTCCAGGTCCACACTGGTCAGGACGGGGACGTCCCCGGCGCCCAGGACCATGTGCGGCGGTGCCGTCCGTACCAGGATCAGGCCCGCCTTCGTCAGCTCGCCGATCGTGGTCATCGGCAGGGCACGCCGCTCGTCGAGCACCGTCAGTTCCGGCGGCACGATCGAGGTCGCGCGGAACCGTTCCGACGCCGCCTGGAACTCGGCGCCCACCTCCGCGGTGGCCCGCGCCCGATGTCGAGCCGGGCTGACGTCGACGTCGTCGTCGAGCAGGTCGATGACCGCCACCATCGGATCGTCGGCTGACGGAGCATCGGCCTGCACCCGGTCCCACGCCGCCTCGATCTCGGCGGCGTCGCCCTCGGACTCCAGCAGCAGGACGTGCCGCGGCGCGCGATCGGCCGACTCCGGGCGCCGCAACAGCCACAGATCGGACAGCCCGGCGCCGAGGCTGATCACGGCCCGCAGCGCCCCCGCTCGAAGCAGGTTGGCGCGAATCCGTCTGCCCGGCCTGCGGCTCGCCGCCGACGGCGGCATCAGGATCGCCACGAGACCACCCGCTCGGACCCGGGCCAGACAGTGCTGCACCCAGGCGAGTTCCGGCTCGCCACGCGGTGGCAGCCCGTACTCCCAACGGGGATCGCCGGTCAGCTCGTCGTACCCCCAGGCACGGTCGTTGAACGGCGGATCGCAGACCACGACGTCGACGCCGTCCGCGCATCGGGGCCCGATCGAGTCCCGGCGCAGCGAATCACCGGCGACCACCGTCGCGTCGATGTCGCGAAGCAGCAGGCGCACGGCAGCGATGACCGCGGAGGACTCGTCGACCTCCTGACCCCAGGCCTGGTCGGCGGCGACGGCACACAGCAGACTGCCGAGCCCGCAGGCCGGGTCCAACACCGTGCCGTCCGAGGGGAACGTCAGCCGGGCGATCAGGGCGGCCTGCTCGTCGGAGGTGGCGAGCAGCCTGCGGGAATGCGCCTGTTGGTAGCGGGCGCACAGGAACTCGAAGGCCTCCAGGCACCCCTCCGTCGCCGCGAGCCGAGTCAGCAGCTGAGCCGAGTCGCCGTCGACGGCCTGACGCGCGGGTCCGTCGCCGCCGCCCGGCAGTCGCGCGACGCGGTGGTCGTCGCCGTCGTGGAGGCGCAGGAGTAAGGCGCCTGCGGCGGCCACGGACTCGCCCAGCCGCAGATCGTCGGCGCTCGCCCGGAGGTGCTGCCAGACCCGATCTCCCAGGGACACGGCTACCGGCTTGCCGTGTCGACGCAGCCAGGCCTCCACCTCACGGAGGGAGAACAGGGGGCTGGACGTCGTGCCGCCGACCGGTTGCGGGAAGTCGTCGTGCCGCCGCCGCCAGTTGCTGACGGCAGCCCGGCCCATGTCGACGAGCCGCGCGATGTCGCCGGTGCTGACGGTGGGCTCTGGATTCACGAGGCCCAGCCTAGTTCGCGTCGCGAGAAGACCCCACAAGCCTGATGCTTGTGAACAGTGTCCACAACTGTTCTACTGGAGTGCATGGGACACGGTGATCGGCGGTGGCTCGCGTACGCGGGCGGAACCGATACGGGACGGGGACGCTCCGTCAATCAGGACTCGGCGTACGCGAGCCCGCGGCTGCTCGCGGTCGCCGACGGAATGGGCGGCCATGCCCACGGCGAGATCGCCTGCTCGGTCGTCGTGGCCGCGCTCCACGAGCTCGACGCGAGCCTGTCCGATCCGCGCCCAGGGCGAGACCTGCTGCGCATGCTCGCGGACGGCGTGACCGACGCCTTCGCCCGACTGAACGCCCTCGGCGAGGCGCGGCCGGAGGCGGCGGGCATGGGCTCGACCCTGACGGCGCTGGCCTGGGACGGCTCCCGACTCGGCGTCGCGCACATCGGTGATTCCCGGGCCTACCGCTACTCGGGAGGCGTGCTCCGGCAGATCACGCGCGATCACACCCTGGTCCAGTCCCTGATCGACGCGGGCAGGCTGACGCAGGCGGAGGCCGAAGACCACCCCCGACGGTCGATCGTGGTGCGCGCCCTGCAGAGCGGCGGCCCGGAACCCGAGCCGGACCTGTTCCTCCTGGACATCACGGTGGGCGACCGACTGCTCGTCTGTTCGGACGGCCTGACCGCCGTCGTCTCCGACCACGCGATCGCCGACGTGCTGTCCGGCGTCCCCGAGCCCCGCGAGGCCGTCGCCCGACTCATCGACCTGGCCAACCGGGGCGGCGGTCCGGACAACATCACCTGTCTCGTGGCGGACGTGGTCTCGGCGCCAGTCGGTGCACCGGGGGGCGCGGGGCGCGGTGTGAGCGCCGGTCGCGGTGGGGGATCGGGGGCCGGTGTGGGCGGCGCGGGCCGGGGTGCCGCCGCGGGCGTGGGTACGGGCATGACAGGGGAGGAGAGGGCCGTCGTGGGCTCCGCCGTCGGTGCCGCCGGTGGTGTCACCAGCCCGGACACCGGTGCGACCGGTGGTGTCGTCGGCAGTGCCGGCGTCGGCGGGCTGACGCGGGCCGGCGTGGCGGCGCAGCACTCCGACCCAGACCGTGCCGCGGTCACCGTGCCGGGATCGACGGCAGGGGGCGTAGGCGGGGGGACGGGACCGATGGCAGCCGGCGTAGGCACCGGGTCAGGGCTGGGGGCAGCCTGCGGGCCGCCGGCTGGATGGGCTTCGACGACAGGCGTCGCCCCGGCCTGGGGCGACGTGTGGGTGTCGGGCGATGCCCGAGTGCTGGGGGACGTGCGGGTGGTAGAGGCCACCCGGCCCGACAGGCCGCCGGGAATGGCCTTGCGGTGCGGTGATGTCGGACCGGCGACGGCACCGAGCCTCGTCTTCGGCGCGGCGGCGTCCCGACCCGAGGCGGCCGGCAGGCTGCCAGCGCCTTCGGCGGGCGACCGCCGCCGATCGGGTGCCGTCGGAGCAGGATCGGGAATCGGAGCGGGACCGGGAATCCGAGCTGGAACCGCCGTCACATCCGTGCCGGGGTCTGAGCCCAGAGTCGGGGGGCCCGGAATCGGCCAGGCGACCAGACCCGGCCCTGAAGCTGGGGCTGGTTCGGGAGCCGGCACCGATCCTGAGGCTCGGAACGGCCCCGTGACTGAGACCGGCCCCGTGACTGAGGCCGGCTCTGGGAGCGTGACCGGCTCTGGGAGCTCGACCGACCCTCGAACCGGGTTCGGACCTGTGCTGGGAGACGGGCCCGGACGGTCGACAGCCGTCAGAGTCGGTTCCCGACCGCCGCAGCCCCCCGATCCCGGCGCGACCGAATCGCACACGGAACATTCGGCTGCCTGCGAGAACACCGAGGTGCCACGGCGACGTTCGCTCCGGCTGCCCCGCTGGTTCCGGCGGCTCCTCGGCGATTGAGCGACCCGGCCCTGCTGAGGTTGTCGACCGCTGCCGAAGGCGATCAGAGCGGGCGGCCGGTCAGGCGGACTGCCCGCGAGCCGTGTCGATCATGCCGCGGCGTCGATCAGGCTTGGGTCACCGATCAGATCGCGGCGTCGATCCGGCCGGGCGACGACCGGCGCGAAGCACCCTCCACAGTGGATCACCGTTCACGCCGGATCGCACCCGGAGTGCGTCGTCCAGCGAATCGGCCGGCGGACGGGGACAAGCCGTTCGCCGGCCGTGCTGTGGGGCGGGTCGGGCGGGACTGTGAGGCCGAGCGGGCCGGGCTGTGGGGCCAGCGTGAGCCGTGGGGCCGGGCTGTCCGGCCGGGCCGTCGAACGGGCGGGGTGCCTGCGGGGCCGCAGGATGTGCTTGGCGGCGCGATCGACCGAGGTGTGTCCTCGATCGGCGCAGGCCGTCGACGCGGGTATGACGTCGACGGAGGCGGATCATCGACCCGGGCCGATCGCACCGGCCACCGGCGCCGCCTCCGGTCAGCGGACGGCGGCGACCGCCTCGACCTCGACGAGTTGGTCGTCGTAGCCGAGGACGGTGACGCCGAGCAGGGTGCTCGGCGCGTCGTGATCGCCGAAGGCCTCCCGCACGCATTCCCAGGCCGTCACCAGGTCGGCCTGGCGGCTGGACGCGACATAGACGGTGCTCTTCACCACGTCGGAGAGGTCGGCGCCCGCGTCCTTGAGCGCGACACGAAGGTTGCGCATCGACTGGCGGGCCTGCTCCGCGTAGTCGCCGATCGCCACGGTGTTGCCCTCCGCGTCCAACGGACAGGCGCCTGCGGCGAAGACGAAGCGTGCGGGGGCGTCGACGGTGGAGGCATAGGCGTATTCGGCGACATCGGACAGTTCGGGGCTGCGGATCAGACGTACGGCACTGGTCATGACGAGAATCTATGTGCGGCCCCACCGCCGCTGCCACCGGATTCCGTGCTGGAGAGACACCGACGCCGACGCGGCGGCCGGCCGCGCCCGGCGGAGTGTTCTGCCCGCCGGGCACCATCCCGTCGGTCCGGCCGTTCGGTTCGCGACGGCATCGTCATCGACACGGTCGGCGAACATCGACTGCGGGCAGACAGACCGTCGGAACGCGCAGGCGCCTCCTCGGCTGTGCGGCCGCCCTCGCGCTCACGGCCGCTCGTCGCCTCAGAGGGACGGATCAGAGGGCAGCACAGAAGTCGCGAAGCGCAGACGTTCCTCCACCGAGACACGGGGAAGCGGTACCAGTTCGTAACCGTAGTCGCTGTAGGTGGCGACCATCGACTCATAGGTCTGCTCGGCCACCTCGGGCGTCTGGCGTCGTTCGGTGTCTCTCGTGTAGATCTCGGGCCACGGCGGTGCGATCAGAACCCGCCGGTGATATCGGAATCGCCGTGCCGCGACATGGACGTGCTCGGGAACCGGCAGTCCCTCCAACCGGAGATAGCCGATGATGTCGGGAACACCCCGGTCGAAGAACACCGTGCCGGGTTGTTCGGCGGCGAGCCGAAACGAGCGCAGCTCCCAACAGAGCATCGCCTCCGCGAACAGTTCCCGGTCCTCCCAGGGAAGCGCGCGGCCGCCGATCGACGTCTGATCCCGGAT
Source organism: Actinoalloteichus hoggarensis (assembly GCF_002234535.1). NCBI lineage: Bacteria > Bacillati > Actinomycetota > Actinomycetes > Pseudonocardiales > Pseudonocardiaceae > Actinoalloteichus > Actinoalloteichus hoggarensis. Next base: position 581,677 of record NZ_CP022521.1, read on the forward strand.
GACTCCCCGGCCCGCCTCCTCACTGCGGGCGAAACCGACGGCGTGCAGGGCGTCGAGCAGCGTGCTCTTCCCTGAACCGGGACCGCCGGTGACGACGACGAAGCGGTCTATCGACGGCACGCCGGCATGCCTTCCTCCTGGCATCGTGTTCTGGTCAGGCTCGGTGCGGGCAGGTGGGTGCGTTCGCGGCGTGGCGAACTTCCTCTGCGGATCGACACGGTCGGCGCGTATCCGAGCGGGGCCGGCCCCGGGTCGTCACCGCGCCGTAGGATCAGCGCCCGCCTTCGCACCCACACCGCCTTCGCGGATCGAGACGATCAGCCTATCCCTGTCTCCCTGTCTCCCTGTCTGCGCGCGCGTCGTCCGCTCAGCCGGTTGAAGCCCATCCCGGGCCCGCCTCAGCACGGGCGCCCGCGGCCCCGTTGCGCACCGACGCGCCCGCGTCCTCTCACCGACAGGACGAACACGACTGCCCGCTGCGTGGGCTTCCACCGCGGCCGGGCCTCGCCGCCGTTGGCGCCGACACTCCGTCGAACCGGACGTCGACGTCGTGACAGCCCGAGGCCGCCGACGCCGAGGCCGTGCCGATCGAACCCGCACGACGGACGTTCGCGGTTCGGCCGGGACAGCCTCGACCGAGTGCCCATCGATCAGACGGCGTCCAGATCGTCGGCACCGGTGTCCTCGGTGAGGGCCATGATGCGAACCATCGGGGTCGCACTCTTCTCTGCCAATACCTTAAGGCGAATGCGGTTCACGTGTCGCTTGCGATGCTCCTCCCATTCGGAGAGGACGAGCTGAACCCGGGGCAGCGATTCGACCAGGGTGCCTGCGAGCGGGATGTCGTCGATCACGACGTAGTCGGTGTCCGGCATGCGATCGAGCATGTCAGATCTGAGGCGGTGTCCCGGAATGGCAGATCGTCTCCGTGTTCTCGTCCATCGGACCGACGATCGATCACCTCGCGGACGGGCCCCGGTTTCTGCGGGTCCCGGACCACAATTCGTATGAACCGTCGCGTGACGCAACGAAAAGGTGCTCGGTGTGTCACGAAACTCCACCAGTCCATGACCGTCCGCCGCGATCTCGCGGAATGATCTTCGTGACGACGTTATCAGGCCTTCGCGCTGCGAAGAAGTCGTCCTGGTGGTAATAGCTTCGCCGCCTTCTCTGCGGAGGACTCCTCGGTCGATGACCGGCCCGGGCCCGTCGATCACGGCAGCGGATCAGGTTCGCAGACGGCCCCCTCGGCGGGCAGCGTGCCGCTCATGAGGTACTCGCCTGCCCGCTCGACGATGCAGCCGGACTGCTGCGAGGCGATGTGGCCCGGTCCCTCGTTGACGAGCAGCCTGCTGTCGGTGAGCAGCTCGGCAGCACGTTCGGCGCCCGCGAGCGGCGTCGCCGGGTCAAGCCTGTTGCTGATGAGCAGTACCGGTGTCGCGGTGTCGGTTCCCCAGGGACCGTCGAAGCGATCGTCCGCGCCGACGGGCCAGACCGAGCACACGCTGTCCTCCCAGGCCCGGGTCTCCGCGAAGCGGGGTGAATGCGTCCTGCGATCCTCCACGGCATCGACGAAGGCGCTCGGCGAAGCAGGATGAATGCCGTCGGTGCAGGTCACCGCGTGATACGGGTCTCTGATGTCGCCATACGGGGTGAGGAGGGCGCCGCTGCCGTCCACGAGGTCCGCCGCGATGAACCGTCCGGACTCGGACGTCGGGTCCGCCACGGCCTCCTCGACGGCCGTCAGGATCGGGGCCAGCACCGACGGCCAGATCGTCGGCTGGTAAAGGAACGCGGCCGTGACCTTCGGCAGGTAGCTGTCGGTCAGGGTCGCCGCCCGGCCGTCCTCCGTGATCAGTTCGACCGGCTCGGCCGCCAGCTCGGCCTGGAGCCGGTCGAAGGCCCCGACCGGGTCTCCCGCTCCGAAGTCGCACGGGAACTCCTCCGCCGTGCATCGAGCGGCGAACTGCTGGAAGGCCGCATCGGCCTCGACGTCCGAGCCGATGCGGGCCGATCTCAGCGGCTCTGTCGGCTTGCCGGACTGCGCCTCGGAGCCGAGCACGCTGTCGAGGACGGTCCGACCGACCCGCTCGGGAAACAGGTGTGCGTAGACCGTGCCGAGATGCGCGCCGTAGGACTGACCCAGGAAGTTCAGTCGCTCCTCACCGAGCGCCGACCGCACCAGGTCGAGATCGCGGGCCGCGCTCGGCGTGTCGAGGTGCTCCAGCAGTTCGCCGGATCTCTCCTGACAGCGATCGACGTACCGGCGATCTCGGTCGAGCCGATCCACGCGTTCGGCCTCGGTCGTCGGGTAGAGCGACAGCCCGGCGCCGAACGCCGCCGCGTCCTCGGGGGAGTCGAAGCAGGCGACGGCGGGCCGGCTCTCGCCCGTCCCGCGCTGATCGACCGTGACGAGGTCGTATCGAGCCATCACCTCGTCGGTGACCGGAGCGGCGACGGCACCGGCTCGGATCAGCCGCAGATACTCGCCCGAGCCGTATCCCGGGCCGCCGCGATGCAGCACCAGCGAGCCGAGCCGGGCGTCAGGATCGGTCGCGGGAGCGCGGGCCAGCGCCACGTCGATCTTCGCGCCGTCCGGATACGCGTGATCCAGTGGTACGGGGATCGTCGCGCAGTCCAAGGCGGTGTCATCGACGCAGGGTGACCACGTGATGTCCGGCAGCGCGGTCGACTCCGGAGCGGGACCCCACGCCGACGCCGTGGTGAACAGGGCGGCCGCCGCCGCGACGGTGAGCACGCGACAGGACGTTGACCAGGAGTGATATGCCATGCGGAGAGGATCACAGAACGCCACGGCGCGGCGGTAGTGTCAACTGTCATGACTATTTCCTGACAAGTGTCATAGCCCCTCCTTCCGGCGCGGGGCCGTCGGCAGAGCTCGGGCGCCGTCCGGCGCGACGACTCCCGGTGACGACCGCCGTCGCCCGCGAGCGGCCTCGCAGGGCAACAGATCACGGTCGGCTGGTGCGCCGCCGTCGTGGCGTCGGGTGCACGATGCCACGACGGCCCTCGCTGTTTCCGGCGGATCACGGCCGGATCGGGCTCCGAGCATCGTGCCCGGCCGGACGAGCGGGCACGCCGTCCTCGGCGGCGGACCGCCTCCGCTGCGGCAGACATCCGGTCGGCTCCCACCGAGGACGACGTATGCGGCCCGGTGAGGACGGACGTCGGCGGCCTCGAAACGAGGGCCGGACTCCAGAAGTTGATGGAGACAGGGTCGCCCCGTGGTCAAGGATCGGTCTCGACATTCGGCGTCTCGGCCCGCGGAGGGGCATCGGCGCTGCACAATGCGGGCCACATCGGCGTGCGCGGCGCCGCCGTCGAACAGGACGGAACGAGTCAGCCCGAGGGAGCACCGTGGAGAACCCCTGCACGTCCGGTACCGGATCATGGGCGGCGGGCGACCGCTCGCCATCCGACCACGCTGATCGACGGGCCGGTGCGGTCTACGGCCTGGCCTTCGGCGATGCCTGGGGCTTCGGGGTGGAGTTCGCGTCCTACCAGCGGATTCTGAACGTCTACGGCAAGCGCGGCCCCGACTTCCCAAGGCTGGCCGCGGTCACCGACGACACGCAGCTGAGCATCGCCGTCGCACGTGCCCTCGACGACACGGCAGGCGTGGGCGGACTCACACCGCTGCGCCCGGCGGAGCTGCGCCGCAGGCTGCTCGCCCGATTCCTGGACTGGCTGCATGATCCGGACAACAACCGGGCGCCGGGCAACGCCTGTCTGACCGCGCTGTACGCGGTCGAACGACTCGGCGTGGAGTTCTGGGCGGATGCCTCGGTGACGAACTCCAAAGGCTGCGGCACCGTCATGCGCGCCCCCTGGCTCGGCGTCGACTCACGGCTGACGGACGCGGAGGTCGGGGACGCGGCCGCGCTTCAATCCGTGCTCACCCACGGGCACGCCACCGCGACGGTCGCCGCGGTGGTCACGGCGCGGATCACGAGGGAGCTGTTCGCCGGTCGGCTCGAACTCGCGGACGCGCTCGACTGGGCGATCGATCACGTGGACGGTCGGCCCGGTGTCGACGTCGACGTTCTCGGCACGGTCTGGGAACGGGAGGGACGCTCCAGCGCCCAGGACTATCTGGACGTGGGCTGGACCGAGGTCGCGGGCGCGCTAGACCGGGCTCGGGCCGGGCTCGCGCCCCTGCGTGCCCAGCCGTGGGAGTTCGATCCGTGCCAGTACGGCGGGGACGGCTGGATCGCCGAGGAGGCCCTGGCCACCTCGCTGCTCATCGCGACCGCCTTCGCCGACGACCCGGAGAACGGGCTTCGGCGAGCGGCGGCCACCGGCGGCGACTCCGACTCGCTGGCGGCCGTCGCGGGCGGCATGCTCGGCGCCGGCCGCGGCATGGTCTGGCCGGAGCTCTGGGTCGACCGGCTGGAGCCGCGCTACCGCGAGGAGCTGGCGTCCATCCGCGAGGCGTGATGCTGGTGGGCACGGGCGGTCGCGGCTGTCGATCCTCCCGGACGCCGTCCCTCGCCGCGGCCGTCGGCCCCCGGTGTTCGCGCCACACCTCACTCTCGCGCTCGAGGCAGGGGACGTGCGGAGTCCCGACGTCGGAGGACGGCGGAACCCTGCGAGTCGCCTGAACTCCGCCTGCGTTCCGACCCCGACATGTCGTCGACGGCTCCACTGACTCCCGGCATCAGTGGAATCAGTGACTATTACTATTCCTTCGCGCCACCGGCTCGGCGGCTCCCAGCGCCGCCGTGACTTCTCGTCGAGCGGCCCGGCGTGGTCGACCCGGGCGAACGAAGGCCGTGCATCGGACGCCGCTCGTCCGCCCCGCCGCCGGATGCCCGCGGACGGATCCGCGATTCGGGTGACTTCCGACCCGATCACGGCAGGCGCGCAAGGCGCCACGGAGCCTTCGGACGCCTGGCGATGGACGGCCGCCCGAGAGACGACGTCGGAACGCCCGAGCGGGCACGCCGACCGAGGAATGGGCGGGAGTCCTTCGTCACTCGATCGCGGCCCTCCCGCCTCGGTCCGGTGCCTGCCCGCCATGGCGTGCCGACCCGGCCGGGTCAGCGGCGCCCGGACGGGGAACGACCTGGTCGCCCGGATCGTTGACCGGGGGCAGCAGTGGTGGGAACGAAGGAGTTCGACAGGCCTGGCCGTACTGGTCAGCGCGGGACGACGACCGGAGGCGAAGCGACGTGCACAAGCATTGGAACGGAGTGAAGACCGCTCTGCTCCTCGGTGGTCTCGGCGGGATCGTCGTCGTCATCGGCGGGGTCATCGGCGGCCGAACCGGCTTGGTCGTCGGTCTTGGAATCGCGCTGGCGACCAACGGCTACGCCTACTTCAACTCCGACAAGATCGCGCTGCGGGCGATGCGGGCCCGGCCGGTGTCCGAGGCGGAGCAGCCTGCCATGTACCGGATCGTCCGCGAACTCGCCACCGCGGCCCGGCAGCCGATGCCCCGGCTGTACATCAGCCCCACGGAGGCCCCCAATGCCTTCGCGACCGGCCGTAACCCGCGCAACGCCGCCGTCTGCGCCACCTCGGGCATCCTCCGCCTGCTCGACGAACGTGAGCTGCGTGCCGTCCTCGGACATGAACTCGCCCATGTCTACAACCGGGACATCCTGATCTCCTCGGTGGCGGGCGCGCTGGCCAGCGTGGTCACCTTCCTGGCCAACTTCGCGATGATCTTCAACTTCGTCGGCGGTGGCGGAGCCAACCGACCCAACCCGCTGGGACTGCTGTTGATCGCGCTGCTCGGCCCGATCGCGGCGGGCGTGATCCAGATGGCGGTCAGCCGGTCCAGGGAGTACCAGGCCGACTCCTCCGGCGCCGAGCTGACGGGAGACCCGCTGGCGCTGGCGTCCGCACTACGCAAACTGGAGCTGGGCACCCAGGCCACGCCGTTGGCTCCCGAGCCTCGGCTCGTCGCCGAATCTCACCTGATGATCGCGAACCCCTTCCGTCCCGGGGAGCGGATGGCGCGATTCTTCTCCACTCACCCGCCGATCGAGGATCGCATCCGCAGGCTCGAAGAGCTGGCAGGCCGTCAACTGCCCTGGTGATACCCGATGCGGACGCATGCTCGTCCGCACGGCGGAAGCCCGAGCCGTGCCGCACGGCGGCAGCCGCAGCACACATCGGACGTCCCCATGTCATGGAGAGAAGCCTCCGAACCCGGGTGGCCCTGCGGTCCCGATCGCCTGCCGACACCTCATCCGACACGGCCCGTCGCTCGCCGAGGACGGCACGCAGCCGAGGCCGCCGGCGTGCTGCGCGCGGCCCTCGCCCCGGTGCTCGATCGGATCGCTCGCGCGGCCGCCGACCGAGGTGATCCGCCGTCCGTCCGTCGGCCCCGTCTGCCGTCGCCCCGACGGCTCAGAGCGCCTCGTTCGCGGTGCCGCCCCCGGCCGCGATGGCCATCACATACTGTCCGTAGCCCGACTTGGCAAGCTTGGCTCCGAGCGCATGGCATGCCTCGGCATCGATGTAGCCCATCCGAAGGGCGATCTCCTCCAGACAGGCGATCCGGACGCCCTGCCGATGCTCCAACACCTGAACGAACTGGCCCGCCGCCAGCATCGAGTCATGTGTTCCGGTGTCCAGCCAGGCGAAACCTCGTCCGAGATTCACCAGCTTGGCCCGGCCCTGTCGCATGTACTCGAGGTTGACGTCGGTGATCTCCAGCTCCCCCCGGGGCGACGGCCGCAGGCCGCGGGCGATCTCCACCACGTCGTTGTCGTAGAAGTAGAGCCCGGTGATGGCCTTGTTCGACCTGGGGACGGCGGGCTTCTCCTCCAGGCTGATCAGCCTGCCGCGGGCGTCCACCTCGCCGACGCCGTAGCGCTCCGGATCCTGCACGGCATAGCCGAACAGCACACAGCCGTCGATGTCGGTGACCTGCTCCGCGAGCATCCGGGGGAAGCCGTGGCCGTAGAAGATGTTGTCGCCGAGGACGAGCGCGACCGAGTCGTCACCGATGAAGTCCGCGCCGATCACGAAGGCCTCGGCCAGCCCGTTCGGCTGCGGCTGCACCGCGTACTCGAGTCTCAGACCCAGCTGTTCCCCGTTGCCGAGCAGCCTCCGGAAGAGCGGCAGGTCCTCCGGCGTGGAGATGATCAGGATCTCCCGGATGCCCGCCAGCATCAACACCGACAGCGGGTAGTAGATCATCGGCTTGTCGTAGACCGGGAGCAGTTGCTTGGACACCGCCTGGGTGATCGGGTGCAGCCGTGTGCCGCTGCCGCCCGCGAGCACGATTCCCTTCACCGCAACCCCCTGACTCGTATCCTGCTCGCGGCCCGGGTGCTCGAACGCGAACAGTCTGCCGCGCCAACCCTAGCCCCCATGCCCCGATCGCAGTGCCGCGTTCGTGCCGACGACCATCCGTCGATCGGCGCCCTGCCGGGTGCCCGGCGCCGCGCCGCGACAGAAACCGATGCCGCCGGGTGCCTGCGCCGCGACAGGCAGCCGATGCCGTCACGGGCCGCCGGTCGATCGTCGCCGGGGATCGACCGGCCGCCGAGGTCGGATGCGCGTCGCGGACTCACCCTGCGCGCGGGCCGGTTCGATACCGCGTGGGGCTGATCCCGTGTTCTCGGGTGAACGCGGTGCTGAGGGCGAAGGAACTGCTGTAGCCGACCTTCCTGGCGATCGAGCCGAGCGTCTCGTCCGGACCGCGCAACAGATCGGCGGCGACGGCGAGCCGCCATCCGGTGAGGAAGCGCATGGGCGGCTCGCCGACCTGCTCGTGGAAACGCCGCGCCAGTGCCGCCCGGGACACGCCGATCGCGGCGGCCAGGGACGCGACCGTCCACGGTCGGGCGGGCTCGTTGTGCAGGATGCGCAAGGCGGGGCCGACGATCGGATCGGACTGAGCGCGATACCAGCCGGGCGCCGCCGACTCCGGCCGATCGAACCAGGCACGCAGGGCCGCGATGAGCAGCAGGTCCAGCAGGCGATCGAGGACGGCGGTCTGCCCGGGCGCGTCCTTGACGATCTCGTCGCCGAGCAGCGGCAGCACCGGGCAGTCCCAGGCGTCCTCCCGGAGGACCACCAGCGGCGGCAGCACGGTCAACAGGCGCCTGCTGACCTCGCCGTCCACCTGATACGTCCCGGTGAGCATCATGGTCGACCCGTTCGGATCGGAGCCCCAGGTCCGGATGCCCAGGTCTCGCAGTTCGCTCAGCGGCTCGCCGGTCGGGGTGCTGCAACGCTGGTCCGGATGGATCACGGCCTGCGGCGGTGTCATCGGATCGTCGGCGACCGTGTACGGACCAGGACCCCGGACGATCGCGACGTCGCCCGCGGCCAGTTCGACGCCCTGTCCCGTGTCCGGCACCACCCAGGCCGTGCCGCGGACCACGGACACCAGGGTGAGCGGTGCGTGATCCTCGATCCGCAGTGACCAGGGCGGGTTCAGCACCGAACGCAGCAGGAAGGCGCCACGGGCCCTCGGACCGTCCAGCAGTGCCGCGAGCGCGTCCATGCCCATACACCGCACTGTAGACGATGGATGATGGAATCAAGACCGTCGGCTATGGATCGTCTCATCTCGGTCGACTTCACTGGTCGCCATGACAGAACCCGCCTCCTCGGAGCGTCCCGTCCTCGTCCTCAGCGGCACCGGCAAGACCGGTCGCCGCGTCGCCGCCCGCCTCGCCGCACTGAACCTGGCGGTGCGGATCGGCTCCCGAACCGCCTCGCCCGCCTTCGACTGGACGAACCCGGCCACCTGGCAGGCCGCGCTGCACGGCGTGGACGCGGTCTACATCGCGTACCACCCCGATCTCGCGTTTCCCGGTGCCGCCGAGACCGTCGAGTCCTTCGTCAGCCTCGCGGTACGCGGTGGAGTCCGCAGACTCGTCCTGCTGTCCGGACGAGGGGAGGCGGGCGCGCTGCGGGCGGAGCAGGCGGTGCGCGATGCGGGCGTCGACTGGACCATCGTCCGAGCAAGCTGGTTCCACCAGAACTTCAGCGAGCACTTCCTGTTGGAGCCGGTGCGCCACGGGGAGATCGCGCTTCCCGCGTCGACAGCGCGCGAACCGTTCGTCGACACCGACGACGTCGCCGCCGTCGCGGTCGCCGCACTCACCGAGCCGGGGCATGCGGGGCTGCTCTACGAGGTCACCGGTCCGCGCCTGCTGACCTTCGCCGACGCCGCGGCGGAGATCAGCGCCGCCACCGGCCGCGACATCCGATTCCGGTCGGTCGGTCCGCAGGAGTACGCGGCCGAGGCCGCCGCCCATGGCGTCCCCGCCGACGAGGTCGCCGCACTGACCGAACTGTTCACCACCGTCCTCGACGGCCGGAACGCCCACCTGACCGACGGCGTCCGGCAGGCATTGGGTCGGGAGCCCGTGGACTTCGCCGACTACGCGCGACGCACGGCGGCCACCGGTGTCTGGTCTCCGAGGACCGCGGCCGAGGCCGCAGGCGCCCACGACCGCGCGTCGGGCCCGGCCGAGGCCTCGACATCCGCCCCGCTGAGCTGAGGAGCATCCGTGCCCCCGTTGTCGACCCTTGCGCTCGTCGGCGCGACTCTGACGACGGCGCTGACGGCCGGGCTGTTCTACGGCTTCGCCTGTGCCGTGATGCCGGGACTGCGTACGGCCGATGACCGCACGTTCGTCCACGCCATGCAGCGGATCAACGTGGCGATCCTCAACGGCTGGTTCGCCCTCGGCTTCGCGGGCGCGCCGCTGCTGACCGCCTCGGCCGCCGCGGTCCACCTGGCGGACGATCCCTCGGCCGCGTCGGGCTGGCTGCTCGCGGCCCTCGCTCTGAACCTCATGGTGATCATGATCACGCTGCTCGTCAACGTGCCGATGAACGACGAGCTCGCACGGGTCGACGGCTCGTCGCCCGCGGCCGAGCTCACGGCCGCGCGTTCTCGATTCGAGGCGCGGTGGGCGCGATGGAACGTCGTCCGCGCCGTGGTGTCGACCTCGGCGGCAGGCTGCCTGGTCATCGCGCTGATCCACTACGGCGGGACGGCGTTCACGGGCGGATGACCCGGCCGCCCCCGTCCGATGGGCGCGGCGTCCGATCGGCGCGGCACTCCGCGGCTGTGCTGCTGAGAGGTCAGGCGCCGCGTCGGCGAGGACGAGGACGCGGCCGGTGCGCGGACGGCGTCGGCCCGGGGCGCCGAAGGCGTCGCTCTGCGGGCACTATCTGGCACAGCCGCCCGTGGCGAGCCGTCCTCAGCAATCCGGGACCCCTGAGACGACGAACGCCCCGATGACCCTGTCTTCCCAGGTCATCGGGGCGTTCTCCGTGGTGTGGCGGGTGAAGGATTCGAACCTTCGAAGGCGAAGCCGACGGATTTACAGTCCGCTCCCTTTGGCCGCTCGGGCAACCCGCCAGACCGGTCGGCGCGCCGACCAGCGAGACACAGCATACATACCGACGGGGCAGGCTCTGCGCGGGGTGCCCACCCGAGTAGCGTTCCCCTGGTCTTGGCCCGCCAAGGAGCCGGGTGACCAGTCTTCTTCTTCGGAGGTGTGGACGTGGCCGACGCGTCGTTCGACGTGGTGAGCAAGGTCGACCGTCAGGAGGTCGACAACGCGCTGAACCAGGCGGGCAAGGAGCTCGCCAACCGTTTCGACTTCCGTGGGACCGGTGCGAAGGTCTCGTGGTCGGGTGAAGAGGCCATCACCATCGAGGCGGAGACCGAGGAGCGCTGCTCCGCCGCCATCGACGTCTTCAAGGAGAAGCTGATCAAGCGCGGCATCTCATTGAAGGCTTTCGACGTCGGCGAGCCCGCCGTCTCGGGTCGGATCTACCGGGTGACGGGAACGCTGGTGCAGGGCATCTCCACCGAGAAGGCCAAGCAGATCGCCAAGAAGATCCGCGACGAGGGCCCGAAGGGCACGCAGGCGCAGATCCAGGGTGACCAGCTTCGCGTCACCAGCAAGAAGAAGGACGACCTGCAGGCGGTGATCAGCCTGCTCAAGGCCGGCGACTTCGACCTGGCGCTCCAGTTCACCAACTACCGCTAGTCCGGGCGGGTGCCGCGGGCGTCGGATCGTGCGCGGCCGGTTCATCGCGGCCTCGCCGATCTGACGGGTCACGGCGGTCCGTGCGGAGGGAGTCCCCCGGGGGACCGCGGCGGCGGTGGCCGGGGTCCGCGTCCGACTGTCGCGGAATCGGCTCGGCGGCACCCGGCTGTCACGTCGGCTGAACCTCGTACCGCGGCGTGTGGCATGCGATGCGTCCGGCGTCGGCCGCGGCGTGTTCCGGCCGGGCGCCGGCTCCGGCACCGTCGCACCGCGGTACCGGCCGGCCCTGTTCCATGCCCGCGCCCCGTCTCCCGGCGTCCCAGGACTCGATCACCCGATCGGCGAGACGCGGAGCCGCCGAGCCGCGCGAGGCCGAGGCGCGGACGATCGCGTCGACAGAGGCAGGAAGCCGATCTTCCTCTCCTGTGAAACGGAGCGACTAATCGTCTCGCCTGTCAAGAAAGAGCGTGTGACCCGGCGACTCGAAAAGCGTTCGCGTAATCGATTTACCGACCATTCTCCGCCCTGTCCGCTCGCGTCATGGTGTCCGAGTCGTCGGTGATCCGCCGGCGGCGGCCTTGGCGACGTAATCGATCTGACCTGGCCTTATGCTCACTGTCGTCGGCCGGTCGCTGATCGTGATTCAAGATCGAAAGGCAATCGCTTACCGGCTCACGCCATTCTGGTCAATAGCCGTGAGTAGTTTGTCGGTCACGGCAGGAAAGGTTGAGATCTAGCGCTCTGTCATGAAAGGAAGCCGGATTTCTATGGTAAAACATATGTGACCTCGTGGGTCGGCCTGCGCGAACCCTCGGCCTACTCCGCGCGCCCGGCGGGGCATGAGGAGGATGGCATGTCCGACGGCCCCGGCCAGGTCTTCGACGAGGAGTCGACGAGCCCTCCCCACCGTGCCGAAGAGCATCAGCGTGCCTTCCGCTGGTTCTCCAGTGGACTGCTGACGGTCGGCCTGCTCTCCTCCTTCTTCGTCAGCGTCATGGTGCCCGGCGACTTCGGCTCCGATCTCTACTGGACGGCGCCGCTCCTGGCCGTCGGCTTCCTCCTCGCGGAGCGCTTCACCATCCACGTCGACGTCAACCGGGTCGGCTGGACGGTCTCCTTCACCGAGATCCCACTGGTCATCGGTCTGCTCATCGCACCGTTCGAAGTGGTGCTGATCGCCCACCTGCTCGCGGGCATGGGCATGTTGATGGGCACGCTGATCAGCAGACGGGCCTACAGCCACGCGATCTACAACGCGGGGGTGATGTGCCTGGAGGTCGCGGTGCCCTTCGCGATGGTCGCGGTGTTCGGCAGGCTTCTGGAGGGCGTGGGACCGAGCTGGCTGCCGGTCATGCTCGGCGCCTTGTTCTCCCCGCTGATCAGCATGCTGCTGGCGCTGGCCGCGATGCGGGTCCTCGGTGGAGAGGTCCGCTTCTCCGGCGCGGTGCGCATGGCCGCCTACATCCTCGCGGTCGGGCTGCTGAACACGTCGGTGGGCCTGGTCGGATTCGAGTTGGCGGACCGGGCGCCGTGGGGATGGGCGCTGCTGGTCTTCCTGTGTCTCGCGGTGGCCGCCTTCTACCGCGCCTACTCGGGTCTGCTGCGGGAACGGCGTGATCTGGAGGCGCTGAGCGATGTGAGCCTCACCGTGGCGCGCTCCGGCCAGCACGTGGCGGGAAGGCCCGCGGGCGAACGGTCTCCTGCCGTCGCGGACTCCCGGGACGAGTGGCAGTCGATCACCGACCGGATCAGAGATCAGCTCAACGCCACCCGGGTCGTGCTGCATCTGCGGCTCGATCCCGACGGTGACCGGTTCAGCGTCGTCTCCGGCGAGCCGCTTCCCTCGGCGGCGTTCCCGAACGGGGAGCTCAAGGACGACCCGCTTCTCCAGCTTCCCGGCACGCAGGTGCGGTACTTCCGCGCGATCGACGCGGTCGAGGAGATCCGCTCCGCCCTGGGGCGTCGAGGCGCCTACGAGGCGCTCATCGTGCCCTTGCGCGGCGCTCACCAGCTGCTCGGTGCCGTCGAGGTGCACGACCGCATCAGTCGCTGGCGCGGATTCGGTCAGGCCGACATCCGGCTGCTGCGCACGCTGGCCAGCCATCTCGCGACCACGATGGACAACCGCAGGCTGCTGGGCAGACTGCGACATGACGCTTATCACGATCCGCTGACCGGCCTGCTGAACCGTCCCGGGTTCCGGGAGGCCGCGGACGCCCGCATCGAGCCGGGGCGCCAGGCGTCGATACTGCGGCTGGACCTGGACGTCCTCTCCACGGTCAGCGACGCTCTCGGCCACGCCTGGAGCGACCGGATGGTCGTCGCCGCGGGGGGCCGCATCCGCGACGTGCTCGGGGCCGACGCCCCGCTCGCCCGGCTGGAGAGCGGCTCCTTCGCGGTCCTGGTCCTGGACCGCGGCGACGAGGAGCTGGCCGCGCTCGCCGAGCTGTTGCTGGCCGAGGTGGTGCGCCCCTACCCGGTGGATCGCCTGACGGTGGAGGCCTCCGCCGTCGTCGGCTACGCCTGCCTGGACGAGGAGCCGACCGAGGAGGAGTCACCGGCCGACGCGCTGCTCCAACAGGCCGACGTCGCCATGCGTGCCGCCAGGACCGGTGATGCCGGGGTCCGGCGCTACGTGCCGAGCATGGGGCAGATCTTCCTCCGACGCTTCCAGCTCGTCACCCAGTTCCGGCAGGCCTTGGACACCGGCCAGGTCGAGGTGCACTTCCAACCGAAGATCGCGCTGCGCAGCCGAGCCGTCGTCGGCGTGGAGGCGCTCGTGCGATGGGTGCACCCCGAGTTCGGCAGGCTCGACCCGGACGAGTTCGTGCCCGCGGTGGAGGCCACCGGCCTGGTCGACGCGCTGACGTCCTTCGTCATGGAGCGCGCCCTGATCGAGGTGCGCGGCTGGCTCGACCGAGGACTGCGGATCTCGGCCGCGGTGAATCTGTCCGTGCGCAACCTGGCGGACGAGAGCTTCCCCGAGCGGGTCGGCGAGGCGCTCAGCAGGCATGAGGTGCCGCCGCAGCTGTTGACCTTCGAGCTGACCGAGTCCGGGGTCATGTCCGACCCGGAACGCGCGCTGCCGGTGCTGCGCAGGCTGCACGCGCTGGGCGTCGTGCTGGCCGTCGACGACTTCGGCACCGGGTACTCCTCCCTGGCGTATCTGCGGCAGCTTCCGGTCGACGAGGTCAAGATCGACAAGAGCTTCGTGTTCGGCATGGGTTCCGATCTGTCTGACATGGCGGTGGTCCGCTCGATCATCGAACTGGGCCATTCGCTGGGCCTGGTGGTGGTCGCCGAGGGCGTGGAGGAGGACGCGGTGCGGGACCAGCTCGTCGAGATGGGCTGTGACATCGCGCAGGGCTATCTGATCTCGCGGCCGCTGCCGCTGGACCGCTTCGAGGCCTGGTTGCAGGCCCGCACGGTGCGGGTCCGCGGCCTCTACGATGAGACGGTGCTCACACTGGTCGGTTAGCGCAGGTCGGCGCGGGTACCCCCGATTTCTCAATCGGGGCGATCGTTGTGTAGAGTCTGGATCGCTCCCAGCCGAGCAGGCCCCAATAGCTCAGTCGGCAGAGCGTCTCCATGGTAAGGAGAAGGTCTACGGTTCGATTCCGTATTGGGGCTCCACGATCTCGTCGCGGCACTGAGCAGTTGAGTGTCGCGGCAGAGTCGTGTTTGTTGCGTCACGTTTGCCTGGCGGTGTAGCTCAGTTGGTAGAGCAAACGGCTCATAATCGTTGCGTCGCCGGTTCAAGTCCGGCCACCGCTACCAAGTGAGATGGTCCACTGTCCATGACAGTGGTCGACCATCTCGTTCCCGCGAGACCGAGTGAGAGAGAGGCTCCCCGTGGCCGCCACCGACGTTCGCCCCAAGATCACGTTGGCGTGCGAGGAGTGCAAGCACCGTAACTACATCACCCGGAAGAACCGGCGGAACGACCCGGACCGTTTGGGCATCAAGAAGTACTGCTCGAACTGCAACACCCACCGGGTGCACAAGGAGACCCGCTGACCGGATCGGTGCTCACGCACCCCCGTCGTCACGACACGACCAGATCAGGGCCCTCACCGACACGGTGGGGGCCCTGGTCGTGTCCGGGGTCCTGACCCGCTCGTTCGCGACGGGGCCTGCGAGGGCGTCGCGGGAAGACGGCCCGCTGCCGGGCGAACCTGACGGCATCCTCGATCACCACCCCTCGGTACGGTAAGACGCGTGGCCCTGGATCAAGCCTTCATCGGACGTGTCTATCCGCCTACCGCGCCATACGAGGTCGCGCGGGAGAAGATCCGCGAGTTCGCCCTCGCGGTCGGTGCGGCGGACCCTGTGCACCACGACGTCGACGCCGCGCTCGCGGCCGGGCATCCGGACCTGATCGCGCCACCCACGTTCGCCGTCATCCTCTCGATGAGCGCGACCACGGTGTTGACCGACGATCCCGAACTGGGCCTGGACTACAGCCGCGTCGTGCACGGCGATCAGAGCTTCGTCCACCACCGCCCCATCAGAGGCGGCGACCGCCTGCTGACCACGACGACGGTCGAGAGCATCGTGAGCCGGGCGGGCAACGACATGATCACCGTTCGCGCCGACATCGGCACCGAGGACGGCGAACTCGTGACGGTCGCCCGGTCCATGCTGGTCGCCAGGGGAACGGCCGACTCGCCCGCCCCGGGCTCGAACGGATCGGCAGCCCAGGATCGGAACTCGGCGGAAGCGGCCGGTGCCGCGAGCGAATCGGAAGGAACCAGGGCATGAGCCTGCGTGTCGCGGCGGACGTCGAGGTCGGCGACCTGCTTCCCGAGTTGCGGGTGTCGGTCAGCCGGGCGGACCTCGTCCGCTACGCCGGTGCGTCCGGCGACTTCAACCCGATCCACTGGAACGAGCGAGTGGCCCGTGCGGTCGGCCTGCCCGACGTCATCGCGCACGGCATGTTCACCATGGCGCAGGGGGCGCGGCTGGTGGCCGACTGGGCGGGTGACCCGGCCGCGGTGGTGGAGTACGGCGTTCGCTTCACCCGACCGGTGGTGGTGCCGGACGACGAGGCGGGCGGACTCATCGAGCTGTCCGGCAAGGTGAGCGGCCGGGAGGACGACGGCACGCTGAAGGTCACCGTCACGGCGCGCAGCAGAGGACAGGCGGTGCTGGGTCGGGCGATCGCTCGCGTGCGACTGGCTTGATCGGCGCACCTGGGCGGGTGAATCTCACCGGGTGACCGCCGCGGCGCCTGTCGCCGTCGCGGGCGGGTGACCGCAGGGTCGCGGTCCGATCCCCGACCGACGCGGACCAGCAGAGACGGAACGCGCCGATCACGGGCGCCGGACGCCCCGGCCGGAGTGAGGGCGGCCTGACCGTGAGGCCGGGAACGCGACACCGCCGGGGGCGAGACCTCCGGCGGTGTCGACGGGCTCGAACGGCGCTGCCTCGGCCGTGCGCGTCCGGGCGGGGCGATCTAGCGAGCCTCGGCGAGCAGCGTGCTCATCCGCTCGATGCCCGCCGCCAGGTCGTCGTCGCCGAGGGCGTAGGACAGCCGCAGGTAACCGGGGGTGCCGAAGGCCTCACCGGGCACCACGGCCACCTCGGCGTGTTCCAGGACGGCCTCCGCCAGATCGACGCTCGACGTCAGCCGCCTGCCGCGCAGCTCCTTGCCGAGCAGCTCCCGGACCGAGGGATACACGTAGAACGCGCCCTGCGGGGTGGGGCAGGTCACGCCGGGGATCGCCGACAGCATGGACACGATCGTCCGCCGCCTGCGGTCGAACGCCGTCCGCATCTCCGTCACGGCGTCCAACGGACCCGACACGGCGGCCAGTGCCGCCCGCTGCGAGACGTTGGCCACGTTGGAGGTCAGGTGCGACTGAAGGCTGCCCGCCGCCTTGATGACGTCCTTCGGCCCGATCATCCAACCCACTCGCCAGCCGGTCATCGCGAAGGTCTTGGCGACCCCGTTGACCACGATGCAGCGGTCGGCCAGCTCCGGGACGGCGACCGGAAGCGACAGCGCCTGCACGCCGTCGTAGACCAGGTGTTCGTAGATCTCGTCGGTGATCACCCAGATCCCGTGCTCCGCCGCCCAGCGGCCGATGGCGGTGACCAGCTCGGGCGGGTACACCGCACCGGTGGGATTCGACGGTGAGCAGAACAGCAGCACCTTCGTCGCGGCCGTCCTGGCGACCTCGAGCTGCTCGACGCTGACCAGGTAGCCGGTCGACTCGTCGGTGGGCACGACCACGGCCGCACCGCCCGCGAGCGTGATCGCCTCCGGATAGGTGGTCCAGTAGGGCGCGGGCAGCAGCACCTCGTCACCCGGGTCCAGCAGGGTGGCGAAGGCCTGGTAGACGGCCTGCTTGCCGCCGTTGGCGACCAGGATCCGACCGGGGTCCACCTGGTAGCCGGAGTCGCGCAGCGTCTTCTCGGCGATCGCCTCGCGCAGCTCGGGCAGGCCGCCCGCCGGGGTGTAACGGTGATTCCTCGGCTCGGCGCAGGCCGCCTCGGCCGCGGCCACGATGTGCGGCGGCGTCGGGAAGTCCGGCTCCCCGGCGCCGAAGCCGATGACTGGTCTGCCCGCTGCCTTCAGGGCCTTGGCCTTGGCGTCCACTGCCAGGGTCGCGGACTCGCGGATGCCGCTCACCCGCGCCGAGATCCGGGGGCGGTGCGGGTTGGGAACTGGGCTGTCTGTCTGTGGAACGGCCATGCCGGAATGCTCCCAGACCTGGCCTTCTGTCGATGAGCCTGCCCCTGGAGTCGCCGCGGGCGAACGTCGGTCGGCGATGGGGTTGGAGTAATGCGGGTCGCGTACCGTACACTTCCGTTCCTAGGCAGCCTGTCTGCTTCAGACCCGCCTGCGCATGCGGCGGGGAGGATGCGGGAGGATGTCCGGACGGCGGTGAACCAACCGGTTCGTTCGCCGAAGGGGTGTAGCTCAATTGGCAGAGCAGCGGTCTCCAAAACCGCAGGTTGCAGGTTCAAGTCCTGTCACCCCTGCGTCGAAGCCGACGGCTGAGCGGAGGAGCGCAGCGTGAGCGAGGACCGCGAGCACAAGCGGGACGGGGAGGGCGACGACGCCTCCCGACCACGCAGCGCCGCCGAGCGTCGCGAGCGACGCGCCTCCGCGCGCCCGGCTGCCAGGAAGGATCGACGCGGCGGCGACGCCGAGTCGTCCAAGGGCGAGGTAGTGAGTTCGGGCACCCCGAGGAAGGGGCGGCCGACCGAGTCGCGCGACGGGAAGGGCAAGCGCCCGTCACTGCCGCGTAGGCTTGGGCGGTTCGTCCGCGAGGTCGTGGCCGAACTCCGGAAGGTCATCTGGCCCACGCGCAAGCAGATGGTGACCTACACACTGGTGGTGCTGGTCTTCGTTTCCTTCATGGTGACGCTGGTGGCGGGACTGGACATCGCCTTCAGCCGGGGCGTGTTGTGGCTGTTCGGCTGATCTCGATCCGTTGCGGATCGCAGGTCGGTGGACGGACCGCGACCGCGACACACGAGAGGAAGCGGGACCGACAGTGACCTCCAATGAGGACAGCCAGGAGCTGACCGGCCTGTCCGACGAGCAGGTGCACGCCAAGGGCGCCGATGAGGGCTCGACGGCTGTCGAGTCCGCCGAGGCCGGCGAGACTGCCACGGAGGCCACCGACGGTGCTGCTGCCGAAGCGCTCTCGGCAGGCGAGTCGGCAGAGGAGCGCCAGGACGAGCCCGAGTTCGACCCGGTGGCCGAGATGCGCGCCGCGCTGGCGAGCGCGCCCGGCGAGTGGTATGTGGTGCACTCCTACGCCGGTTACGAGAACAAGGTC
The DNA here is from genome assembly GCF_002234535.1 of Actinoalloteichus hoggarensis. Lineage (NCBI taxonomy): Bacteria > Bacillati > Actinomycetota > Actinomycetes > Pseudonocardiales > Pseudonocardiaceae > Actinoalloteichus > Actinoalloteichus hoggarensis. Next base: position 600,470 of record NZ_CP022521.1, read on the forward strand.
AAGACCAACCTGGAGACCCGGGTCCAGACCCTCGACGTGGAGGACTTCATCTTCCAGGTCGAGGTGCCGACCGAAGAGGTCACCGAGATCAAGAACGGCCAGCGCAAGCAGGTGCAGCGCAAGGTGCTGCCCGGCTACATCCTGGTTCGCATGGAGTTGAACGACGCCTCGTGGGGCGCGGTGCGCAACACGCCGGGCGTCACCGGCTTCGTCGGGGCGACCTCGCGTCCCTCGCCGCTCACGCTGGACGAGGTGCTGAAGTTCCTCGTGCCGCAGGTCGAGGAGGCGAAGCCGGAGAAGGGCAAGGCCGCCGCCGCGGCCGCGAAGTCGAGCATCGAGGTCGACTTCGAGGTCGGGGAGTCGGTGACCGTCATGGACGGGCCGTTCGCCACGCTGCCCGCGACGATCAACGAGGTCAACGCCGACGCACAGAAGCTCAAGGTGCTGGTGTCGATCTTCGGTCGCGAGACTCCGGTGGAGCTGTCGTTCAACCAGGTCTCCAAGATCTGACCACGGCGAACTCGTTCGCCTGTCGAATCCGACCCCGCGTCCTGCGGGGCTCGGGTGTGGGAGGGCCACGCGCTGGCCCGTCACCACGACTGATCCAGAATCGAAGGAACAGAGGACATGACCAAGCGCAGCAAGGCTTACCGTCAGGCCGAAGAGCTCATCGACCGCGCGCGGCTCTACTCGCCGCTGGAGGCCACCAAGCTGGCCCGGGAGACCGCGAAGGCGCGGAAGGACTCCACGGTCGAGGTGGCGATCCGGCTCGGCGTCGACCCGCGTAAGGCGGACCAGATGGTGCGTGGCACCGTCAACCTGCCGCACGGCACCGGCAAGACCGCCCGCGTGATCGTCTTCGCGACGGGTGACAAGGCGGCCGAGGCCGAGGCCGCGGGCGCCGACGCCGTGGGTACCGACGAGCTGATCGAGCGCATCCAGGGCGGCTGGCTGGAGTTCGACGCCGCGATCGCGACCCCGGACCAGATGGCCAAGGTCGGTCGGATCGCGCGCATCCTCGGCCCGCGTGGCCTGATGCCGAACCCGAAGACCGGCACCGTGACGCCTGACGTCACCAAGGCCGTCACCGAGATCAAGGGCGGAAAGATCGCCTTCCGGGTGGACAAGCAGGCCAACCTGCACATGGTGATAGGCAAGGCGTCGTTCGAGACCGAGAAGCTGGTCGAGAACTACGCGGTCGCGCTGGACGAGGTGCTGCGGGCGAAGCCGTCGGCCGCCAAGGGCCGCTTCCTGAAGAAGATCACCTTCTCCACCACCATGGGCCCGGGCATCCCGGTCGACCCGAACCGCACCCGCGACCTGCTGGCCGACGAGAACGCCTCCTGAGGTTCCCAGGCGATCAGCTGATCGGGCCCCCGCCGCGTACCTGCGGCGGGGGCCCGATTCGTCTGTCCGTGCTCCGTGCTCCGTGCTCCGTGCTCCGTGCGGTCGGCGGCGCCCGTGGGCGGCCCTGGCTCGTGGGCAGGCCGGTGGTGGGCGGGTGTCATGAACGGGGTGGTGTCGGCGCCTCCACATCCGGTTCGTGTCGTCCAGTCCACGGTGGGACGGTCCGTGCGGGTCGGTCCCGGTGGATCGGACCGATCACAGGCGACTCCGACGCGGGTGCCGAGTAGTCGCCTGCCGCGGGTCGATCCGCCCGGGGGAGGGCGCTGTCCGAGCAGACGCAGCCGGACGGGGCATAGACCGGCGCGGTGTTCGATTGGCGCGGCGCTCGGGGAACCGAACGCGAGCCGACGGGGAGTGCGCGCGCCGCCGGGCGGGTGTCACCGCCCGGCTCTCCAGGCGCTAGCCGCAGTCCTCCGACTGGTGATCGGTGATGAGCCATGACCGGGTGTCGTCCTGGTACGTCAGCTCGAAGATCCCCAGGGGCGGTCCGCCCGCGATGGTCATCTCACAGGAGCTGATGATCGCGACGCCGTCGGTGGAGCTGTTCGCCGAGTCGGGGAAGCCGGGACTGCGGTAGCTCGTCTCGACGTCCTCCCCGAGCGTCCGCACCGCCGACGCACAGTCGGGGGCGCCGAACGCGGTGGCGAAGGCCGCCGCGGCCTCGGCGGAGAAGAGGGCACAGCCCTGGGAGGCTGGCCCGAAGACCACGTGGGTGTGCAGCAGCCGGACGGTCTCCGACGGCCTGCCGGTGACCGTGGGATCGGCGGCCGACTCCGACTCCGACTCCGAGGGCGGCGCCTGGGCGCAGTCCTCCTCGATCGTGTAGCCCGTGACCTGCCAGCCGCCGTCGGAATGCCGGGCCAGCGCGAACGTGCCGAGCGACGGCCCGCCCCGGACGGTCATCGAGCGGCACGAGCTGATCTCCTTGGTGTCGCCGTCGACCCGGCCGACGCCGGAGCCGAACTGCGGGCTCGCGTACTGCTCGGGATCGGTGACCTCGGCCGCCAGTCCCCTGACGGCGGCCGTGCAGTCCTCGGCGCCGTGCGCCTCGGCGAACTCGGCGGCGGCCGAGGCGGTGAACAGCGTGCAGGGGCGTCGATCGCCCGTCTCGTGATGCCCGATGTAGTGGTAGACGGTGCGGACGGTCTCCCGAGGGTTGTCGGGTCGGACGCTCCCGCCGGTGCCGAATCCGGGGCTCTGGGCATTGGGGCCGCTCGCGGACCCCCCGCCGCCGAACATGCACTGCTGCACCAGCAGGGCGACGACCACCAGGATCGCGAACATGACGAGCCTGCGGACGAACCTCCTCCGCAGCATGCGCCGCCACAGCGGGACGGCCTTCTCCGGCGGCTTCTCCTCGTTCTGCGCGGCCTGGAAGCGCTGATACTCCTGGAAGCGGCGGAAGTCCTCGAACTCACGCCGTTGCACCGCGTCGAGCTGGTCAGGACTCGGCGCCGAGCCTGCGGGCAGCGCGGCGTTGCTCGGAGGTGCCTCATCGGAGTCGTCGGGGCGTCGCAGATCGGCCACGCTCCCATCATGCCGTGCGTGATCGGGTGCAGGTAGTGACCTGCTCGGGCCGAGGCTCGTCGCGCGCGAGTGTTCCGGCGCCGGCTGCCCGGGGTCGTGCGGTCGGGCGGCGCCGAGCAGGCCGCGGGCGGCGGGGCGCCCCACGGACCTCGGCAGGGGGTGTGGGCGTGGCCTCCGAGTAGGCGTGGCCGGCGGCCGGGCCGCCGCGCGCGACGCCGACGGGGCGACGGCCGTGCGACGCTGGACCCGGAGGGCCGCACCGACGAACCCGGCGCCGGGAGGGCCTGCTCCGGCCTCGCCGCGTCGTGCGCTATCCTTGACGCCAGTTCTACCGAAGACCGCTGGTTTCGTGGCCGCAGGCGACTGCGCCACGACGAAGGCCCGTCGAAGACGGTCGGCCCGCGCAGGAGGAACGAGGCTTTCACGTGTCAGCCCGTCAGCGGCTGCCGTCTCCACGCCCCGTGCCGTCCAGCGCCGGGGCGTTC